>NZ_JBHVRT010000043.1:92737-93208 GCF_042885555.1 Kitasatospora sp. NPDC058048 | reverse complement strand
AGGGTCCTGCGACCCTGAGCCGCTATCCGGTTCTCCCGGATCTCGAACATTGCACCCCTTGAACTGGGGTGTTGCAACGATCCCTAGAACCTAAGTGCATCCCCGGGGCCAACGAGCGTCACGGGGCAGCGTAGCCGGGCCGGGCCGGTGGTGCGGACCGTCCGGGTGACGATGACGTCGCCGGTGCAGCCCAGGGCTTCCGGCTCTGCCTGCGGAGCGAATGCGGCCGACGTACAACGGTTTTGCTGCCCGGTGCCGGACGGAGCCCTGGAATGCGGGTGAGGTCAGCCGACGGTGGCGGCTGTGGTGGCGGTGATGTCCTGGGCGCCGCTGGCGCCGCCGGGGACGAGCTGCCAGTTGGTCCAGGTGCCGTCGGGCTTGTTGTCGCGCGTGTAGACGTTGAGGTCGGTGCCGATCGCGTAGACGTGGACGGTGTTGTCCGGGGTGGCACTGCTGGTGATGGCCTTGACG
>NZ_JBHVRT010000043.1:81909-92642 GCF_042885555.1 Kitasatospora sp. NPDC058048 | reverse complement strand
GACGGCGTTGTCGTCGACCTTGACCCAGCGGGGGTCCCAGGTGCCGGCGCCGTAGTCGACGTTGGTGGTGTGCAAGCGACCGTCGGAGCCGACGATCTGCAGGCTCACCGTGTTGCCACGGGTGGCGGCGGTGATGTCCTGGACACCGCTGGCACCGCCGGGGACGAGCTGCCAGTTGGTCCAGGTGCCGTCGGGCTTGTTGTCGCGCGTGTAGACGTTGAGGTCGGTGCCGATCGCGTAGACGTGGACGGTGTTGTCCGGGGTGGCACTGCTGGTGATGGCCTTGACGGCGTTGTCGTCGACCTTGACCCAGCGGGGGTCCCAGGTGCCGGCGCCGTAGTCGACGTTGGTGGTGTGCAAGCGACCGTCGGAGCCGACGACCTGCAGGCTCACCGTGTTGCCACGGGTGGCGGCGGTGATGTCCTGGACACCACTGGCACCGCCGGGCACCTCCTGCCAGGCGGACCAGGTACCGCCGACCACACCGTCGCGGGTGTAGACGTGGCCGTCGGTGCCGATTGCGTAGACGTGCACGGCGTTGCCGATGGCGACGCTGTCCACGGTGGTCTGGGTGCCGGTGCCGGTGCCACTGTCGGCGATCGACCAGCGGTCGGCCCAGCGGCCGGACCGGTGATCGGTGACGGTGTCCCACAGCGTGGAGTCGGAGCCGAGGACCTGGACGTGGGTACCCGGCTTCACGTCCGCGGTGCTGTAGCGCACCTCCTTGATCCAGGTACCGAGGTCGTCGACGCGGGTGTGGGAGGCGCCGGTGCGGGTCTCGGTCTCACCGAGGCAGCCGCCCTGCCAGGACCGGGACACCACGGCGACCAGTTCGGCACCTGCCGCAGTCTCGCGGATCACGGGGGCGCCGGTGTCGCCCTTGCAGAGCGCCGCGCCGGCGGTGCCGGTGGTGCCTATGGCGGTCGGGTTCACGGTGTCGAGGGTGAAGGCTCCTGAGTGGAGCTTGTCGGGCACCCATTCGGTCTTGGTGCGTCCGTAGCCGGGGACCCGGAGGTTCTCGGTGGTGGCGGGCGCCGTGGTGGCGACCCGCAGTGTGGCGATTCCGTCGATCGGGGTGGCGAGCTTGGCCATCACCAGGTCGCGCTCCGGACGGGCCACCAGCTTCTCGACCTTGCTGGTCGCGCCGGTGCCGGTCGCGGTCAGGTCGGTGCGGCCCACCGTCACGGTGGTGGCCCACTTGGGGGTCTCACCCACCGCGGTCGGCTGGGCGGGGTTGTCGGCGAAGCACGCGGCCGAGGTGATCACCCAGTACCGGTCCACGAGGGCGCCGGTGCAGGCACGGAAGCTGTCGCCGATCGCGATGCGCGCGGTGTAGGCGTACGAGCCGTTGGCGGCGGGGTCACCGGCGGTGGCACCGGCGGGCGGGGTGGCGAACGTGGTCATGGCACCGGCGAGGGCCGCTGCGAGGGCGCCGGCCTTGAGGGCGGGGCGTATGGGCTTGCGGGACAAGGGTTCGGTCTCCGATGGGTGAGAGAGGTTCTGGGCGGGTCAGGGCGTGCGCTCGCCGCTCGCCGACAGCCGGGACCAGATATGGGCTCTGACTGCCTCGTGCTCCGGTGAACGCGGACCCGGTCCGAGGGGGGTGTTGACCTCTCGGTCGGGCCGGTCCGGGTGACGGGCGAAGCCGCCGCCACGGGAGATGGCGGCAGTGCGGTGGTTCAGCCGGTGGCGCGCAGTTCGACGAGGACGGAGCACTGACCGTGGTGTCCTCCGCACTGGCGCTGCCGGATTCAAGCAAAGCAAGTCCTTCGAATCCGAGACAACGTCGGCGTGATTTCTGGCGTTGGCATGCTTGTTCAGCACGAGTGGAGCATGCGTAAAGTATCAGCGCTCACCGACCGTGTCGCCACCGGAATTGCATAATATTCGTCGAACAACGGGATGGTGACTGTTCGTCGACGGCGGAGTGAATCAATGAGACGCCTCCCGCCGTTCCGCACCACAAGCGCACATTTCGGATGATTGAGAATTCGCCCACGTACTCACATTTGACCGGTTTGAGAGGACTTGATTCCGAATCACCTCTTGCGCTCCTTGAGAGCACCAGGCCCCACCAACGAGAAGCGGCGCAGCGAGAGGAGGACCGTCGGACTGCGCCGTGCTTTCGCCGGCCCACCCCCCATGGGCGCTCACCGCCGGCCCGCTCGCCCCGGGGCGGGCCTCGCGTCGAGCCTCCGCGCGCTTGTGAGGGCCTCGGTTCGGATGGCCTCGTCCACGGGGCTCACTCCGCTTCGGCGGCCACGGGGCGGCGCAACCGCCGCAGGTAGGGGTCGAAGGACGGCCGGCGTTCCAGCCGGACCCGGGCGTCCACGCAGAGCGCGCCGTCGGGGCGGAGGATGACGGGGTTGAGGTCCGCCTCGACGAGTTCCGGGAAGTCGTCGGCGAGGCGGGAGAGCCGGGCGAGGACGGACCGGACCGCCGCGAGGTCCACGGCGGGCGCCCCGGTGCTTCCCGTCAGCAGGGGCGCGCTGCGCAGTTCGGTGACCATGGTGGTCAGGTCGCGCTCGCTCAGCGGGGCGAGCCGGGCCGCCCGGTCGGCCAGCACGTCGGCGGCGGTGCCGCCCGCCCCGAGCACCACGAGGGGCCCGAAGACCCGGTCCTGGACGACGCCCGCGAGCAGTTCGACGCCCGGCGCGGCCATCGGCTGGACCACCGCTCCGGCCAGCTCCGGGCCGAATCTCTCCGTGAAATCCCGGTAGGCGGAGCGCACTTCGGCCTCGGTGCCGAGGCCGGTTCGGACGGCGCCGAGCGCGCTCTTGTGCACCTGCCCGGGCCAGTAGGCCTTCAGGGCCACCTTGCCCTCGTGCCCGAGCGTGCGCAGTCCGTTCGCGGCGGCGACCGCCGTGTGCTCGTCGCGGGCCCACACCGCGGTGGTCAGCGGCAGTCCGTAGGCCTCCAGCAGGTCGGCGGTGGACAGCGGGTCGAGCCAGCCGCCGTCGGGGTGGGCGGTGAGGTAGCCGTCGATCAGGCTTCGGGCGGTGCTCCGGTCGCAGTCCGGCGCTTCGGCGGGCGCGGGGGGCGCCTCGGCGAGCCAGCGGGCTCGGTCCCGGGCGTGGGCGAGGGCCCGGGCGGCGGCGACGGTGTCCGAGTAGACGGGCACCATGCCGCCGTCGGCGCAGGTGCGGTACCGGACGGGCACCTGCTGGTCGAGCAGCACGGCGGCGATCGGGACGCGGCGCCGGGCCGGTCCCTCCAGCAGGGCGCGCACCGGATCCTGGGCCGGGGTGGTGCCCAGCGCCGTCGGCACCAGGCACACCAGGATCGCGTCGACGGCCTCTTCGCGTTCCAACGCCCGGAGGAAGAGGGCGAGTTCGGTCGGACCGATGGCCGCCGTGGTGTCCACCGGGTTGCGGACGGAGGCGCCGGGCGGCAGCAGCTTGCCGAGTTCCGTCGGGAGTTCCGGCAGTTCCAGTCCGGCCTCGGCGCAGGCGTCCGCGGCGAGGATGCCGATGCCTCCGGCGTTGGAGACCACGGCCACCGCTCCGCGCGGGGCGGGCAGCGGCTGGGCGCGCAACAGTGCGGCGGCCTCGACGAGTTCCTCGATACCGCGGGTCGCGGTGATGCCGGCCTGCCGGAACAGCGCCTCCCGGGTGACGGTGGGGGTGGCGGCGGCCGCGGTGTGCGAGGCGGCGCCGCGGCGGCCGGCCGTCGAACGGCCGGCGTCGACGGTCAGTACCGGGATGCTCCCGGTCACCCGGCGGGCGGTGCGGGCGAAGGCCCGCGGGTTGCCGAAGGACTCCAGGTGGAGCAGCGCGAGGTCGGTCCGGCCGTCCGCCTCCCACCACTGGAGCAGGTCGTTGCCGCTGACGTCGTACTTGTCGCCGAGCGAGACGAAGCTCGACACCCCGATGCCCAGCCAGGCCAGCCGCGACAGCAGCGCGATCCCCACGCCGCCGCTCTGCACGGCCACTCCGGCGGTGCCGGGCCTGGGGAAGGCCCCACCGAACTCGGCGTCCAGCCGGACGGCCGGATCGGTCTGCGCCATGCCGAGGCTGTTCGGTCCGACCAGCCGCATGCTGTGCCGACGGCAGGCGCGCATCAGCCCACGGGCCTCCTGCGGGCCGAGCCCCGAGGTGAGCACGACCAGGGCCCGCACTCCGGCGGCACCGCACTCCTCGGCCACCGCGGGGACGGCGCCGGCGGGAACGGCCAGCACGGCGAGGTCCGGCACGGCAGGCAGTGCGGAGACCGACGAGTGGGCGGGTGCGCCGGCGATCTCGTCGGCGTGCGGGTTGACCACCCACAGCGGACCGGCGAAACCTCCCTGGTGGATCCTCGTCAGGACCGTCCGACCGACCGAGCCCTCCCGCCGGGACGCGCCGACCACCGCGACCGAGGCAGGGCGCAGCAGCGCGGCGAGGCTGGCCACGTCGGCGCTGCGCCCGCGTTCGTCCACGGCCGAGCGGTAGCGCTCGTCCCTCTCGTCCAGTGGCACCCTGATCCTGACCTCGCCCTGCGTGTACCGGCGCTCGACGGGCAGGCCGAGGTCGGCGAAGACCTGGTGGACGGCGTGGTTTCCGTGCAGCGTGTCGGCCTCGAAGAAGCGGATGCCGGCGGCCCGTGCCGCGTGCACGAGGTGTTCCAGCAGCAGGGTGGCGACTCCCCGGTGGTGCCAGCGGTCGGCCACCGCGAGGGCCAGTTCGGCGGTCTCCGGCGGGCCGTCCAGCAGTTCGCAGTCCGCCTCGCCGACCAGTTCCTCCCCGGCCCGGGCACCGAGCGCCAGCAGACCCGCGCGCGGCGGCCCGCAGAGCCGGTCGGCGGCCTGCCGGGGCGCGTTGCGGCTGACGCCGAAGAACCGCATCCGGCGGCTCTCCTCGGACATCCCGGCGGCGTGCAGGTCGAGCACCGCGCGGTGGTCGTCCGGCCCGAGCGGCCGGAGCTCCACGGTGGTGCCGTCGGCGAGCAGGGCCTCGGCGGTGGCGAGCGGCGGACGGACGGTCGACATGGCACACCTCCGGTCTCCGTCTCCCAGCCTCGGCGCCCGGCCCTGGTCCGGGGAAGGGCCGACCGGCCCCGGCCGGACCGCCGAGCGGCGTGGTCCCGTCGTCCGCAGACTGGAGGCAGACCGGTCGCACGGAGGTCACGTCGTGGCAGCAGACCCGCCCGCGGGGAATCCCGACATGCCGGACCCGTGGACCCTCCGCTACCAGGGCTTCGACCCGGCCGAGGAGGGGCTGCGGGAGGCGCTGTGCGCGGTCGGCAACGGCTACCTGGTCAGCCGGGGCGCCGCGCCGGAGTCGGTCGCCGACGGGGTGCACTACCCGGGGACGTACCTGGCCGGCTGCTACGACCGTGCGGAGTCGACGGTCGGCGGGCACGTGGTGGCCAATGAAGACCTGATCAACTGCCCGAACTGGCTGCCGCTGACCTTCCGCCCGGCCGACGGCGGCTGGTTCACCGGGCCGCCCACCGAGCAGACCCTGGAACTGGACCTGCGCCGGGGACTGCTGACCCGCACCGCCCTGGTGGTCGATGAGCAGGGCCGGCGCACCAGGCTCGTGCAACGCCGCCTGGCCAGCCAGGCCCGGCCGCACTTGCTCGTTCTGGAGAGCACCTTCACCCCGGAGAACTGGTCCGGCCCGTTGGAGGTCCGCTCCGGGCTGGACGGCCGTGTCGCCAACACCGGGGTCGCCCGCTACCGGGGACTGGCCGAGCGCCACCTCGTCCCGGTCGGCCAGGGGGTGGACGAGGGCGGTCTGCTCCGGCTCGAAGCCGACGCGATCGACTCGTCGCTGCGGATCGCCCTCTGCGCCCGAATCCGCGCCGACCGGGAGCACACCGCGACGACCGAGTGCCGCGAGGGCCGGGTGTCCCGCCTCCTCGCCCTGGAGGCCTCGGCGGGCCGGCCCGTCACCGTGACGAAGACCGTCGCCGTGCACACCTCCCACGACCGGGCGATCGAGACCCCGCTGCTCGCCTCCCGTCTGCTCGCCGCCGAGGCCGGCGACTTCGACCAGTTGCTCGTCGAGCACACCGTGCGCTGGGCGCAGTTGTGGCGCCGCTGCCGGATCGAGGCCGACTTCGACGGGGCCGGCCCGCTGCACCTGAACCTGTTCCACCTGCTCCAGACCTGCTCCGAGCACTCCGTCGACCTGGACGTCGGCGTCCCCGCCCGCGGACTGCACGGGGAGGCCTACCGGGGGCACGTCTTCTGGGACGAGCTGTTCGTGCTGCGGCTGCTCAACCTCCGCTTCCCGGAGCTCGCCCGGGCCGTGCTCCGCTACCGCCACCGCCGCCTCGACGCCGCCCGCCGCCGGGCCCGGGAACTCGGGCTGCGCGGCGCGCTCTACCCGTGGCAGAGCGCCCGGGACGGCCGCGAGGAGTCCCAGCAGCTGCACCTCAACCCGCTGTCCGGCCGCTGGCTGCCCGACCACAGTCACCTCCAGCGGCACGTCGGCTCGGCCGTCGCCTACAACATCTGGCAGTACTACCAGTCCACCGGGGACCGGGACTTCCTCGCCGGAGCCGGCGCCGAGATGCTGCTGGAGATCGCCCGGTTCTGGTCCTCCGCCGCCGTCCACGACCCGGCCCGCGGCCACTGGTCCGTCCGCGGGGTGCTCGGCCCCGACGAGTACCACGACGGCTACCCCTGGGAGACCCGTCCCGGCCTGGACGACAACGCGTACACCAATGTGCTGGCCTCCTGGGTGCTGGCCCGCGCCCAGGACGCCCTGGACGCCCTGCCCGGGTACCGCCGCGACGAGCTGCGCGAGCGCCTGAGCCTCGACGCCGCGGAACTGGACCGCTGGCAGGAGGTCGGACGCCACCTGCACGTCCCTTTCCACGACGGCGTCCTGAGCCAGTTCGACGGCTACGAACGCCTCGCCGAACTCGACTGGCCGCAGTACCGGCGCCGCTACCCGGACCTGCGCCGGCTCGACCGGATCCTGGAGGCCGAGGGCGACACCGTCAACCGCTACAAGGCCTCCAAGCAGGCCGACGCGCTGATGCTCTGGTACCTGTTCTCCGCCCGCGAGGTCCGCGACCTGCTACGGCGCCTCGGCCACCCGGCGCCCCACGAGCTGCTCCGCCGCACCACCGACTACTACCTGCGGCGCACCGTCCACGGCTCGACACTCAGCTCGGTGGTGCACGCCTGGGTGCTCACCCGCTGCGACCGCCGCGCCTCCTGGCGCCACTTCCGCGACGCCCTGGTGGCCGACCTGCGGGACAGCCAGCACGGCACCACGGCCGAGGGCGTCCACCTGGGCGCCATGGCGGGCGCGGTGGACCTGCTGCAACGCTGCTACACCGGCCTGGAGGTCCGCGAGGACGCCCTCTGGCTGGACCCGCACCTGCCCTCCGCCCTCGGCCGTCTGGAGCTGGACCTGCGCTACCGGGGCCACTGGGGCCTCACCCTCGCCGTCGACCGCCGCACCGTCACGGTGAGCCTGCGCCAGGACCGCCAGGAGCCGGTCCGCATCCGGCTGCGCGGCACCGAGGCGACGGTCCGGCCCGGCGAGACCCAGCACTTCCGGCTGTGAGCGGCGCGGGCCCCGCCGGCGCCCGGACCAGCGACGGACCACTGCGCGCCGCCGAACTCGACCGAGCCCGCGCATGGGGCGCCGGCCTGGTCTGATCCCGACCGAGCCGCCAGCCGCCCGTCCCCGACAGCCCGGTTCCGCACCGATGGACGGTGGCGGCCGGGCAGCATGAGCATGTCCGTAATGAACGATTGTGTTCCCTATGCCCCGGGGATACCGTCGGTAGTGGTGAACGAAATCCGCCGCCTGTCCGCCGTTCACCCCCGAACCCATTGGGGGACCTGCCATGGCCACCTCGCGCGCCCTGGCCGAGGCTTCGCCCGCGACCGCACGTCGGGGCCAGCACCCGGGGATAGCCCTCACCGTCATCGCAGCCACCCAGCTCATGGTCGTTCTCGACATCACGATCGTGAACATCGCGCTGCCGCACATCCAGCAGGCGCTGAAGTTCAACACCACCGACCTGTCCTGGGTCATCAACGCCTACACCCTGACCTTCGGCGGGTTGCTGCTGCTCGGCGGGCGCGCCGGCGACATCCTCGGGCGGCGGCGGGTGTTCATGGTCGGCGTGCTGGTGTTCAGCCTGGCCTCGCTGCTCGGCGGCGTCGCGCAGTCCTCGGCCTGGCTGCTGGCCGCCCGAGCCTTCCAGGGCGTGGGCGGGGCCATCGCCTCGCCGACCGCGCTGGCGCTGATCGCCACCAACTTCAAGGAGGGCCAGGAACGCAACCGGGCCTTCGGGGTCTACTCCGCCGTCGCCGGAGCCGGCGGCGCGATCGGACTGCTGCTCGGCGGCATGCTCACCTCCTGGCTGTCCTGGCGCTGGGTGCTCTTCGTCAATGTGCCGATCGGCATCGCGATCGCCCTGCTGGCGCCGCTCTACATCAACGAGTCCGAACGCCACCCCGGCCGCTTCGACCTGACCGGCGCCTTCACCGCCACGGCGGGCATGGTCTCCCTGGTCTACGGCTTCATCCGCGCCTCCGACCACGGCTGGACGGACCCCGTGACGCTCACCGCCTTCAGCCTCGCCGTGGCGCTGATTGCGGCCTTCGTGGCGAACGAGCGGCACGCACGACAGCCGATCATGCCGCTCCACCTCCTACGGGAGCGCAACCGCTCGGGCGCGTACACGCTGATGCTCTGCGTAGCCGCAACAATGTTCAGCATCTTCTTCTTCATCACCCTGTTCGTCCAGGAGATCCTCGGCTTCAGCCCGCTGCGGGCCGGCTTCGCGTTCCTGCCGATCAGCGTGGCCATCGTCGCCGCCGCCCAGTTCGCCGCCCGCAACCAGCTGCGCTGGGGCCCCAAGCCCTTCCTGGTCACCGGCTCGCTGCTGGTGCTGAGCGGGGTCGCCTGGGCGACCCAGATCGACATCGACAGCACCTACGTCGGCGGCATCCTCGGCCCGACCCTGCTGTTCGGCTTCGGCATGGGCTCGATCTTCGTCCCCGCCACCCTCACCGTCGTCTCCCACGTCGCCCCGCACGAGACCGGCGCCGCCACCGGCATGCTCAACACCACCCAGCAGGTGGGCGGCTCGCTCGGCCTGTCGATCCTGGTCACCGTGTTCGGCACGGCCAGCCGCAACGAGGCCCGGCAGCAGGCCGGGGCCTTCCTGCGGCAGGCCACCCCGCAGCAGCTCGCCCAGGCCCGGGCCACCGGCCGGCTCCCGGCGCCGTACTCCTCGCAAGTGCTGGTCCACGGCATCGCCAGCGCGTTCCAGATGGGCCTGGTCTTCGCGGCGCTGGCGGTGACGATCGCAGCGTTCGTCATCAAGATCCCCAAGCCGATGGCACCTGTCATTCCACAAGGTCACCACACCCGATGACCAGGCTTTCCAACGACGCCCAGACGGAATAAGAACTCCCAACGAAATGATCTTCGAGGTGGTTGGATCACTCCGGGACCGTTGATCGGGGTGCGGGGTGGCTCGACCGAAGCCGTGGAAAGTCGATGACGAGTTGTGGGCTGTGATCGAGCCGCTGCCGCCCAAGGTCAAGCGCCGGACCCGGCATCCCGGGCGCAAGCGGCATCCGGACCGGCTGGTGTTCCAGGGCATCCTGTTCGTCCTGCACACCGGGATCGCCCGGGAACACCTCCCGCAGGAACTCGGCTTCGCCTCGGGCATGACCTGCTGGCGCCGCCCGGCTGGGCCCGGTCACTGTTTTGCTGACATGCTCTTGTCCCCTTCACCTTTCGGATCCAGGTGAGTCATCCGGCCCAGGAACCTCCTTCCGAGTATCCCTGGCTGAGCCAGGGATACAAACAGAGCGCCTCGTGGCGCACAACGCGCGCTCCACCACCCACCGGACCTTGCCCAGCCCGGAACCGTGGGCGACGCCGCGCCGGGCGATCAGTGGTTTGATGCCGCGCCTCCACAGCGGACGGCGGTACTTGTCGAAGTCGTAGCCGCGGTCGGCGTACAGGCGCCGGGGTTTGCGGCGGGGGCGTCCGCGCAGGCCCCGGATCGGCGGGACGGCATCCAGCAACGGGAGAAGCTGGGTGACGTCGTGCCGGTTGCCGCCGGTGAGCGTGATGGCGAGCGGGGTGCCGTGGCGGTCGACGATCAGGTGGTGCTTGGAGCCGGGGCGGGCACGGTCGACTGGCGAGGGCCGACGTGCTCTCCCCCTCTGAGGGCCCGGACGTGCGAGCCTTCCACGGCACAGTCGTCCAGGTTCAGTTAGCCCGCGCGGCGCAGTTCGGTCAGCAGGGCGGTGTGCAGGCGCGGCCAGATGCCGGCCTCGGTCCAGTCCCGCAGCCGGCGCCAGGCCGTGACTCCGGAGCAGCCCACGGTTTCGGCGGGGACGTCGCGCCAGGCAACGCCGGTGCGCAACACGAACATGATGCCGGCGAGAGCCGCCCTGTCGGGTGCGCGAAGTCGCCCGGGATGGCGGCGGCGTCGGGTGGGAGCGGGTGGCAGCAGCGGGGCCACCCGCTCCCACAGGTCGTCCGGAACAAGATCGGCGCGCACCGGGACACCCTGCCGACCAAGTCGGCGAGTGCAAGGTCCAAGACTCGGAACGGAAGACCTGGAGGAGGACGTGCGAGCCCTGGCTCTTCCCCTGAATCTCCGGTATGCCCCCGTAATAGGTGGTGGCGTTCGGGCGGGGCGGGCCCGGGTGGCGACCCGGGCCCCGCCCCCCGCGGGAGAAAAGTTTTTTGTTTTGGTGTTGACCGCCGGTTGTCGGGGCGGGGGGAGGCAAATTTTTTTGGGCGGGGGCGATGAGG
>NZ_JBHVRT010000043.1:0-81899 GCF_042885555.1 Kitasatospora sp. NPDC058048 | reverse complement strand
TCTCCCCGTCACCGCCGGGTCGCCCCCCTTATTGGGGGGGGGGGGGGGGGGGGGGGGGCCCGGGGGGCCCCCCGGCCCCCGCCCCGCGCGGTAATCAGGTTTTTTGCTCTGCGAGAGCCGGCCGTTGGACGGTGCCGTGGACTGCTACTTGGTGTCCGCGGCGGCCTTGCTGCCCTGGTTGAGCATGCCGCCGAGGGCGCTGAGGTTGCTGGCACCGCCGGTCGCGGCCGGTGCCGCCTTGCCGGCCGCGTCGACCGCGATCTGGGCCATCTTCTGGAGGTGTTCGGTGGCGGTCTTCAGGGCTTCCTGGGCGCGTACGCCGGCTTCCTTGTCGTTGGTGGCGGCGGATTCGATGCCCTTGACGAGTACCTGGCTCATGGTGTTGAGGCCGCTCATGTCGCGGAACAGGTTCGCGGTGGCGATGGCCTGCGCCGTCTGAAGGCCGACCGGGTCGGGCATCACCACCGTCGGCGCGAACTTCGCCTGGGAGACGCCCATGCCGGCCGCGGTGGTGTCGAGGTTCTGCGCACGTGAGGCGGTGGACACCGGGGCGATGTCGGCCGGTGTGATCTGGAGGGGCGAGTCCTTCCAGTTCCAGAAGCGGGTGAGATCGATCTTCTCGGCCGAGTTGGACCGGCCGAGGACGGCCTCGGCGAAGACGCCGTTGGTGGCGATGGCGATCGTGTTGGTCACCGGTACTCCGAACGTGTTGTCGCTCGCCTTGCGGGAGTCGGTCCACTCCTGTCGTTCCTCCTCGCTGGCGAAGTTCCAGCGGAAGCCGAGGTAGTTGCCGGTGGCGGCGATCGGCTTCGGGTCCAGCAGCATGCCGAGCGGGACCGGCGCGGCGGTCGAACCCGCGGGGGCGTACGAGTAGTTGGCGAGGATGCGGCTGAGCGTCAGCTCGTCGGCGTTGGCCCACACGGCCTGGCTGTAGTGCCGGCGGTTGTCGTTCAGGTGGTCCAGGACCGACTGGGGCACGTTCCCGCCCCGCACGTGGAAGCCGAGCGACGCGACGTAGGTGCGGCTGCCGGACTTCACCGTCGAGCCGAACAGCCCGCAGATGGCCGAGGCGCCCCCGGCGTCCTCGGACAGGTCGGGTGCGACGTTGCTGGTCGCGGCGACGCCGAAGTTGGCCACGCCCGAGGTCATCTTCAGGCGCAACCCGGCGAGGCTGCCGCGGGCGGTCTTGCCGGACCAGGCGTCGTAGGAGATCAGCTTGTCGGCGGCGCCGAAGGTGTAGGTCGCCTGCTGCGTGCCGGAGGCGGCGATGTCGCCGCAGCCGAAGGTGTGGCTGGGGAAGATGATCTGGATGCCGCGGATTGCGGTGTCGTCGGACCAGACGTCGATTCTGGACGCGTAGGAGGAGTCTTCCTTCGGCTGGTCGTCGAAGGCTACGGGTGTCTCTCGTCCCAGGATCCGGCGTACTGTCCCGTTGTTCATCCGCACCCAGTAGTCGGC
Organism: Kitasatospora sp. NPDC058048; assembly: GCF_042885555.1. Taxonomy (NCBI): domain Bacteria; kingdom Bacillati; phylum Actinomycetota; class Actinomycetes; order Kitasatosporales; family Streptomycetaceae; genus Kitasatospora; species Kitasatospora sp. NPDC058048. The sequence continues at coordinate 80,441 of NZ_JBHVRT010000043.1, read as the reverse complement.
GGCGGCGGCCGAGGCGATCTGTGCCAGGCCGGTGACGCTCTGGAGGCCGTCAGCCGTGGGGCGGACCATGGTCGTCGCGCCGGACTCCACCAGGAGGGGCATGGTTTCGGTGCTGGACTGAGGCTGGACGACGGCCCAGAGCGCGCCGTCGGACGTGGCGGACAGACGCTGCACGCCCGTCGCGCTGCGTTGCACCCAGTTGCTGCCACTGCGCTCGTACACGACCCCCTGCCGGAAGTACCACAGCTTGTCCTTGCCGGTGACGGCGATGTCGTCGGCCACGATGCCCAAGTTCGACCATGAGCTCTGGCCGCGCTGGTGGATCACGTTGTTGGTGCCGACGACGTAGACCGAGTCGTCCGTGCCGCAGGCGATGCGCAGCCCCCAGCCAGTCGCCGGGTCGGGGCGCCAGGTCGTCCCGTCGAACTGGACGACCATGTTGTCGGTGGCTCTGAGCGCCCAGACGGTGTTCTTGCCCGGTGCGATGCGGGACAGGCCACCGCTCAGGCCCGTGGTGGGCAGCGCGTTCCACCGCTGCGTCGCCGGGTCGAACCGGACCGGGCTGCCGTCGGCCTTGCGCACCCCGTACACGCCCATCGTCGAAGCGGCGATGTCGGCCAGTTCCACCCCGTCGAACTCCTGCCTGGTCGGCACCTCCGGTGCCGAGCACGCGTCGAGCCTGCGCACGGCGGTGTCGAACGGGTTCGCCGCGCGGATCTTCGCCGCCCAGTCGACCGGTGCCACCGACGCGAGTACCTCCTTGTACCGCTGGAGGCTGGTGTGGGTGAAGGTGAGTTCCTGCAGCGGGATGAACAGGCAGCGTTCGAGCTTGGTCGGCCTGGTCGTGACGCTGTAGACCTGGACGACCTCGTAGTACTGCACCGACATCGCGTGCATGTGGTTGTAGTTGGTGACGACCCGGGTGAGGACCTGGTCCTTCTCCGTCTGCGTCGTCTCGCGTACGACCGTCATGTTCCGGCTGCGGGCCGCGGTCGCCAGCTGTTGGGTCCGCGCGCTGATCCGCTGCGTCGTCTCCGCCGCGACTGTTTTCACGCCCGTGGAGCGCGACACCGACGTCGCGATGCCCGTGTTCGACGACTTGCTCCAGTTGCCGCCGGCGCCGATATTGAAGAACGCGACGCCGACGCTGCCGCCGGAGCTGGACGACTGGCTGGACTGGAACCCCAGGGAGCTGCCGTCCTGCTCCTCGCGGGCGATCGCGTTCGCGACCTCGCTGATCGACCGGTTCTGGTCGGTGGTCCCGGACAGTGCCTCGGCCTCGGACGCCGTCTCGGTGCCGGTAGCCCTAGTGGTGCGCTGCCAGTCGACAACCGCGACCCTGGTGCTCTCGCCGGGCGCGAGCGCGAGGCTGTGCAGCAGTCGGCCGAGCGTGACGCCCTGGGCCGACCAGCTCTGCTCGGTGGTGACGATCATGCCCTCGGCCGGGCGGTTGTAGAACGGCAGGTTCTCCTCGCCGAGGTCGATGGCACCGGTCAGGGCGCGTGCCGGCTTCGCCCCGGGAATGTCGGTGAGCACCACCGAGCGGTACCGGACGATCTCCGTCGGGTAGTTGCCGGTGGTGGGGAGCAAGTCCTTCGGCGTCGGGCCGTCGAGCATCGTCTTGTCCACCTCGAACTGGGGCGACGTACTCGCCGGGGCCGTCGCGCTCGCTGGAGTCGTTGCAGGGGTGGTGGCAGGTGTTCCGGTACTCGGAGTGCTCATCACGATTCCCATCTGCAAGGAAGATGAAGGAGACGTCGGCATGGCCGCCAGGGAATGGAGCGCCAGCCCCATAGCGAAGCGATGCCTTCCGGATCGCTCGAAAGTACACAGGCCGATCACAACAGCGGCACACTTCACTGAACTTGGCCAGAACCTGTGCCCGGCTCAACGGCCCTCCCATAACGCCCGCCCAGGAAGGTTGTCCGCCCGCCTACCCGGGTACCGGACCTTCCCCGCGAGCACCCCACGCCCGCTGACCTCAAACCGCAGCGCCTACGCCCGGCGAGGCCAGATACGTGTGCCCCGGCTCCCTTCAGGACGCCCTTCGGAAGCGCCGAACCTCTTTCTGAAACGATCAGCAAGAGGGCATCTGATCAACTTCTATGCGGAAATGCCCGTTTCACCCGGATCGATTCGCCAGGTTGGGGTGGATTCTCCGGTGAGTGCGCGGCTCATTTTGTTAGCCATGGCCCAGTGGACCATCGTGCGGGACCGTTGTGGCAGTGCTTCGTAGTCGCGGGCCAGACGGCGGTGCTGCAACAGCCAGCCAAAGGTCTGCTCGATCACCCAGCGCTTCGGCAGGGCCTGGAAGCCGGCTGCGGTCGGGCGTTTGACGACCTCGACGTCGATACCCAGGCCGACTCCCTGGTTGGTCACGGTGTTGTTGTAGCCGCCGTCGACCCAGACTTTGGTCACGGTCGGCTGGTCGGCGGCGAGTTCGTCGAGCAGGCGCTTGCCGCCGGCGGAGCCCTGGACCGATGCCGCGGTCACGATCACGGCAAGCAGGAGGCCCAGGGTGTCGGTGGCCAGGTGGCGCTTACGGCCCTTGATCTTTTGGCCGCGTCGATGCCCTGGTCGGTCTCGGCGACTTTGCCGGAGGTCTTCACGCTCTGGGCGTCCAGAACAGCCGCAGACGCACGCGTGTCACGGCCGTGGGCCCGCCGGGTTCGGTCACGCAGCAGGTCGTGGACCTGCTGCGTGGTGCCGCCGGATTCCCACTTGGCGTAGTAGTCGTAGACGGTCTTGTACGGCGGAAAGTCGTGCGGCAGGTACTCCCACGGGATGCCGGTCCGGTTGACGTAGAGGATCACGTTCACGATCTCCCGCAGGTCATGAACTCGGGCCGCCGCGCCGGGGCCGGTGCGGCGGCCCCGCCAGGCTATGAGGACCGGTTCGATCAGGCCCCACCGGGCATCGGACACATCACTGCGGTACGGGCGCCGAGAAGTCACGAGCCCTGCAACGACCCACCCGAGATCCGGTCACTCACCCCTGGACAAACCGCCCGCAACATAGATCAGATGCCCTCCAATACTCCAGTGCGACTTCGCGGTCTACGTGCCTGCGGGGACGGAGAGTCGCCGCCGGTAGTGGCTGCGACGTGCCGAAACTTGGTGGCTTCTGGGCCAGTTCGATCAGTGCAGGAGTGCACGCAGGGACATGACGGGGCTGAACAGCGCACCAATCAAGCGGCGGATTTCCGGGACGGTCAGGTCGACCAACTCTCGGCTCGGGCCGGGCGGTTCGGATCCGCAGGTCTGGTCGGCCGCGCGTCCTGAACGGCGATGGCCAGGAACGCGAGGGCGAGCATGGCCTGGGTGACGTGCCGGTGCCAGGCGGTCCATTTCCGGACTTGGTAGTGGTCCAGGCCGACCTGGCCCTTGGCCGCCTGGAAGCATTCTTCAATGCACCAGCGGGTGTCGGCGACTCGCACGAGTTCGGACAGCGGGACGATCTGGGGTAACCAGCACAGGTAGAAGGCGAGTTCGCTGGTGGTGGGGTTGCGGCGGATCAGCAGGTGACGGTGGTCGCCCGTGCCGATGTGCACCCAGGCCCAGTCGTAGCAGCGGGGACCCTTGGCCCCGGGACCGGCGCTTCGCCGGTGCCAGGCTGAGGCGGGCAGGCGATCAGCAGCCTCGTCCGCGCGGATCGCGGTGCGGCCCTGGTTGATCCGCACCTTGGTCGCGCAGGAGACCGCCAGCACGTAGCCGACTTCGCGGGCCTCCAGTCCGGCCCGCAGGCCGGGGTCCTGGCCGTCGGTCTCGTCGCCGGTTACCCACGACGTGCTCACTCCGGCATCCAGCGCCGCCACGGTCATCTGCAGGGCGAGCCGGGGCTTGGTCGCTCGTGGTCGTGGCTCGGCGAGTTGCTGTTCCCGTCGCTGCCCCGGGTGGAGGTCTTCGGTGTCGAAGCGTCCGGTGCGGTGGTGCGGATCGCCGCCCGCGTGGCTGCTCCGGGTGCGTCATGCCCGGACTGCGGGACGTGGTCGGAGCGGGTCCACGGCTCCTACCTGCGCTATCCGTCGGATCTGCCCAGCTGCGGGCGGCCCGTGACGGCTGCCCTGCGGGTGCACCGCTTCGCCTGCCAGGCCCTGGTGTGCCAGGGCCGCCGTTTTCGGCAGAGGTGAACCCGAGGCAGGTGACATGTCACACCCTATTGATAGCCCCGCCGATCTTGTGAGACGGTGCGTCACACGCTGCGGATGCCTCCCACTTCCCCACGTCCGTGGCGCTCCGTTCGCGTTTCCCCCACAAAGGAATAGACGATGCGTCCGCTCTCACGCATGTCCAGGCTGCTGGCCGCAGCTGCCGCGGCAGGCACCGTCCTGCTCGGTATATCCGCCGGACCGAGCCAGGCCGCCCCCGCACCGGTCACCCCCGCACCGGTCGCCGCCAGCCCGCATCAGCCTTCCGGCAGCTCGTCGGAGGTTCCCGGCAGTCCGTTCGCCGATCCCGAGAGCCCGGGCGCGCCGCAGTCCCGCGGGCTCACCGCCGCGCACCTGCCGCTGGTCAACCCGCTGTCCGGCACGGCGCCGGCGGAGACCGGCCAGGACAAGGGCCTGGCCAAGGCCGCACCGCGCGCGCTCGCGGCGGGGCCGGTCACCACCCAGTCGTGCACCCCGGCCGACTTCGCCGGCCGGACCGGGGCCGCTCTGGTGTCCTACGTCAAGGCCTCGACCCCCCAGTGCATCGGCTCGCTGTTCCAGCTCGGCGGCAGCCCGTACGCCTCGGCCCTGTTCCGCCAGAGCCAGATGGCGACGATGGCCGACGCCTTCCAGAGCGCCGCCGCCTCCTACCCCGGCGACAACTCCGCCGCCACCTGGCAGGTCGTCCTGTACCTGCGCGCGGGCTACTACGTGCAGGACAAGGACCTCGCGCACGTCGGCCCCTACGACGCGACGCTGACCGCCGCCGTGACGCGCGGCGTCGACGCCTTCCTGGCCGGCCCGCACGCCGCGGACGTCACCGACGCGAACGGCCAGGTCGCCAACGACGTCATCATCCTCACCGACAGCACCGGCCAGCAGGGCCGCTACCTGAATACCTACCGGCAGGTGCTGAACGGCTACACCAGCGCGTACGACAGCTCGAAGAACCTGCTCACGTACGTCAACAGCGCCCTCTCCGCGCTGGACCGGGGGCACGAGAGCAAGTCCTTCGTCGACGCCGTGACCGCGGACCCGGGCATCATCGACACCCTCGACGCGTTCACCCGCACCCACCACGACCTGCTCGGCACCTACCCCGGCTTCCTGGTCTCCAACGCCGGCATCGAGCTGACCCGGTTCGTCAAGTACCCGGCGTTCCAGGACAGGATCCGCCCGCTGGCCAAGGCCCTGCTCGACAGCTCGTCGATGACCGGCCCCACCGCCCCGCTGTGGGTCGGCACGGCCAACACGGCCGCCTTCTTCGACAAGGACCAGTGCTCCTACTACGGCGTCTGCGACCTGAAGCAGCGGCTGACCAAGGCCGTGCTGCCGATCAGGCAGACCTGCAACGCCACCCTCACCGTCCTGGCCCAGGACCTCACCGCGGCCGAACTCGCCGCCGTCTGCGCCGACCTCAAGGGCGAGGACGCGTACTTCCACGGCCTCGTCCGCGACAACGGCCCCATCCCCGGCCAGTACGAGTCGTCCGTGCAGCTCGTGGTCTTCGCGAGTCAGGCCGACTACCAGACCTACGCCGGCGCGATGTACGAGGCGAACACCAACAACGGCGGGGTCACCCTGACCGGGACCCCGAGCGACCCGGCCAACCAGCCGGTCTCCCTCATGTACCGGCACCCGAACGAGAACGGCTTCACCGCCCGGATCTGGAACCTCAACCACGAGTACGCCCACGTCCTGGACGCCCGCTACGACATGAAGGGCGACTTCTACCAGCAGACCAGCGTGCCCGACCTGTGGTGGATCGAGGGCGTCGCCGAGTACATCTCCTACACCTACCGCGGCGTCACCGACCTCAACGCGGTGGCCCAGGCACCCAAGCACACCTACGCGCTCAGCACCCTGCTCCAGAGCACGTACCTGAACAGCGACGTCGTCCGCACCTACCACTGGGGCTACCTGGCCGCCCGCTACATGATCGAGCGCTTCCCGGGCGTCGTCCAGACCATGCTCGGCTTCCTCCGCACCGGCGACTACGCCCGCGCCTACGCGTACTACAACGGCATCGGCACCGCCTACGACGCCGACTTCACCAGGTGGCTCGACACCTGCGCCACCGACACCTGCCTCACCGCGGGCACCCCGAAGGCGGCCTTCGACGCCACGGTGCGGGACCTGAACGTCCAGCTGACCGACCGCTCCACCGAGACCGCCGGCAAGGGCAGCATCACCGGCTGGGCCTGGAACTTCGGCGACGGCACCACCGGTACCGCGGCCTCCCCGTCGAAGTCCTACCGCGCTGCCGGTACCTACACCGTCACCCTCACCGTCACCGACAGCAACGGCAAGACGGCCACCACGACCCGGACCGTCACCGTCACCGCGCCCGCCGCACCGGCGGCCTGCACCGACCCCGACGCCCGGAAGCTGGACTACAACTGCTTCCGCACCGGCCGCGCCGCCGACGCCGGAAGCTCGGACCAGATGTACATCTACATGCCGGCCGGCACCACCACGCTGACCGTCTCCACCACCGGCGGCACCGGGACCGCCTACCTCTACTACAGCCCGGACCGCTGGGCCTCCAACACGGACTACGCCGTCTCCTCCACGAACAGCGGCACCACCCAGACCGTGACCGTCACCAACACCACGGCCGGCTACCGCTACATCACCCTCTACGGCAAGACCGCCTTCAGCGGCGTCACCGTCACCACCCAGTACTGACCGGCGCGTGAGCCCGGATGCCCTGGCTCACGCATCCCCGGGGATGCGTGAGCCAGGGCATCCATGTGGACCTCTGCGGCGGGCGATCACCGGCTTGATGCCCTGCTTCCACACCAGGCGCCGGTACTTGTCGTGGTCGTAGTCCCGGTCGGCGAGCAGGACGTCCGGTCTGCGCCGTGGCCGGCCGACCAGGCCGGCCACGGCGGGGACCTTCGCGAGCAGGGGCAGCAGCTGGGTGACATCGTTGCGGTTGCCGCCGGTCCCACACACCGGCCTCGTTCCAGGCCGCCAGGCGCCGCCAGCAGGTCATGCCCGAGCCGAAGCCGAGCTCCTGCGGCAGGTATTCCCACTGAATTCCGGTGTGCAGCACGAACAGGATCCCGCACAGGGCCTGCCGGTCCAGCACCCGAGGACGACCCCGGCTTCAGCTTCGGCGGCTCCGGCGGCAGCAACGGCGGTACCAGTCCCCACAGTTCATCCGACACGACCCAGGACGAGACACCCTCGTCCCCACGCACCGACCAACGAGCACCAAGCTCGACAGTCACGCCCGCATCGGCTTCTGCTAGGACCTCTTGGCCCGGTTGCCAATGCCCATACTACGAGGGCCAAGGGATTGATCTGACGGCCACTCACAGAAGTCGGCAAAGAGTCAGCATCGATACGGCGAGACCCTGTCGAACCGGGACAGCACCTACGTCGGCGGCGTCCTCGGCCCGGCCCTGCTGTTCGGCTTCGGCATGGGATCGATCTTCGTCCCGGTGATGCTGACCGTCGTCTCCCACGTCGCCCCGCACGAGACCGGCGCCGCCACCGGCATGCTCAACACCACCCAGCAGGTGGGCGGCTCGCTCGGCCTGTCGATCCTGGTCACCGTGTTCGGCACGGCCAGCCGCAACGAGGCCCGGCAGCAGGCCGGGGCGTTCCTGCGGCAGGCCACCCCGCAGCAGCTCGCCCAGGCCCGGGCCACCGGCCGGCTCCCCGCGCCGTACTCCTCGCAGGTACTGGTGCACGGCATCGCCAGCGCCTTCCAGATGGGCCTGGTCTTCGCGGCGCCGGCGGTGTTGATCGCGGTGTTCGTGATCAAGGTCGGCCACCTGCCGGTGCCACCCGCCGTCAGTCCTTCGGGGGGCGGCGCTTGACACGGCGTCGGGGTGACCGGGAGAGTCTTTCTTGCAATGGTTTTCATCTTCGATAACCGGTGCGGGTGAGCGCTGCCCGTTCCGCCGGTCACCGCTGCCCGCCACCGGTCGAAGCCCACGCATCCCCGAAAGAGGACCTCCATGTCGCTCGACGTCTCCCCCGCCCTCCTCGCCCAGGCCCAGCAGGGCCGCGTCGACGAGGCCGACTTCCTCGAGACCGTCCGCACCTCCCTCCCGTACGCCTACCAGGTCGTGTCCGGGCTCAGCACCGAACTCGCCACCGGCCAGGAGGAGTTCACCACCGACAACACCACGCCCAGCGACGAGCAGCGCGCCCAGCTGCTGCGCGCGCTCGCCAGCAACGCGATCCGGGGCAGCCTGGAGAGCCACTTCGGGGTGAAGCTCGCCTTCGTCAACTGCCACCGCGTCGGCGCCTTCCGCCCCGGCGCCGAGGACAGCGCGGCGTACCGCGAGTTCACCTCGCTGCACAACCAGATCCGCAACCAGAGCCCGGAGCTGCGCAGCTGCTGACAGCCCCCGGACGCGACCTGGACGCGGCCCGAGCACGGCCCGAGCAGAGCCCGGGCACGACCCGAGCCGGCCCGGGCGCGACCCGGATCGCGGCGGCTCCCACCCTGCCCACCGGGGTGGGAGCCGCCGCACGTGACACCCGCGTTGCGCCGTATTGCGGGCCGGTGACCGGATCGTGCGTCGATCTTGTCGGACAGCCCGGCGGCCGCCTACGTTCGGAACGCGCCATCTCGACCGGCCCTCACCCGGCCGCCCCTCACCCCTCGCGGAGCCCACCATGTCGCCGACCCCTCGCCCGCTGCGGAAACTCGGCTTCCTGACCATCGGGCTCTTCGACGAGGCGAACCCCCGCCGCGGCCACGAATCCACCCTCGACCTCATCACCCTCGGCGAGCGGCTCGGCTTCGACAGCGCCTGGCTGCGCCACCGCCACCTCCAGTACGGCATCTCCTCCCCGATCGCCGTGCTCGCCGCCGCCACCCAGCGCACCAGCCGCATCCAGCTCGGCACCGCCGTCACCCCGCTCGGCTGGGAGAACCCGCTGCGGCTCGCCGAGGACCTGGCCACCGTGGACGTCCTCTCCGGCGGCCGGCTCAACCCCGGCTTCAGCGTCGGCCCGCCCACCCACTACGAGCAGGTGCGCGGCGCGCTCTACCCGGACACCGGCGAGCAGGAGGATTTCAGCCCCCGGCGCGCCGAACGGCTGCTCGCCCTGGTCCGCGGCGAGGACGCCTCCGACTTCGCCGGCACCGAGGGCATCGAGGTGTACTCCCGCCGCGTCCAGCCGCACTCCCCCGGCCTGGCGTCCCGGCTCTGGTACGGCGCCGGCAGCCTGCGCTCGGCCCGCTGGGCCGGCGAGCAGGGGATCAACCTGCTCACCAGCAGCGTGGTGAAGCCGGAGAGCGAGGAGGGCCCGCTCGACTTCGCCTCCATCCAGGCCGCCCAGATCCGCGCCTTCCGCGAGCGCCACCCCGACGGCGAGCGCGCCCGGGTCTCCCACGGCCTGGTGGTCATCCCCACCGACAGCGCAACCCCCGAGCAGCGCGCCAAGTACCGGGCCTACACCCTCGCCCGCACCCCGCGCACCCTCGCCCCGCAGGGCCCCGCCCGGCTGCTGTTCGCCCCCGACCTGGTCGGGACGACCGAGGAACTCGTCGAACGGCTGCACGCCCACGCCGGCTACCGCGAAGTGGACGAGGTCGCCTTCGCCCTGCCGTTCACCTTCGAACACGAGGACTACGTGCAGATCCTCACCGACCTGGCGACCCGGCTCGGGCCCGCCCTCGGCTGGCGTCCGCAGCCGACGCCCGCCGAGGGCTGACCCGCCCGACCACTTCCCTGTCCCCAACAGGCGGACAGGCAGCGGGAGTCGGCCGCAACCACCGCGTCCGGCACGGCGTCCCAAGCCGGTACGGACGGACGGCCGCCCCGGCCGGACGCCGCCCCCGGGGGGGAGACCGCGATGGGGCCCTACCACGCCACACCCGTACCGCCGCCGCCCGCCCTGCACCCCTGCCCGAACTGCGGGCTCACCGACCAGGTCCGCGGCGTCCCGGCCGTGTACCACGCGGGGAGGACGCGGGTCACCACCCGGCCCTCGCAGGGGAGCGGCGACCACCGGACCCGCGAGGTCGTCTCCGACCTCGCCCGCGCCCTGGCACCCGTCCCGATCCGCGACCAGCAACCCGGCCGCACGGCGACAGTACTGGGCGCCGTCGCCCTCGTGATCGCCTTCTTCACGTTCTTCGCCGGGAACTTCGCCCGGCAGTTCGACGACGACGCGCCCGCCTTCGCCGCACCGGTCCGGGACCACCACGCCTTCGAGATCCCCGTGGTGATCCCGGTGGTCGCCGTCATCGCCGGAACCGTCCTCCTCGTCACCGCGGCCGCGCTCCGCGCCTCCGCCGACCGCGAACTCGCCGGCCGGCCCCGGGCCGAACACCTCTGGGCCCAGGCCTGGTACTGCGCCCGCTGCGGCACCGTCCACTTTCCGCCCACCACCGGCGTACCCACCGGCGTGCCGACGGCCGCCCTCAGCCTCCCGGAGTTCCGCCGCGTCGTCTGGACGGCCGGCGGCTACGGCCACCTCGCGGACCGGTACTGACTCAGAACTCGCCGGTGTCGAGGTCGAGTTCGAACGGCTCTGGCAGTCGCACCGGCACCCCGAACGGGTGCGGCCCCTCGACCCGGGTCCAGCCGAGCGCGCCGGGCTGGGAGAACAGCGTGCAGGCCCGCTCCTGCCGGTCCACCAGGAGGTAGAGCGGCGCACCGAACTGGGCGTAGCGCCGGCGCTTCACCGTCCGGTCGGTCTCGGCGCTGGAAGGCTCGGTCGCCTCGACCACCAGCAGCGTCCGGTCGGGCGTCAACGCGCCTTCGTGCCCGGCCAGTTCGGTTGGCACGACGGCCAGGTCGGGCACGTAGCGGTCCGCCGTGCCCGGCAGGGCCAGATCGCCGGAGCCGGAAAACAGGCCGCTCGACCGCAGGACCGGGGCGAGCTGCCCGCGGAGCAGGTCGACGGTGCTCTGATGCGCCCAGGAGTGCGTCACCGGGACGGTGACCCCTTCGATGATCTCGGTCTCCACGGGGCGAAGCCTAGTCCGTCTCCAGCGATGTCCCACTCTGGCCAATTGAACAAGCGCTTGCTTAGAATCGGGCGCGTTCAGCCGTCGAGCCCGAGCGCCCCAGGAGACGTCATGGCCGGAGCCACCGGAGTCAACCGTCAGATCCGCCTTGCCAGTCGACCGGTCGGGGAGGTGCGTCCGGAGGACTGGGCGCACGGGGAGGAGGCGGTGCCGGAGCCGGGCGAGGGCGAGTTCCTCGGGCGGACGCGGTACGTGTCGCTGGATCCGGCGATGCGGGGATGGCTGGACGACCGGCCCTCGTACCTGCCGCCGGTGGGACTGGGCGAGGTGATGCGGGCCGGCTCGGTGGTGGAGGTCGTGGCGTCGAACCACCCGGGGTTCCGGGTCGGGGACCACGTGGTCGGGGCCTTCGGGGTGCAGGAGTACGCGGTCTCGGACGGGAAGGGCGCGCTCACGGTCGATCCCGCGCTCGCGCCGCTGTCGACGTACCTGGGCGCCCTCGGGATCCCCGGGATGACGGCGTACTTCGGGCTGCTGGAGGTCGGGGCGCTCAAGGAGGGCGAGACCGTCGTCGTCTCCGGCGCCGCCGGGGCGGTCGGCAGCCTGGTCGGCCAGATCGCCAAGGTGAAGGGCTGCCGGGTGGTGGGCATCGCGGGCGGCCCGGAGAAGTGCGCGCTGCTCACCGGCGAGCTGGGCTTCGACGCCGCGATCGACTACCGCGCCGAGGACGTCCGCAAGGCCCTGCGCACCCACGCCCCGGACGGCATCGACGTCTACTTCGACAACGTCGGCGGCCCCGTCCTGGACGCCGCGCTGACCCGCCTGGCGATGCACGCCCGGGTGGTGGTCTGCGGCGCCATCAGCCAGTACAACAACGAGGGCGCCGTGCGGGGCCCGTCCAACTACCTGTCCCTGCTGGTGCGGCGGGCCCGGATGGAGGGCTTCGTGGTGTTCGACTACGCCCGCCGGTACCCGGAGGCGGCCGCCGAGCTCGCCGGCTGGATCGCGGGCGGCCGGATCAAGGTCAAGGAGCAGGTGGTGGAGGGCACCGTGGACGACTTCCCGCAGACCTTCGGGATGCTCTTCCGGGGCGAGAACACCGGCAAGCTGGTGCTGCGGCTCGTCTGACGCACGGACTCCCCGGGCGGCCGTCACCCCCGTACGGCCGCCCGGGGTCCCGGTCACGGGAGCCCGGGGTCGGGGCCCGGGCCCCCGGGGTCGGACACGGCATCCGGGCCCCGGTCGCGGGAGCCCGGGGTCAGAGCAGGCGCTTGATCTCGCCGCGCGCCCGGTAGAAGCCGCCCGAGGCGGACTCCCGCACCTCGGCGACCAGGTAGCGGGCCCCGGCGATCCGGATGTCCTTGGGGAACTGCACCCGCCACGACGGGTCGTAGCCCTGCGAGACCACCCGCATCCGCAGCCGGACGCCGTCCTGGACGCACTCGACCTCGACCTCGCCGCCGGTCCGGGCGGTGACCACCTCGACCGTCTCCGGCCCGGCGCCGGCCAGCACCGGCTCCCAGCCCGCGCCCTTGATCTCGGCGGTCTCCGGCAGCGTGCCGTCCTCGGCCGCCCGCACCGCCTGCTCGCCGGCGTCCAGGCAGGCCAGCGAGCCGTCGGTGGTCACCAGGTAGAGCCGCCCCGCCCGGTACTGCATGCTGTACGCCGAACCGCAGCCGGTGGCGAGCTTCCACAGCCGGGTGCCGTCGGCGGCGAAGCAGTACACCGAGGAGTGGTTGTCCCCGGCGAAGACGTACTCGCCGTCCGGGGAGGCCGCGCAGGAGAAGACGGCGGCGTCGCAGCGGTAGGTGGCCACCTCGGCGCCGTCCGACTTGCGCAGCCGGTGCACCCAGCCGCGGCCGGTGCCGGCGAACACCTCGTCGGCCTCCTGCCAACCGAACAGCACCTCGCCGTTGGTCGGGGTGTGCCACCGCTGGTCGCCGCTGCGGTTGTCGTAGCGGGCGACGCCGCGCGAGTGGCCGTGGTAGACGCCGTCGGCGTCGCAGCGCACCATCCAGCCGGCCCGGCCGTCGGCCTGTCGGCGCCACTGGAACTCGTCCTCGTGGTCCACCGTCGTGAGCCCGCCGCGCTCGTCGGCGACGCCGAGCACGCCGTCGTGGATGTCGAGCCAGAAGATGTCCACGTCCTGGGCGATCTCGTACGCCACCCGCGGGACCTTGCCGCCCAGGTCGTACACCTTGCCGTCGTCGCAGCCGGCGTAGATCCACCAGTCGTCGGCGACGATGCACTTGACGCCGTCCGGCAGGCCGTAGCGGGCCGTCACCTCGCCGTCGTGGGTGAGGGTGTAGACGTCGCCGCGCTCGTTGCCGACCCAGGCGTGCTCCTCGCCGACGAAGATCCCGAAGGCGGGCGAGCCGGAGCGGAAGCGCCACAGCAGCGGTGCCTGACGGGCGGTCGAGCGGCTGCTGACGATCTGCCGCCTGGTCACCGCCCGGCGCTGGCGCACGCCCCGGACGGCCGGGGCGTAGCCCTTGCGGACCTTCTCGCCGATCTTCTTGGCCGCCGACGCGGCCGCCTTCTCCGGGCTCGGGAACGTCGTCGACTTGCTCTGCCCGGGCTCGCCTATCCGCCCGTAGCGCACCGTCACCACCTGGCCGGCGAGCCGCACTTCGTAGAACTTGTGCGCGCTCCCCTCGTCCTCGGACAGTTCGAGGTACGTGACCTGCTCTTCCACGGCGACGGACACGACGGAGTCCCCTTTCGGGCAACGGAGATGGGGGTCGGTTCGGGACCGGCCCGCCGACACCTCCCAAGCTACGGCCTGGCACTGACAGTCGGCTCCGGCGGGCCCCGGCTCAGCGCGGCGCGGATCAGCGCGCTCGGATCAGCGCAGCTCGGCCAGGAGGGCGCGCAGCCGCTCGTCCTCCCGGATGATGTCGTACGCGAGGCCGGAGGTGACGATCCGGCCGTCGCGCTCGACGAGCTCGCCGACGTACGGGAGCAGGTCGGTGTCCCGGGCGGCGGCGCCCAGCGCGTGCAGGGCCTCGCAGCCGCCCGTGACGTCGGCGCCCGTCTCGACCGCGTGGAGCGCGGCCCGGGCGAGGCGGCCGAGGTCGACGGTGTCGGGGTCCGCGATGTCGAGCAGGGCGCGGGCAGCGCCGGCGGCCTTCTCCGGGTCGTCGAGCAGCGCTTCCAGCCGGGGTACCAGGTCCCGGCCGGCCGCCCCGAGGGACGCGGCGGCGCGCAGCGCGCCGACCACCGTCCAACGGGCCCACAGCCGGCTCCCGGCGGTGCGGTCGAGGACGGACGCCAGGATCCGGACGGCCTCCTCGGCGTCACCGTCGATCTGCCAGACGGCGCGGGCCGTCGCGACGTCGGCGTCCAGCTGCGGGGCGGTCGGCTCGGGGTCCTCGCTGACCGCGGCGAGCAGGGCCGGGAGCAGTCCGGCGGCGACCGGGCCCAGGTCGGCGGCCGCCCGGGCCGTCTCGGCCCGTTCGCGCGAGGCCGCCAGCCGTTCGGTGACGGCGGCGAGCAGGAGGTCGGGTTCGCCGGTGACGTCGTAGTGGGCGCGGGCCGCCTGGAGCTGTCCCGCCTCCGCCCGCAGCGCCTCGGCAGCCCGCTCGCGCGCCTCGGGCGGGCCGCCGGCGACGACGGCCGCGACGGCGGAGGCGGCGTACGGGAAGCGGGGCAGCACCGCGCACAGCTCGGGCAGGCCGGCGACGGCCCGCGGGCCCCACCGCCGCAGCAGGTGGACCAGGTCGGCGGTCTCGTTGGTACCGAGCCCCTCGACGGCCAGCCGGGCGCGCACGGCGGCGAGCAGCTCCGGATCGAAGGGGAAGGCCGGGGCCCGCGAGTCACCCGCGGCGTGGCGGGCCCGCGGGCGCCGCTCCAGGTCGCGGGCCAGCAGCGGGGCGGCCTGCCGGGGGGCGATCCGGACCAGCGCCGCGAGGGCCTCGTCGGCCACCTTGTCGTCCGGCCCGTCGTTCGGCGCGCCCTCCGGCCCGCCGTTCGGCGCGTCGTCCGGCCCGTCGTCCGGCCGGTCGGCGAGTCCGACGAGGACGGGCGCGGCCTCGGCGGCGAGCGGGCCGAGCTTGGCCAGCAGGCTCGCTGCGGTGTCCTGGGCGGCGAGCGGGGTGACGGCCGCGATCAGCCGGGACGGGGCGCCGCGCGAGACGTAGCAGGCGTGGTCGGCCGCCCACAGGGCCTCGGCCTGCACCTCAGGGCGCGGGTCGCGCAGGGCCGCCTCCAGCAGGTCGAGGGCCGCCTCACGGTCGGCGTCGGTGTCGCACTCCAGCAGGGTGTCGACGACCGTGTACAGCAGCTCCTCCTGGTCGAGGCTGTAGCGGTCGACGGTGAGCTCGCGGGCGGGCAGCAGGCCGAGCACGGCCGCGTGGTGGACGGCCCCCCAGCGCTCCTCGTTCCGCAGGCAGACCAGGACCGCGGCCAGCCGCAGCGGCACCGGGGTCTCCTCGCCGAGCAGCACCCGGGCCTCCCCGGCGGCCGTGCTCAGGTCCACCCGGCCGAGGGCGACGAGCAGTTCGGCGGCCACCTCCGGATCCTGCTCGGCCGTCCAGCGCTCCCCCAGGGCGGCCGGTGCGGCCGCGCCGTCCCGGGTGTGGCCGACGGCCCAGGCGGCGGCCAGCCGGACGGTTTCGTCCGGGTCGGCCAACAGCTGCAGCAGGAGCGGAAGTTGGGCAACCACGGCGGCCCGGACGGCGCCCTCGGGGACCTGCCACTCGTCCTCGCTCTCGGCCAGCCCGCCCAGCAGGCACAGCACGTCCACCGTCCGGATCCCGGCGGCGGCGATCCGGGCCAGGTACGGCACGGCGTCCACGCTGGCCGAGTACACGGTGCCCTGGTGGAGGATGCTCCCGTACAGCTCGGAGACCGCCTCCTCGGCCGCCCCGTCGTCGCCCTCGACGAGCGCGCGCAGCAGGTCGGGCAGGTCCTCGGCGCAGCCGTAGGCGTGCGAGACGGTGGCCCAGGGGTGGTCGTCGAGCCCGGCGAGGGCGGTGGTGAGGTCCATGGGCGCGATCCTGGCAGCCGGGACCGACAACGCCGCCAGGGGGAATACGGCAGTGACGGGAGCGACGCCGCCGTCGGTGCGCCCCGGGTCCGGACGGCCGCGCGTCGACCGGGCCTGTCGCCCGTCGGCCGGGGCCTGTCGCCCGTCGACCGGGGCCGGTCGCCCGTCGGCCGGGCCCGAGCCACGACCGCCGGAACCCGAGCATCTGCGTCATTGTCAGTGCCCCGCGCTACGCTCCCGGCACCCTGAGGAAACACCGGGGCCCGCTCCCTCGAATTCGCCTACGGGGAGCGGGCCCCGGGCTTCAGGAGGGCAGCGATGCGGCGGTGCGCGGCCGCCGTCCGACCGCTCCCGCCACCGTACGAGTCGTGCGAATCCGTCAGGTCCGGCGGGCGTGCGCGGCGAGGCGGTCGGCGAGGGCGGTGACGAGGCCTCGCAGCTCCTCGGGCCGTTCGATCACGAAGGGACGGTCGATCGCGGCGAGCACCGGAGGCAGCCAGTCGAGTCGCTCCGCCCGGAGCTCGACGCGCAGCCAGCGCTCGGAGCTCCGGTCCACGCTCGGCTCCGGCCGCGGCTCCGGCTCCGGCTCCGGCCGCGGTTCGGGTTCGGGTTCGGGTTCGGGTTCGGGTTCGGGTTCGGGTTCGGGTTCGGGTTCGACCAGGATCGCGACACTCTCCGGGAGGTGACGGCGGATCCACTCGGGCGTCGCGCGGATCCGCAGCGTCACCTCGTGCCGGTAGTCCGCCGTGGCCAGGCCCGACACGACACGCTCGGCCGGGGCCGGTCCGGTCGGTGCCTCGAAGGAGCCGGGCAGGGCCCTCGCGTCCGTGACCCGGTCCAGCCGGAGGGTCCGGTCCTGGCCGATCCCCGCGTCCGCACCGGTGACGTACCACCGGCCCGCGTGGGCGACGATCCCGTACGGATGCAGCGTGCGCTCGCTGGGCCGGCCGTGGCGGTCGGTGTACCGGACCGCGACCGGCCGTCGATGGCGCACCGCGTCGGCGAGGGTGAGCAGGACCCCGGTGTCCGGTGCGCCGGCCTCGCCGGGCCGGTCCGTGGTCCCGAGCGGCCGGTCCGTGAAGGAGAGCGACTCCAGGAGCGTGTCGAGCCGGCCGGCGAGGTGCCGGGGCAGCACCCGCCGGATCTTGGCCGCCGCGGTCTCCCCCGCGGTGCGTTCGGCCGTCGCCAGTCCGGCCCTGGGGCCGGTGAGCAGGCCGAGCAGCACCGCCAGGGCCTCGTCGTCCCCGAGCATGAGCGGGGGCAGGCGGTGTCCGGGCGAGAGCCGGTAGCCGCCGTACCTGCCGCGTACGGACTCCACGGGCACGTCGAGGTCGACCAGGTGGTCCACGTAGCGCCGCACGGTTCGGCCGTCCACACCGAGCCGGTCGGCGAGCTCGGCCACCGTGCGGGTGCCGCCCGACTGCAGCAGTTCGAGCAGGGTCAGCACGCGGCCGGTGGGTCGGGACATGACGAAAGTCTAGGACGAATAGGGGACCGATTCTGTCCACTATTCCTCCTAGTCTGCCGAACGCACGACCGGATGACCGGATGACCGCTGGACCGCGGCCGCTCCCGTTTCCGCCTCCGTTTCCGTTTCCGTATCCGTTTCCCGTTCTGGCATGACCGAGGAGAACACCCCATGGACTTCGTTTCGATCCGCATCATCACCGGCGACGTCGCCCGACTGGTCGACTTCTACGAACGCGCCCTGGCGGTCCGGGCGCAGTGGGCCACCGAGGACTTCGCCGAACTCCGGACGGCGGGCGCGACCCTCGCGATCGGCGGGGTCCGCACCGTACCGCTGTTCGCCCCCGGCTCCGCCCGGCTGGCGGCCAATCAGAGCGTGATCACCGAGTTCCTCGTCGACGACGTGGACCGGGTCCACCGCAGCCTGTCCGAGTTCGTCACGGACTTCGTCAACGAGCCCACCACGATGCCCTGGGGCAACCGCTCGCTGCTGTTCCGCGACCCCGACGGCAACCTCGTCAACTTCTTCACCCCCGTCACCCCGGCGGCCGTCGCGAAGTTCGCCCGCTGACCGGACGCCCCGCGTACCGCCCGCCTCCACCGGGTGGGCGGCACCACGGCCGCGTCCGTGCCGTCGCGGCCGGCGCACGCCGACGGCAGGAGGGAGACGGAGCCCGGCGGCCGGGCGCTGCCGGCCGGGACAGCGGTCAGAGCCAGCCACGCTCGTCGGCGACCCGCAGGGCCTCGCTGCGGTTGCGGGTGCCGGTCTTGGCGATGGCCGACGAGGAGTAGTTGCGGACCGTCCCCTCGGACAGGTAGAGCTTGGCGGCGATCTCGGCCACCCCCGCGCCCGAACGGGAGGCGTTCAGCACGTCGCGCTCCCGGGCGGTGAGCGGGGAGGCGCCCGCCGCGAGGGTGGCGGCGGCCAGTTCCGGGTCCACCACCCGCTCCCCCGCCGCGACCCGGCGGATCGCGTCGGCCAGCACCTCCGCCGGGGCGTCCTTGACCACGAAGCCGAGCGCGCCCGCCTCCATGGCCCGGCGCAGGTAGCCGGCGCGGCCGAAGGTGGTGAGGATGACGACCCGGCACCACGGGGCCTGCTGGGCCAGTACGGCGGCGGCCGCCAGGCCGTCCAGTCCGGGCATCTCGATGTCGAGCAGGGCCACGTCCGGCCGGTTCTCCCGCGCCGCCTCCGCGACCTGGTCGCCGCGGCCGACGGCGGCGACCACGGCGAAGTCGTCCTCCAGGTCGAGCAGGGTGCACAGCGCGGTGCGGACCAGCTCCTGGTCCTCGGCGAGCAGCAGGCGGATCGGGCGGATCGTCATGTCGTCCCTTCGTGGCCGGGGTCGGGCCGGCCGGGGTCCGGCCCGGCGGCGTCCGGCCCGACGGTTTCGGGTCCGGCGGGGCCCGGGCCGCCCGGCGGGACGGTGACCAGCAGCCGCCACCCGCGCGGGTCGAGCGGGCCGGCCTCGACCGTACCGCCCACCGCGGCGACGCGTTCCCGCAGCCCGGTCAGGCCCTTGCCGTCGCCCGCACCGCCGTTGCCCCGGGCGTCGTCCGTACCGCCCGGTCCGCGCGCATCGCCCGTCCCGTCCGTACCGCCCGGTCCACCCGGTCCGCTCCGGGCGGCGGCGGCCCCGTCGTCGCGGATCTCCACCGAGGTGGCGGTGAGCAGCACCGAGCAGCGCTCGGCCCGGGCGTGCCGGACCACGTTGGTGATCCCCTCGCGCAGCACCCAGCCGAACAGCTCACGCTCCCCCGGCGCGACCGCGTCCGCCGCCGTCGGCAGGTCGGCCACCACCCCGGCGGCGCGCAGCAGTTCACGGCCGCGGGCGATCTCGCCGGCCAGCGTCACCTCGCGGTATCCGCTGACGGCGGCGCGGACGTCGGACAGCGCCTGGCGGGACAGCGTCTCCACCGCCGCCATCTCCGCCACCGCCAGGTCCAGGTCCTTGCCCGCGAGCCGCTGGGCGAGGCGGGACTTGACGGTGATCGCGGTGAGCGAGTGCCCCAGCAGATCGTGCAGGTCCCGGGCGATCCGGTTGCGCTCGGCCTCCGAGGCGAGCCGCGCCACCTCGGCCCGGGCGGCGACCAGGGCGTCGTTGGTGGCGGCGATCCCGGCGAAGGCACCGCAGGTGAGCGAGGTGAACAGCAGGGCCAGGGCCTGGAATCCGCCCGGACCGGTGTGCCAGGGGCGCACCGCCCAGGGCACCACCAGCGCGGCCAGCGTGCCGGCCGCCACCACCCGGGCGGCGTGCTCGCGCCACTGGATCGCCACTGCGGAGACGACCACGGTGGCGAGGAAGAAGGCGTCCTCGTGGGCGAACGGCAGCGCGGCCAGGAACAGTGCCGTCATCACCCCCAGCAGTAGCGCCATCCAGCGCCGCCGCCCCAGTCCGAGGGCGAGGGCCAGCAGCGCGTAGCAGAGGCAGAACGCGACGACCACGGCGTACCCGGCCACCGCGGCCGCCCCGGAGACGGTGCCGCCGACGGCGACGGCGGTGAGTGCGGGGAAGACCATCATCCCGCTGGCCAGCAGCGGGCGCCGCCAGCCGTGGCCCCAGTACTGGACGGGGCCCGGTGCGGCCCCCGGGCCGGGGGCCGCGGTCGTGCGGTCCATGCCCGCGCGATCCGTGCCCGTGCGGTCCATGCCCGCACGGTCCATGCCTGCGCGGTCGAGGCCGGTCACCCTCGTTCCCCCCCTCCTCAGAGCCTGGCGAACAGGCTACGCAGGTGCCGTCCGTTGACCACCGCGGCCACACCCAGCAGGGCGAGCCCGCAGACGCCCTGCTCGACCTTCATCCACACCGGGAAGGTCCCCGGCAGGGCGATGATCGTGGCGATGGCGACCAGCATGACGGCCGAGAGGATCCGCAGCCGCCGGAACGCGCCCCGGGAGCCGTTGGCGGCCCGGACGGTCAGCAGGAGGGTGAGGGCGGCGCTGGCCACGACGATGGTGCCGCGGACGAGCACCGGCGCGTTGACCATCGCGTGGTGGTCACGGAGGGCGACGGCGGCGGCCAGTGTGACGACGCTGAGGCCGAGATAGGCGAGCACGAGTCGCCGGACGGTGCGGAAGGCCCGACGGGTGTCGGGGTGCTGCAGGTCGGTGGAGTTCATGGCATCCATGCTGGTCGTGGACCTGTTCCCGGGGGCAGTGTGTTCGCACACCGGCGCACCGTGACAATTGTCAGCGGGCCGCTGCCGAGCCGTTGACGACGGACCGTCGCAACCCGGCCGTCGCAGCCCGACCCTCGCCGGCCGAGCGTTCCAAGCCGACCGCTGTCGGCCGCCCCTGTCAGCGCCCGGCCGCCTCCGCCCGGTCCCCGTCCAGCAGGCGCACCATGTGCAGCTTCGCGACCGCCCGCCCGTCGACCAGGACGGCCCTCGGCTCGCGCCCCCACACCTCGAAGCCGCAGGCGGTGTAGAGCCGCAGGGCAGGCTCGTTGCCCTCCGAGACGGTCAGCAGCACCTGCCGCAGCCGCCCGTCCCGCTCCGCTGTGCGCAGCACCTCCCGCACCAGGGCGCGGCCGATCCCCCGCCCGGCGGCGCTGCGGGCCACCGCCATGCCGTACAGCGTGCCCTTGTGCCGCTCCTGACCGCGCTGCGACACCTTCAGCCCGGCGGTGCCGACCAGCGTGCCGGCGCCGTCGAAGGCGCCGATCAGCGCGTCCGGCCCGGCCTCGGCCCCGGCCAGCCGCTGCAGCGTCTCCGACAACGGCCTGCCGGCCTCCTCGGCGTGGCTGGAGGTGAAGGCGCTCGGCGTCCCGCGCAGCGCCGCCAGCCGGAAGGCCCGGTACGGTTCGGCGTCCGCGACGCCCAGCCGGCGCAGCACCACGGCACGCCGACCGTGCTCAGCCGAGACGGACACGGGTGCACCTCGTCACGTACGGCAGGGCGATCTCCTCGCGGCCGGCCAGGTCCGGGTGGGTGGCCAGCAACTGCTCGACGTCGGCCAGCAGGCGCTCCCGCTGGTCCTCCGGCAGCGCGATCACATAGCTGCGCGAGGCGACCATGTCGACGATCCCGGCCCGGGTGGTGACGTGCTCCCAGCCGATCTCCAGCCGCTCGGACGCACCGAACGGCGCCGGGAGGACCGGCCTGGTGTCGATCCGCGGCGGCGCCGCGCGGTGCATCAGCACGCCCAGGGCGGCCGCCCAGGGTTCGGACTCGTCCCGGACGTTCCACACCAGCGCGAGCGTGCCGCCGGGGGCGAGCACCCGGGCGATCTCCGGCACCGCGACCGCCGGGTCGAACCAGTGCCAGGCCTGCGCCACCACCACGGCGTCGACGCTGCCGTCCGGCAGCGGGATGTGCTCGGCCGAGCCCGCCCGGACGGCCGCCTTCGGCACCGTCGCGGCCAGCCGCGCCCGCATCCCCTCGTCGGGCTCGACCGCCACCACGTCCAGGCCCGCGTCGACCAGCAGACCGGTCAACTTGCCCGTCCCGGCGCCCAGATCGAGCACCCGGCGGGCCTCCCGGGGCACCGCCGAGCCGATCAGCGCCCGCGGATAGCCCGGCCGACCGTGCTGGTACGCGTCCACCGCCACCCCGAACGACCGCGCCCGCAGCCGTCCGGCCCACCGCCTGGTCGCACCCTGCCGCGTCATCCCGCAGGCCCGCCCGATCTCCTCCCAGGTCGCCTCCCGCCCGCGCCGCAGCTCCTCCACCAGCTCCGTCCGCCGCTCCTCCAGCGCCTCGATCACCCCCGACAGCCGCCGCAGCCCTTCCACCCCACCGCCACCGGCCACGTCCTCCGCCACCCGCCGACCAAGATCGCCCGTCTCCATGGCCCGGCACTGTACGGACCCGAGCCGGAGGCCGTCAACCATCATTGCCCTGCAGCGCAACATCTGTTGCCTCCGACCGCGCGACCGGCCCCGGCCGTGGCGATGCGGCCGGGGCCCGTCAGCGGCCCGCCGTCACAGCGGCCGGAGCGCGAGCACGAACTGGGGCAGCGCCAGCAGGGCACTGGCCACCGCACTCCACCTCAGGAGCGGAGCCGTCCGCACCAGGGAGCCGGAGCCCGCGCCGCCGCCCGAGCGGACGAAGGTGGCGAGCACCGCGCCGGTGAAGGGCGGCCGGCCCATCAGCCACCACCCCGACCTCCGTAAAGAGCGAAACACCGTCGAACGCCTGGCGCTGTGAACGGCCGCAGACACCGGCAACAGGGCCGACTGATACGGAAACTGACACGGATCAATGCAGCGGCTCGCCCGAGACTGCCAGATACTTGCGGATCCGTACGACGTCATCGCGGTCCTTGCTGCGGTCGTAGAGCTGCTTCCAACGGAGAACGCGACGAAGGGGTGAGAACGGGATGCCGTGGATCAGTTCTGCTTCTTCGATCAGTTCATCGCGCTCACACGTCCCCGGAAGCCACGTGTCGAAGGCTTCGATCGCGCCGTCGAACAGCAAAGCCATTCGTCCATGGCCGGAAGGTGCAGGAACCGGGGGTGCGAGCGCCGTGATGATCTCCCATGCCCGACCGCGGGCCACGATGTCCAGGTCGCCAACGTCCTGCTTGAGGCCGTGTGCGAGCAGCGGTCCACTCCCCGCGACCACATAGTCGCGGGTTGGCAGGTGCAGCGACATGAGATTCTGCACCAGCGGGTGCTGGCTCAGGTCCACTGGACCTCCTATAGCGGCGACAGCCCCATCGCCAAGCGAGCGACCACACCCATAGCGAGTGCAGTGGAGACGCTCGTCAGCGTACCGAGGAGGAAGAACTCAGACACGTACTTGCCCCCCTTGTCGAGCTCGGGAGTCCGGGCCAGCGACTTCGCCGCCAGGGCGAGGGCCGCTGCCTCAGAGTGTCCGGCAATCAGGAACGCGAACAGTACGCCTCGTTCCAACCACCCGATAACGAGCCCTCGATGCATGAAGTCCAGCGCGTGCGTTCTCTGGTTGGCGTCGCTCAGCGCTTCGACTTCCACCTTGACGTGGTGTGTCACCCACAGCGCTACCTTTCCACCGCAGAAGACCGTGAGAAGAAGACATGAAGAGATCACCGCGACTCGGTCGTCAAGGACGATGCGGTGTGCGCTCATCGTCGACCACGGCCCGGCTGCCCAGATGCCGATCAGTAGACCCAGTGCGAGAAGCGTGGCAGCGGCGCGTCCGATGCTGGCAGTGACACCCGACAGGCGCTGGTGAAGGTTTGTGCCACGTGGAGGCCACGGCCTCGATCGAAGAACGGAGGCAAGTACGAGACACGCCCCGACAAGCGCGACGGGCCAGAGACGCCTTGGCGCACCGACCAGGGTGTAGCAGGCGTAGACGACGAAGAACGCCAAGGCCAGCCGGGGATACCGCTTGGGCCCGCCGGCAGCATTTGGCGGCCCATTCCATCCCAGCCCCCATGGGACAAGCACGGCCGCGGCGATGCCAAGTGCAACGCGAGCTGTCTCCAAGATGATCCCCTCAAGTATCTTGCTTCACAGAAGAATTGATGCTTGCTCATCTATAAGTTCTGAGAGCATAGTCAGCTTGTGGCGCGACTGCCCAACTCTGGAGACAGTGCGGCCAGTGAGACCGGGCGGGGCGAGTAGCGGCGGCAGAAGGCGAGTTCACCGGTGGCGATCGGCCGCTTGCGCGAGACGGCCGAGACATAGCCGATCCGACGCTGTTCCGGCTCGGTGCTCAGATGTGGGTCGCCGCCGTAGACCTCGTCACGGGTGACCCGGGCGGCCAGGGCCCCGGCGTCCCACGCCTGGGTGATCATGTCGGCGGCCCGAGCGGGTTCGGTGACGAACCTCAGGTCGTCCGGGATGCCGGCCGCACGAGGCCCGGTCGGGGTCCTGCGTCCACGAGCGCGGGACACAGAGGCGGCGGGGCTCGAAGACAGGGCCTGCGAGAAGTCGCTCGCCGCGGGCCCGGGAATCGGGGCGTCGCGGTGCGGCTCGCCAGGCCGGGCCGCGGATCCCCTTCCGGGTGATTGCCACCCGACCGGTT
Source organism: Kitasatospora sp. NPDC058048 (assembly GCF_042885555.1). NCBI lineage: Bacteria > Bacillati > Actinomycetota > Actinomycetes > Kitasatosporales > Streptomycetaceae > Kitasatospora > Kitasatospora sp. NPDC058048. The sequence continues at coordinate 55,943 of NZ_JBHVRT010000043.1, read as the reverse complement.
GACCCGGTTCGCCGTTCTTAGCACGAACTCCGTCCGAGGTGGCGGGACTTGGCGAGGAAACCCTTCGCATGAGCGAATCCGGAGCGGGTCGGCGGCGCGCGGGCGGCGGGGCGAGAAGCCTGGTGGGAGGGCGGTGGCCGCTCCGGGTTGCGACTGGTGTGCGAGATGTCGGTGTTGTCCGGCTGGATACGACAAGTCGGTTGCGGGACGGTATTTTTGACTTTCGGTCAGGATGTCCTGAACTTGGCTATGCTGCACCACCACGCCTGCGGAGCCGATCCCCCGCCTGTCCCCCTTTGCTGTTCCGATCGTTTGAGGATGCTGAATGCTTCGAGCTGGATCGTCACTCGCCAGACGGCGCCAAGCGCCCCTGCTCGGCTGGTTGTTGCCGACGGCCGTGATGGCGGTGGCCGTGGCGGTCGCCGCGGCGGTGGTGTCCGACGGGGCCCGGGCCGGGGTGCTGTGGTGCGGGGCGACGGGCACCGTGCTGGTGGCCGTGGTGGCCGCCGAGTCGGCACGCCGCGGGCGGGCGCTGAGTGAGTCGCGCGACCGGCACGCCCGGCAGGTGGAGGAGTTCCAACGCCGGCTGGCCGGTCAGGAGGACGAGCTGGACCGGCTCGCCCGGGGCGAGATGCGCCGGATCGTCGCCGGGGCCCGCTACGGGTACTCCTTCGACGTCCTGACCCGCCCGCTGGAGGAGAGCGACGCCCCCGTGTCGCCGCGGTTCCGCCGCTCCCTGGTGGCCGTCGCCGAGGCCGTCGCCAAGGCCGTCGACGACGAGGTCAGCCGGCGCGACTCGGCCGAGCGGGCCTTCGTCAACATCGCCCGCCGGGTGCAGGCCATCATCCACCGGCAGGCCAAGGACCTGCGGGAGATGGAGGACCGGCACGGCAACGACCCGGCGGTCTTCGACGACCTGCTGCGCCTGGACCACGGCAACGCGCTGACCGGCCGCCTGGCCGACAGCATCGCGGTCCTGTCGGGCGCCCGCCCCGGCCGGCAGTGGACCCGGCCGATCGCGCTCTACAGTGTGCTGCGCGGCGGCATGTCCCGGATCCTGGAGTACCAGCGGGTGGACCTGCACCCGGTGGCGCAGATCTCCGTCACCGGACCGGCCGTCGAGCCGCTGATCCACGCCGTCTCCGAGCTGCTCGACAACGCCACCCGCTACTCGCCGCCGCACACCCACGTGCACCTGAGCGCCTCCGAGGTGCAGAGCGGCATGGCGATCGAGATCGAGGACGGCGGCCTCGGCCTCACCGACGAGGCCCGGTTCCGCGCCGAGCGCTCGATCCGCGAGGCGATGGTCTCCAAGGACTTCGACGACCTCACCGAGTCCCCCCGGCTGGGCTTCGCCATCGTCGGCCGGCTCTGCCAGGCGTACGGTTTCCAGATCTCGCTGCGCCGCTCCGCGTACGGCGGTGTGCGGGCGGTGCTGGTCGTGCCGCAGGAGCTGCTCACCACCGCGCCGCCGACCGGGCGGGCGCACGGCATCGGCGCCTTCTCCGGCCCCCGTCCGCTCCCGGCGAACCCGCCCCGGCACGCGGCCCCGGGCCGTCCCTGGGGCACCCGGACGACCTCGGCCGGCGTCGGGCCGTCCTACGGTTCGACCAACCCGTGGGGGCCTTCCGGCCCGGGCGCCGGGGACGACGAGGTGATCGTGACCGAGTGGACGCCCAACGGCCTGCCGCAGCGCCGGCGGAGCCGCCCGATGATGCCGCGGGGCTTCGGCGGGGCCGCGCGCGCCACCGCGCAGCCCGCCGGACCGGTGGCGGGGCCGCCGGCCCGGGCGGCGGGCCCCGCCAAGGAGCCGAAGCAGCCGGGCCTGTGGCTGGAGGCGTTCATGGACGGCATCAAGGGCACCGGGCCGGGCCCGTCCGGCCCGGCGGGTGCCGGACGGACGGGTACCGGACAGGCGGGTGCCGGACACACCAGCGCCGCGCACACCAGTGAAGACACGGCAGGGAAGGGCGAGCAGTGATTCCGCACCGCAACAACATGGACTGGATCCTCAACGACCTCGCGGACAGCGTCCCGTGCGTGCGCCACGTCATCGTGCTGTCCGCCGACGGCCTGCGGATCGCCCAGTACGGCACCGACCCGGACACCGCCGACCGCCTCGCCGCCGCCTGCGCCGGGCTGCAGAGCCTGGCCGGCGCGATCGGCCACGAGTTCCCGCACGGCGACGGCTCGATGCGGCTGGTGGTGATCGAGGTGGACGGCGGCTACTTCTACCTGATGGCGGCCGGTGACCGCGCCTATCTCGCGGTGCTCGCCGACGAGGGCGTGGACGCCGGGCTGGTGAGCCACCAGATGCGCGACCTGGTCGCCCGGATCGGCGAGCACCTGTCGACCCCGCCGCGCAATCCCGAGGCGGTCGCGTGAACCGGCACCCGGCCCGGCCTGCCGCGGTGGGCTGCGACGGCGGGACGGGCACATGAACGAGCACAGCGAGGCGGTGGCATGACGGCCGAGAAGGGTGGCTGGGACGGCCCCGAGCCCGACCGGCTGTACGTCATCACCCGGGGCCGCAGCGGCCCCTCCGGACCGGGGGTCTTCGACCTGGTCACCCTGATCGTCTCCCGTGCGGAGCCGGCCCCCGCCCACCAGCCGGAGCAGGCCGCCATCCTGCGGCTGTGCCGCTCCCCGCTCTCGGTGGCGGAGGTCTCCGCCTACCTGGAGCTGCCCGTCAGCGTGGTCATCGTCCTGCTGGCGGACCTGCTCGACGACGGGCTGATCGAGGCCCGCAGTTCCGCCGTGCCCGCGGCGGAGCTTCCCGACCGTGCCCTGTTGGAGGCGGTGATCCATGGACTTCAGCGGCTCTGACACGGTGGTCGGGCCGGCCGGTCCGGACCTGCTGCCGGACACCGTCACCACGGCGGTCAAGGTGGTGGTGGTCGGCGGCTTCGGCGTCGGCAAGACGACGCTGGTCGGCGCGGTCAGCGAGATCCGCCCGCTGACGACCGAGGAGACCATGACCCAGGCCGGGGTCGGGGTGGACGACCCGACCGGGGTCGAGCAGAAGACCTCCACCACCGTGGCCATGGACTTCGGCCGGATCAGCATCAGCGACCGGCTCGTGCTCTACGTCTTCGGCACCCCCGGCCAGGAGCGGTTCTGGTTCCTCTGGAACGGCCTGTTCGAGGGCGCCCTGGGCGCGGTGGTTCTGGTGGACACCCGCCGGCTGGAGGTCAGCTTCGAGGTGATCGGGCGCCTGGAGGAGCGCGGCGTGCCCTTCGTGGTGGCCGTCAACGGCTTCCCGGAGGCGCCGCCCGTCCCGCTCGACGAGGTGCGGGACGCGCTGGACCTGCCGTCCGAGGTGCCGATCGTCGCGTGCGACGCGCGCAGCCGGGAGTCCAGCCGGGACACCCTGATGACCCTGATGCACTACCTGTACGAGCTGGCCGCCCCGTCCGGCGGCTGAGCCGACGGTCCGTCCGTACCACCCCGACCGACCGCCCGTCACCGAACCCACCCGCGACCGGAGACCCCCGTGACCACCCCGTTCCCCGAACCCGCCTTCCCCGCCGGCCCCGCCTCGCCCGCCGCCCCGCCGCCCGGCTGCCCGGCCCACGCGGGCGGCGGCATCGCCCCGACCGGCCCCGGCGGCCTGCGCCGCCTGTACGGGCCGGAGGCCGAGGCCGACCCGGCGGGCCTGTACGAGAAGCTGCGCGCCGAGTACGGCGAGGTGGCCCCGGTGCTGCTGCACGGCGAGCACCGGGCCTGGCTGGTGCTCGGCCACGGCGCCAACATCGCCGCGATGCGCACGCCCTCGCTGTTCTCCCGGGACTCGCGCCTGTGGAGCGCGTTCCGCAACAACGAGGTCCCGCCGGACTCGCCGCTGCTGCCGGTGGTCGCCTGGCAGCCGATCTGCGTGTTCGCGGACGGCGACGAGCACCGCCGGCTGCGCGGCGCGCTGCTGGACGGCCTGAACGGCTTCGACCGGCGCGGCATCCGCCGTCACGTCCGCCGCTTCACCACCGACCTGGTCCAGGTGGTCGGGCCGACCGGCCGGGCCGAACTGATCTCCCAGTTCGCCGAGCACCTGCCGATGCTGGTGATGACCAAGCTGCTCGGCATGCCGGACGAGTACGGGCCGCAGCTGGTGACCGCCGCCCGGGACCTGGTGAAGGGCACCGAGACGGCGATCGCCAGCAACGAGTACGTGGTCGCCGGTCTGCGCCGGACCATCGCCATCAAGCGCGACAGCCCCGGTGACGACCTGACCAGCCGCCTGCTGGCGCACCCGGCCGGGCTGACCGAGGACGAGGTGATGGAGCACCTGCGGGTGGTGCTGCTGGCCGCGAACGAGACCACCGTCAACCTGATCGCCGACTCGTTGAAGATGGTGCTCACCGACCCGCGGTTCCGCGCCCACCTCTCGGGCGGCCAGATGACCCTGGGCGAGGCGCTCGACCAGGTCCTCTGGGACTCCCCGCCGATGTCCCTGGTGGCCGGCCGCTGGGCGACCGCCGACACCGAGCTGGGCGGTCAGCGGATCGGTGCCGGGGACCTGCTGCTGCTCGGGCTGGCGGCGGGCAACGTCGACCCGGTGGTCCGGCCCGACCTGGCGGCCCCGCTGTACGGCAACCGCTCCCATCTGTCCTTCGGCGCCGGTCCGCACGAGTGCCCCGGCCAGGACATCGGGCGGCACGTCGCCGAGGCCGGGATCGACATCCTGCTCACCCTGCTGCCGGACGTCCGGCTCGCGGTGCCCGAGGAGGAGCTGACCTGGAGTTCGGCCTGGATCTCCCGTCATCTGACGGCGCTGCCGGTGGAGTTCACCGCCCGCGACATCGAGCCGGACCCGCTCTCGGTGGCGGAGGCCGAGGAGGCGGAGGCGGAGCAGGCGAAGGCCGGGGCCCAGCCGGCGGAGCAGGGCGGCTCGGCGGCGGAGCAGGCCCTCCCGGGCCCCCGGAACGCCGAGCGCGCCGGGACGGCCGGGCCGCCGGGCCCGACGGTCCCGGCGCAGCGCCGCGGCTGGTGGGACGTGCTCACCGGTCTGTTCCGGCGCTGAGCCGCCCCGGGCCGCCCTTGTCCGCCCCGGGCCGCCCGGTGCACGGCTGACCTGAGCCGGTCGGCCGTGTGCCGGGCGGCCCGGCCGTCAGCCGTCGCGCCCGTCGGTCCGGCGCCGGTACAGGGTGAAGGTGTCCACCGGGGTGAGGTCCCCGTGCGGTCCGTCGAAGGTGTAGTAGATGACCTTCATGGTGGTCGTGCCACCGCGCCGGTCGCCCGGGTCGACCTCGAAGGCCGCGAAGCCGTGGGCGTGGGTGCGGTCCTGGACGGCGGCCCAGGGCGCGTCCTCGGTGACCCAGACCGACTCCCGGTACGGCGCGCCCGGCTTCGGGTCCTCCAGCCCGACGACCACCCGGCCCTTGGGCTTCTCGAAGAGGTCGTCCTGCGTGGTGGCGGCGTTGCCGCCGGCCCCGATGATCATGTGGACGGTGCCCCGCCCGGTGTCGACCAGGTCGGTGCGGGTGTCGGTCGGCACCGGGGTACGGGTGTCGTTGGGCAGGGTGCCGCGGACGGGGTGGGAGCGCTCGTAGTAGTGCTCGTGGCCGCACACCACCAGGTCGACCCCGTAGGCGTCGAACAGCGGGCCCCAGGTCTCGCGGAGGCCGAGGTCGCTGCCGGAGCCGTGCATCGAGCTGGAGATCATCGGGTGGTGCATGCAGACCACGATCCAGTCGATCGCCCGGCTGCTCCGGGCCGCTCGCAACTCCCGCTCCAGCCAGCACCGTTGGGCGCCTCCGGAGTAGCCGCGCAGGTAGACGTCGCCGGAGTTCTGGATGGCCTCGTCGTCGTTGGCGAGGCTGATGAAGCGCACCGAGCCGACGGTGAAGGCGTACCACATGCCCCGGGTCTCCTCGTCGGAGGAGGCCGAGGAGTCGGGGAGGGTGAAGTAGGCCTGGTAGCCGGTCGCGCCGATCGGGCCGTTGCCGCCCTCGTTCTCGTGGTTGCCGACGCAGGGCATCCAGGGCCGCAGCCGGGTGGAGCGGCTGTTGCTGATGAACCAGTCGGCCCAGGTCGCGGTGCGGCTCTGGCCGTGGCGGCCGGCGTAGGAGGAGTAGCAGAGGTCGCCGTTGATGAGGTTGAACAGCGGCCCGACGCGTTCGACGGCGGCGACGATGTCGGCGGAGGCCGCGGTGCCGACCTGGCTGCTCATGAACACGGGGTACTTGCCGAGCGGGGAGGGCATGCCGTCGGGGAAGGTGATCCGGCGGCGGAGGTTGGGCGCGGCCTGGTCCCCGAAGCTCGTGAAGGTGAAGGGGGTTCGGCCGCGCGGGGCGGTGGTGAAGGTGCCGGTCTCGGCGTTGGCACCGTCGTGGCCGGCGCTGTAGAGGTAGGTGGTGCCCGGGCGCAGGCCGGTGAGCCGCGCGTGGTGGACGTACACCTCGGCCTTGTCGATCGAGTCCCGGTAGGTGCGGGTCTCGGCCTGGACAACCCGGCCGAGGCCGCCGTCCGGTGAGCCGTACCGCACCTGTGGTCGGCGCACGGACTGCGGGGTGAGCCAGGAGACGGTCATCTCCGTACTGGCGTCGGTGCCGAACTGCAGGTGCAGTCCGGTCACCGAGGCCGTTCCGGCGCGGTGCGGGGTGGTCTGCAGGAGCGGACCGGCGGGCGCGTCGTCGGCCGGCTGGGCGGCCGCGGGTTGCGCGGCCGCCGTCCCTGCCGCCACGAGGGCGGCTCCGGCCGCCGAGGTGCCCTTGAGGATGGACCTGCGTGCAATGGTCATGAAATCTCCGCCTGCCGAGTGGGGGGTTCGACGGGCAGTCACTTTAATGACATGAGCACGTAAAGACGATCGTTTTGACGAGGAAGGATCCGACTACGCCTTGCGGCCGACTCCCCCGTACACCGAGACCGTGTCCCCGCCCGAGCCCGGGACCTCGGCGAGCTCCGGGTGCCAGTGGTTGATCAGGACCACCCCCGGATCGTCCAACTCCAGCCCGGCGAAGAAGAGTTCGACGCGCTCGCGCGAGCGGAAGTGCAGCGTGATCCCGGCGTCCTCGTACCGGCGGGCGGCGGCCGCGCTGCGCTCCGGCGCGATGTCGGCCGTCCCCGCGGACAGCGCGAGGAAGCTGCCGGCGGGCAGGGCGTCCAGGATCTTGCGGACGGGCGGGTGCGCGGCCTCGTCGGAGAGGAAGTGGACGATGTTGATCAGCGTCAGGGCGACCGGCTCGCGGAGGTCCAGGGTGCCGGCCACCGCCGGGTCGGCGAGGAACCGCTCCGGTTCGCGCAGGTCGCCCTGGACGTAGGCGGTGCGGCCCTCGGGGGTGCTGGTGAGCAGGGCGCGCGAGTGGGCGAGCACGATCGGGTCGTTGTCGACGTAGACCACGCGGCAGGCCGGGTCGACGGACTGCACGATCTCGTGCAGGTTGGGCGCGGTGGGAATGCCGGTGCCGACGTCCAGGAACTGGCGCACGCCGTGCACCTCGGCGAGCCGGCGCACCATCCGGTGCATCACGGCACGGGCGGCGGTGGCGTCCGCGCGCACGCCGGGCAGGTCGGCCAGGACGCGGTCGCCGACCTCGCGGTCCGCGGGGAAGTTGGTCTTGCCGCCCAGCAGGTAGTCGTAGACCCGGGCCGAGTGCGCCCGGTCGGTGCGCAGGTCCACCTGCGGCGGCTCGTCGAACCCGGGCTCGGTCAGCCAGCTCTCCGACAGGCCGGTCCCCGGCGGGCGGTCGTAGGACCCCCAGTCGTCCGAACCCCAGTCGTCCGGACCACCGGCACCCGGACCGGTGTCCGATGCGCCGCCGTCCCGTCCGGCAGTGTCCGGCATGTCCGTACCCGAAGCGTCGGTACCCATGCTCCGCCCTCCCCGATCAGCAATGGTCCGGACCACTCAACCACAGGGAATGACTGTCCGTCAGGCGGTTCCCGGTGTCCGCTGAACCGAGGCTTCCGCGCCCCGGACGGCCGCGGCGAAGGACGGCACCTTCATCGCCGTCAGCAGCGCGAGGGCCGGACCGGCCGTGCAGACGGTGACGTATCCGGGGATCAGGCCCAGCAGATGACGGCCGTTCAGCCACTCGGCGAGCAGCGGGAAGGTGCCGCCGAACGCGGCGATGGTGGTCGCGTTGACCACGCCGAGGCCGACCGCCCGCACCTCGGTCGGGAACAGCAGCCCGGTGAAGACGTTGAGCGTGCCGAGCACCGTGGCCACCAGCATTCCCAGCAGCACGGCGACGACCTGGAACGGCAGCCAGCCCTGGCGCAGCCCGGCGAGCAGGATGCCGACCATCGGGATCGGCAGGCCGAAGCCGATCCGGGCGACCGGCAGCAGGCCGAAGCGGTCGGCGGCGACGCCGGTGAGCAGCATGGTGGCCAGCACCACGACGAGCACCACCGTCATGAAGGAGGCCGCCTCCTCCTTCCCGACCACGTGGTAGGCGGCGGCGTACTGCGGCAGGTACGCCAGCGCGAAGTAGTAACCGACCGTCCCCCCGAGGGTGTTGAGGAAGACGGTGAGCACCGCCCAGCGGTGCTCGCTCAGCGTCCGCAGGAACGGCGGGCGGACGGTGCGCCGCGCGCGCTCCCGGGTGCGGCGGAACTCCGCGCTCTCCGGCGCCCACCGCCGCACCCAGACGGCGGCCAGCCCGAGCAGTGCGGCGACCGCGAAGCCCAGGCGCCAACCACCGTTCTCCAGGCCGGACTTGCCGATGGTGTGGATCAGCACGGTGAGCACCCCGAAGGAGAGCAGCGAGCCGAGGACGATTCCGCCGTAGGAGATCGAGCTGAACGCGAAGCGGTGCCGGGGCGGGGCGGTCTCGGTCACGTACGCGGCCACGCTCGGCGCCTCCCCGCCGAAGGCGAGCCCCTGCACCACCCGGGCGAGCACGGCCAGCAGTGCCGCCCAGACCCCGATGGCCTGCTGGCCGGGGATGACGGCGATGCCCAGGCTGGCGGCGGCGATCACCGCCATGCCGAGGCTCAGCGCGAAGCGCCGTCCCCTGGTGTCGCTGAGCCGCCCGATCAGGTAGGAGCCGACCGGCCGGGCGACGAAGCCCACCGCGAAGGTGACGTACGCGCCGAGCACGCCGCTGACGCCGTGCTTGCCGTGCCCGAAGAGGTCCGCCGCGAAGTAGGGCGCGAGGACGGCGTAGATGCTCCAGTCGAAGGACTCGACCACCGATCCGACCGTCGCCGCGGCCAACTCCCGCCGCCGCCCGCCGGCTTCCGCCTGCTCACGGAGCGGGGCCACCGCACTGCTTTCTGTCATGACCTCAGCATGGCATCGTTCGGCGCCCCGCGGAATCACCCCTCGCGCCCGGCGGACGGCATCACCCCCGACCGTCGCGGCGAGCGGCGCCGCGGGGAACTCCGAGAATCCCATGTGACCGATGTGACAGGCAGGTGATATTCCTGTGCCGTGCATTTCATGATCACTCGGAATCCGCGGCGCGTCCTGCCCGCCGCCGTCGCAGCCGTCGCCACCGCCACCCTGCTGGCCGGCTGCACCGGCGGGAGCGGCACGGCCGCCGCGCCCGCGACCACCACGGCCCCCGCCGGCGCGACGCCGACGGCCACCCCGACGCCCACCCCGACCGTCAAGCCCACCGGTGCCGCCGACCCGGCGCTCAAGGCCTTCTACGGCCAGCAGCTCGCCTGGGGCCCCTGCGCAAAGGACCCGCAGAACAAGGAGGACGTCTCGGCGCTCCAGTGCGCCGCCCTCAAGGTCCCGCTCGACTACACCGCCCCGGCCGCCGGCACCCTGGACGTCGCCGTGGTCCGCAACCCGGCCACCAGGCCCGACCAGCGGATCGGCTCACTGCTGATCAACCCCGGCGGCCCGGGCGGCTCCGGCGTCCAGATGGTCACCTACGACCCGAAGGGCCTCGACGGCCCGCTGCACGACCGCTACGACATCGTCGGCTTCGACCCGCGCGGCACCGGCGGCACCAGCCCGCTCAACTGCCTGGACGACCGGGCCCGGGACGCCTGGCTGAACACCGACCAGGCGGGCGACGACCACGGCAAGCAGCTCGCCGACGCCTGCCAGGCCAAGTACGCACAGGTCCTGCCCTTCGTCGGAACCCGCAACACCGCCCGGGACATGGACGTGCTGCGCGCCGCCCTCGGCGACCAGAAGCTCAGCTACCTCGGCATGTCCTACGGCACCTACCTCGGCTCGCTCTACGCCGAGGAGTTCCCCGACCGGGTCGGCCGGCTCGTCCTGGACGGCGCCACCTCGGCCTCCACCTCGCTGATCCAGCACAACATCGAGCAGTCGGCCGGCTTCGAGCGGGCGCTGAAGGCCTTCGCCGCGGACTGCGTCACCAAGGACGCCTGCCCGCTCGGCAAGGACGCCGACCAGGCCCCGCAGAAGCTCGCCGCCTTCCTCGACGGGCTCAAGGAGAAGCCGCTCAGGACGGAGAAGGGCCGCACCCTGACCTCCAGCGCGGCCTGGACCGGCGTGCTCAGCCGGCTCTACGGCGGCGAGAAGGCCTGGACCGGCCTGCGCAACTCCATCGGCTGGGCGATGGTGCGCGGCAAGGCCGACTACCTGCTCGACCTCGCCGACGGCTACAACGGCCGTGACGAAGAAGGCCGTTACGGTCCGTCGGCGGACGCCTACACCGCCATCCACTGCGCCGACGGCGCCACCGACGCCCCGGCCGGTGAGCAGCTGCAGGCCGCGCTGACCGACCTCGCCGCCAAGGCCCCGCTGGTCGGCAAGCACGACCCGATGGCCTCGCTGTTCGACCCGGACTGCCGGATCTGGCCGTTCCGCGCGACCGAGAAGCCGCACGTGATCAAGTCGGCCGCCACCGCCCCGATCGTGGTCGTCGGCACCACCGGCGACCCGGCCACCCCGTACGCCTGGGCCGAGAAGCTCACCGCCGAACTCGGCAACGCCGTCCTGATCAGCCGCGACGGCGAGGGCCACACCGGCTACGGCGCGAGCAAGTGCGTCCGCGCCTCGGTGGACGCGTTCCTGCTGGACGGCACCGTCCCGGCCGCGGGCATCCACTGCCCGACGGACTGACCACGGGCCTGCTCCACCGGCGGCGCCGGGCTCACGGGCCCGGCGCCGTCGCCGTTCCCCGGGCCCGGCCCGGCCCGGCGGCCGGGGACCCGGTGGCAGGGCTCGGAGTTCACGGCTCGGAGTCCGGGAATCGGAGTTCACGGCTCGGAGTCCGGGACTCAGCGGCCAGGGCTCAGTGGCCGGGGTGGTGGACGAACCGGTAGGTGTCCCGGTCGAGTTCGGTGACCTGGACGCCGATCGCGGCGGGCCGGTCGATCCGGGCGCGCAGGGCGGCGAGCACCCGGGCGGTCAGTTCGGCGCGCTGCTCGGTGCTGCGGCCGGCCAGGATCTTCACCTCGACCAGCACGACGGCCTCGCCGCTCGTCCCGTCGCCGACGTGGTGCCGGCCGGCGGGGCGGAAGAGCGTCTTGCAGTCCGCCACCGTGGTGTCGATCACCTCGGTGATCGCCTGGTGGACCTCGGCGGCCAGCGCCGCCCGGTCGAAGTCGAGTTCGGCCGAGTGGTCGACCAGGATCTGCGGCACGGGAACCTCCAGGAGTCGTTGCCGGACGCCCCGACGCTATCGGACGCGCCCGGGGCCCCGGCGCGGGGTGCGGCGCCGGGGCCCCGGAGGTGCCCGGTGGAGCGGTGAGCGGTGGAGCGGTGGAGCGGTGAAACGGTGGGGCGGTGGCCGGTTCAGCAGCCGAAGTTGATCTTGCGGAAGGTCACGTAGTGGTCGGCGGTGTAGTAGTCCTCGTGGTACTGCTTGCCGGTGACGATGCGACGGGCGCCGCGGGTCGGCGAGCCCGGGGTGACCACGGTGTACTCGTGGTAGTAGCCGGAGGACTGCGCGGGCAGCACCCGCTCCCGGTTCTGGAAGACGACGCCGTCCTGGCTGTACGGGAAGGGACCGCCGGAGGCGATCAGGTCGAGGGTGGTGCCGGCCTGGGAGGGCAGGGCGGACAGGCACACCGAGCCGCTCACCGCGGCCTGCGCCTCGGTCGCGACGGCGATCGGCGCGAGGGTGACCAGGGCAACGGCGGCGGTGGCGGCGACGCGGGTCTTCCACGCGCGTAGAGTTCGGGTCATGACAACCAGGATGGCGGCGGCCGGGAGCCATCGGAAGCCCCGTTCCAACTCTTCACCTCCGGTCAACTCGACGTACCCGTCAGGGCCTCGGCCCGGTCAGCCGCCGGGCCGGCCTCAGCCGCGCGACAGCACCAGCGACTGCACCGCCGAGAGCCTGCGCCAGTCGCTGGAGACGATGCTCGCATGCGCCTTCGCCAGCTGCTCGGTGCGGGCCCGGGCCTGGTCCGCGGTCGGGTCCGTGCCGCTGATCTCCGGCGCGACCAGGTGGGAGTCCGTCATCACCAGCAGGTAGTGGGCGTTGTCGTACCAGGCGGTGTCGACGGTCCTGACGTAGGTGGAGGCGTCACCGTCGAAGACCACGAACCAGGGCCGGATCGAGGCGTCCGCTCCCGTGTACTGGCCGCGCGGGTCGCCGGTGGCGGCGCCGAGCACGGAGGGGAACACCTGCGCCTGGCCGATCCGGCCGGCCGCCGCCAGGTCGCGCAGGTGCCGGCCCTGCTCGACGTCGGTGTGCAGGGTGTCGAAGGGGTTGCCGAGCTCGACCGTGCCCGGGATCGCGTACAGCAGCACCTTCCCGGCCAGCGCCGAGCGGCTCGGCCAGGCGCCCGCCCGCACCGCCTCGTCGACGCTCGCGTACGAGCCGCCGCCGGGCCTGGCCAGCAGGTCGGCCGGGCGCAGCACGGCGGAGCCGAGGTGCTGGGCGATCAGCGCGTCCAGCTGGTCCGGGCCCATCCCGAGGTTCGCCGAGTAGCCCGGCTTGAGCTCCAGCTTGATCACCAGCGGCCCGGCGCCCGGGTGCGCCCCGAGCCAGACCCGGACGTCGTCCAGGCAGCTCTCCAGGTTCTGGTCGGTGCCGCCCGCGTACAGCTGCGCGGGGGTGCTCGCCGCGGTGCAGTTGTTGGAGTTGCCGAACGGGTTGGAGTGGCTGACCTGCCACGTCTTGGTGAAGACGTTCGGCCAGAGGTCCAGCTCGATCATGCCGGTGCCGGTGTCCAGGCCCTGGGCGAGGTACGGGAACGCGGCCGGGTCGTAGGTGTTGTGCAGGCCGACGGTGGTCGCGGAGCCGAACGGCAGGTCGCCCGACCCGCCCGTGGTGGCGTCGGCAGGGGCGGTCGGGATCAGGGCCGCCGCGGCGGCCATCAGGCCGGCGGCCAGGAATCCGGTCAGGGTGCGGCGTACGGTCATCGGAACGGTCCCCCCAAGTCATGGGATGCCGGCCGCCCTGCTCCCGGGCAGCCTGACGAAGCATCGCCCGCCCGGGCGTGCTCAGGATGAAGAAGGCACGACAATAGCGTGACGGCTGCACCGCTTCTCCCCCGCTCCCCTCCCCTTCCTCCACGCGCTCCCCATCCGCCGCACCCGCCACGCCCGAGGACGGTGACGGAACGTCGGGGTTCGGTGGCTCCAGGCTAGTTTGGCCCAGGCGCGGGGTGCGGGCGGTCCGCACCTGACACACGCGTGAGGCGCGCAGAGCGGCGGAGGAACCGATGTCCCTGGTCCGGGTCCACAACTTCTCGATCTCCCTGGACGGCTACGGCACGGGCGAGGGCCAGAGCCTCGACGCGCCGTTCGGCCACGCCGCCGACCGGCTGCACCGCTGGTTCTTCGACACCCGGACGTTCCGGCGGATGAACGGCAAGGAGGGCGGCGACACCGGCGTGGACGACGCGATGGCCCGCACCTGGGGCGACGGCATCGGCGCGGAGATCATGGGCCGCAACAAGTTCGGCCCGCAGCGCGGCCCCTGGCAGGACGAGGACTGGCGGGGCTGGTGGGGGCCGAACCCGCCGTTCCACACGCCGGTCTTCGTGCTCACCCACTACCCGCGCCCCTCCCTGGAGATGGACGGCGGGACGGTCTTCCACTTCCTCGACGCCTCCCCCGAGGAGGCGCTGCGCCGGGCCCGGGAGGCGGCCGGCGGCCTGGACGTGCGGATCGGCGGCGGCCCGAGCACCGTCCGGGCCTTCCTGGAGGCCGATCTGATCGACCACCTGCACGTGGTCGTGGTGCCGGTGCTGCTCGGCCGGGGGGAGCCGCTCTGGGGCGGGCTCGAAGGGCTGGAGCGGCGCTTTCGCACCGAGGCGGTGACCAGTCCGAGCGGCGTCACCCACTGCACCTTCACCAGGCCGTAGCCGGGGCCCGGCCCCGGCCGCTCCGGAACGGACGACGGCGGCCTCCCCGCAGGTGCGGGGAGGCCGCCGTCGTCGTGCGTCGCCACCGGGGCGAAGGCCCCTGATCGGACGATCAGACCCGGTCGGCCGCGATCAGCACGTACTGGAAGGAGCCGTCCTTGTAGGACTCGATGAACGCCTCCTCGATGCCGGTCACCAGCGAGGTGGTGTTGCGCAGCTCCCAGTAGGGCAGGGTGTCCGGGGTCAGGTCGATGACGGCCTGCGGCACCAGGCGGTTGTCGGCCATCGCCCGCAGGTACTCGCGGCGGGAGTGGATGTTGCACTCGAAGTGGGCGTTGATCTGCGAGACCCACTTCGACGGCTGGCCGTAGCGCGGGTTCCAGCAGCCCGTGATGGTCACGTACCGGCCGCCGACGCTCAGCACCCGGGAGTGCTCGGCGAACAGGTCGTGCAGGTCGACGTACATGCTGGACTCGTTGTTCCAGGAGCCCGCGACCGTGCCGGTCTCGACGGGCATGTTCAGCATGTTGGCGACCCGGGAGCGGACGAAGTCTCCGATGCCCAGCTCGGCGGCGCGCCTGTTGCCGAACTCGGCCTGCTGGGTGGAGAGGGTCAGGCCCTCGACCCGGCAGCCGAAGCGCTGGTGGGCCATCACCATCGAGCCGCCGCGGCCGCAGCCGGCGTCGACCAGGGTGTGGTCGGCCCGGATGTCGCCGAGGTGGTCGAGCAGCACGTCGGCCTGGGCGGACTCCAGGCGGTGCAGCTCGGCGATCACCTTCTTCTCGCGCTCGCTGTCGGCCGGGTCGCCGATCGCGGCCCGGTCGATCTCCCCGATCCCGTAGTGGTGGTGGTAGAGGCCGTCGACGTCACCCAGGCGAAGGTTGACCGGACGGGCCTCGTGGTCCCAGTAGCGTGCGATGTCGCCCTGGTACGGGGTCGCCGGGCCGGGGATGGTGTTGCCGGGGGTGGTGATGTCGTCGGTCACGGACATGGGTCAACTCCTAGTGGATGGTCAAGGGGTCGGTCATCAAAGGGGATTCGCTGCCGGTGCGAGGTGGCGCCGCCGGAAGGGCCGGTGTCACCAGAAGTCGGGCAGCGTGTAGCGGTAGGTGTTGGTCTGGTGCCAGTAGTGGTTGCCGTCCACCCACGCGGCCACACCGCGCAGGAACCGTGGGACGGCCGGTACCGGGCAGGACAGGGCCAGGGCCGCCGCCTCGGCCTCGAAGGCCAGCATCAGTTCGTTGTGGACCTCGACCGCCTTCAGGTAGCCCTCCTTGCGGGAGACGCCCTCGCGCTCGGAGATCACCACCGGCAGGTTCAGGTGCAGTCCGGGGCTGGCCAGCTCCTTCATGTACGAGTAGAGGTCGTTGACGATGGTGGTGGCGTTGGAGGCCAGCGCGATCACCCGCTGCATCGCGGGCAGCGCGTGCAGCTCGGCGGGCAGCTCGTAGCCGCCGACGGTGTCCGTGATCGTCGGGCAGGGGCGGAAGTTGTTGAACTGGCGCATGGCCAGGTACTCCCACACCTCCGGCACGTGGTCCGCCTGGTCCCAGGCGGCCTCGGCCAGGTACCCGAGGTGCAGCCGCGCCATGTCGTGCCGGAACCGGTCCGACTGGGAGGGCGTGGCGGCCCGGGTGAAGTACTCCATCGCCGAGCGGTAGGCGCGCCGGGGCGCGTCCGACGACAGCGAGGCCTCCCAGTCCGGGTGGTACTCCGTCGTGGTGTGCAGCGGGTCCAGCGCGGTGTGCGCGAGCAGCAGGCGGCTGCCCAGGCCGATCGGCGACCCGCCGAGGTCCTCGCAGTAGCAGTCGTCCACCGCGTTCTCGGCCACCATCAGGCGGGCCGCGAGCATCAGGTGGTCGACGCTCGGCGCGTCCGGGTGGCAGGCCACCATGTAGCGCCCGGTGGAGAAGCCGTCGAAGTCCTTCTCCCAGTCCGGTGGGTACAGCTCCACCTCCTCCATCGCCCAGACCTTGATCTCCGCACTGAGCGCCTCCACCCGCACCGGGTCGGGCTCGGCGATCGGGTGGTGGTACAGGCCGGGGATGGGGTCGCCGGCCTTGGGCTTTCCGCCGCTCGGCGCCTCGGCGGCCGGGCTCGCGGCCGCGGCGGCCGCGGCGGGCGGAACGGGCAGGACGTGGACGGGCGGCAGCCGGAACCCGGGGGTCGCCGCCGTGACCTCGGTCGCGGCTTCCGGGACCTCGGGCACCGGGACCTCGGAGGCTGGGGCCTCGGGCACCGGGACCTCGGGGGCCTCGACCCCGGGCACCGACACCTGCGGCCGGAACTGCAGCCCGGAGGTGCCCAGCCCGCTGGGCCCGCGCAGGATCCGGTCGATCGCCGGGGTGCTCATGGGCCCACCGCCGGGGCGGTCACGGGCCCGCATGGTGTCTCCGGTCTGGCACGCAGGGGCATGGAGCCTCCTCTGGGAAGGGGTCGCGCACATATGACGGATCGTCATTCCGTCGGCCTCGAACGGGAACCCGGGCTTCCGCCCCGTCCCGCTCGGTTCACCACCGTAGGCGCGAAGGCGCGTTCCGCATCGCAACGGACGATCTTCCTCACCCGATAGGGTGAACGTTCGGGCTGACGACGTTTGAGCGGGCCGCAGTCGTGCATTGATCACACCGGCCCCGGCCGCGAACCCTCCCGCCCGAGCCGCCCGCCCCCGCGTCAACCTGCTGACACCCACGCGTGTCCCGGGCCGCCGATCGCGTTGTTCCGGTCGCGGCAGAATCCGTTCGAATGCGGAACGACCGGAAGGAACGCGCGGTGGCAGCGCTTCCGATGCCCTCGCCCCGGAGAACCCGCTGGAGCGCGGGCCGCCCGGTCGGTCACCTCCCGGCCCGGTGCACGGCCCCACCGGTAAGGGGGACCAGAATGGCCTGGGCGCCGTGAGGACGGGGCCAGGAAGGAAGACCAGCGCATGGAGAGCCAGGCCCGCAGCCGCACCGCACTCGTCGAGGAGCTCATGGAGCGCTATCCCGACGTGCCCCGGGAGGCGGTGATCAAGGAGGACCTGCTGCGCGGCGGCATGGCCTTCGACGAGTCGGCACTCAGCGGCAGCGCCGGGGCCGACGGGGGCGGCGAGGTCAAGCCGAAGTCGTACTTCATCTTCTCCTTCGACCACCGCACCCTGCCCGAGCTGGGCGCCGCCGCGCTCAACCGGCCGCCGGAGGAGATCGTGCTGACCGGCGGGCCGTACGGGCTGCGCCGCACGGTGGTGTCGGTGCGGGTGAACCCGGACTCGCCCTACCGGGTCGGCGCCGGCGAGGACGGCACCCTCGGCCTCTACCTGGACGGCGCGCGGATCGCCGATGTCGGCCTGCCGCCGATGCCGGACTACTACCGGCACACGCTGGCCAACGGGAAGTCGGTGATGGAGGTCGCCCCGACCATCCAGTGGGGCTACCTGATCTACCTCACGGTCTTCCGGGTCTGCCAGTACTTCGGCGCCAAGGAGGAGTGCCAGTACTGCGACATCAACCACAACTGGCGCCAGCACAAGGCCGCCGGCCGCCCGTACACCGGGGTCAAGCCGGTCGAGGAGGTGCTGGAGGCGCTGGCGCTGATCGACGAGCACGACACCGCCCGCGCCTCCCAGGCGTACACCCTCACCGGCGGGGCGATCACCTCGCGCGTCGGCGGCCGGGACGAGGCCGACTTCTACGGGCAGTACGCCAAGGCCATCGAGGAGCGCTTCCCCGGCCGCTGGATCGGCAAGGTGGTGGCCCAGGCGCTGCCGCGCGAGGACGTCCAGCGCTTCCACGACTACGGCGTGCGGATCTACCACCCCAACTTCGAGGTGTGGGACAAGCGGCTGTTCGAGCTCTACTGCCCGGGCAAGGAGCGCTATGTCGGCCGGGACGAGTGGCACCGCCGGATCCTCGACTCCACCGAGGTGTTCGGCCCGGAGAACGTGATCCCCAACTTCGTCGCGGGCGTGGAGATGGCCGAGCCCTTCGGCTTCACCACGGTGGACGAGGCGATCGCCTCCACCGAGGAGGGCCTGCGCTTCTTCATGTCCCACGGCGTGGTGCCGCGCTTCACCACCTGGTGCCCCGAGCCCACCACCCCGCTCGGCAAGGCCAACCCGCAGGGCGCGCCGCTGGAGTACCACATCCGGCTGCTGCAGACCTACCGGGCGACCCTGGACGAGTTCGGCCTCTCCTCCCCGCCCGGCTACGGCCCGGCGGGCCCGGGCAAGGCGGTCTTCTCGGTGAGCTCCTTCATGGACTCGCTGCAGGGCTGAGCACGGCCCGCCCCGCAGGCGCCGCCGCCCATCGTCCGGGCGGCGGCGCCCCGCCCGTCAGCTTCCGTTCAGCGGGCGGACGGTGAGGATCTGCTCGGCCCGGCCCAGCGGGCCGTGGACGTCGTGCAGCACGGTGCTGGTGACGCCGTGGCCGGCCGGGCCGAAGCTCACGCTGGTGTCCAGGCCGGTCCAGGGGCCCTCGGGGCGGCGGTGGAAGTGGATCGTCAGGTCGGTGTTGGGGAACATCCACTCGGTGGGGTTCTGCCGCACCGCGATGCCGTTGGCGGTGTCCACCAGCTTGACGAAGGAGGCGTGCGGGCCGCTGGGCTCCCCCGCGACCAGCTCCACCGGGGTGGAGATCCAGGCGGCGGCGCGGCCCGGGGCGGTCTCCCGGCGCCGGACGTCGATCGAGGCGATGTAGCCGCCGCCCCACACCCCGGCCATCGTCCAGGGCTCGAACTCCTCGGGCCCGGGCAGCGACTCGTCGTGGGTGCCGGCGACGGCGGTGGTGTCCAGCTCGGCGAGAAACCAGGCGCGGGCCCGGACCACGGCCCGCCCGCCGGTCACCACGGTGGCCTCGACCAGCTCGATGGTGCGCCCGGGACGGACGGTCTCCACCGTGATCTCGAACTCGTCGAGGGCGATCAGGCCGAGTATGTCGTAGCTGATCCGGGCCAGCGCCAGGCCGTCGGCGGGGCGCCCGGCCGGCTGGTCGGCCCGCCGCTGGTCGGCCCGGTGGCGGTCGATGGCGTGCACGATCAGGCCGCCGAGCGGGCTGAAGTGCTGCTCGTCGGGGTGCCAGGCACCCTGCGCCTGCACGGTGGGCTTGTAGCTGTTCTCGCCGGTGCGCTGGTAGTAGCTGTCGGGCGCGGCGGTGGGGGTGGTCACGTGCGCTTCTCCTCGGGCCGGATCGCTGGCTGCCGGGCGGGCGCCGCCGTGGTACGACGGCGCCCGACCTCGGCGTTCAGGATCGTAAGGGGCCGAACCGCCGGTGGGGCGTCACGGGTGACGCATCCCACACCCCCGGAGGACCCGGAGTGTCAGCGCGCGGCGAGTGGGTAGTGGTCGGAGAGGTCGGTGTAGGTGTAGCTCTTGCCCCAACTGCTCACCGTCCAGGGCGCGCTGTGTACCCGGACCACCTGGTTGGTGTACTGCTGCGGGCGGGCGTGGTCGGCCCGGTAGAGGACGTAGTCGAGGTCCTCCTTGGGCTCGCCCGGGTAGCGGTAGGCGGCGACGGAGTTGTCGGCGGTGTCGAAGGAGTACGGCCAGCCGGTGCGGGCGGAGGCCGGGGCGAGGTTGCCATTGGTCAGCAGCGCCTGGTACTCGGAGCCGTGCGAGTCGATGTTGAGGTCGCCCGCGACCAGGATCGGCTCGTCGGCCGGGATCCGCTTGGCGTCCAGGAAGGAGCGCATCGCGGTGAGCTGCTTGGCCCGGATGTCCGCCGCCTGGCCGCTCGCGCAGCCCGAGTCGGTGGACTGGAGGTGGGTGCCGACCACGTGGGTCCGGCGGCCGTTGACGTCCAGCACCGCGTAGACGAAGCCCTTGTTGGAGAACCAGTCCGAGCCGCAGGCGTCCTTGTAGACGTACTGCTCCTTGCGCAGGATCGGCCACTTGCTCAGCAGGGTGACGCCGCCGTCCTCGGGGGTGGTGGAGCTGTAGCTGCCGGAGGTGGCGTCCCAGCCGCTGGTGGAGCGGCCGACCACCGGCGTGTGGTACGGGTAGGCGGCCGAGGCCTTGGCGGTCAGCGCGTCGGAGGCCGAGTTGTCGAAGGCCTCCTCCAGTACCACCACGTCGTGGCCCTGGAAGAAGTCCGCCGAGGCGATGGCCTGCGCCCGGTACTGCTGGCCCCAGTTGGGGTAGAGCGAGGTGCTCATCAGGAACGTGTTGTAGGTCAGCACGTCGAGCGGGGGTGCGGTCGCGGGGGCGGTCTCGGCCGAGGCCGGGACGGCGCCGAGCACGGCGAGGACGGTGGCGGCGGCGCCGGCGGCGAGGGCGCGGCGGACGGACGACAGGGGCATCGGGCCTCCGTGAGGGCGTTGTCGTGGACCCGTCGGGTCGAGGGATGTTGTTCATCCAACTTGGCCGTCCGCACGGACCGCAAGACATCGGGCGAGCATTCGGTGAACTCGTCGGTAACACCGTCGGCGAGGGGCCGACGGGCGGTCACCGCCCCGCCCTCCGTACCGCACCTCCGTACCGGCCCTCCGTATCGCGCGTCAGGAGCCGCGGTCAGACTGTCCCCAGCGCGACGAAGGAACGAACGGGGGAAGACATGGCCGGCAGGAAGAAACGGAAGAGGCCGCTCGCCGAGGGGGTGGTCCCGCCCCCGAAGCGGGTCCGCAGGCGCCCGGAGCCGCAGCTGTCGGCGCGGACGGTCCGCCGGACGGCGTGGCTGGTCGGGGCACTCACCCCGGTGCTGATGGTCGGCCTGGCGGCACTGGGCAGCAACCCGGACTACCAGCTGCCCTGCGGCATCCTGGCGTTCCTGGTGCTCTCGGCGGGCGTCGTCGCGCTCGGCTTCGTCCGCCCCCGCGGCTGGATCATCTGGCCGGCCGTCCTGCTCGGCGTGCTGCTGCTGGTACTGCCGACCGCGAGCATCCGCGCCCAGATCATGGCGCAGCGCGGCGTGGAGACCGCGGTGGTGGTCACCGCGGCCCACAGCGCGAAGGACAAGAACGGCAGGGTGAGCTGGACCTGCGCCATCCGCCGCGCCGACGGGCGGCCGCTGCCGCACGCCGAGGTCGGCGGCCACGGCTGCACGGGCACGCGCGACATCGGCGACACCGAGAACGTGCTGGTCGACCCGGCGGGCTGGGCGCCGCCGGTCCCGCTCGACGAGGACCTCGAATTCCGCCGCGGCGGCGTCCACGTCACCGCGGTGCTGGCCGTCCTGTGGGGCCTGCTCACCCTGGTCGCGGCGCGCCGAACCCTGCGGGAGCCGGGCGCCGCGGCCGGTCAGCGGGGCGGCAGGTAGCGCACCAGGACGTCGGAGCCGGTGCCGTTCGGGGCGCCGAACAGCAGGGTGGTGCCGAACGCGTCCACGGCCGGCGCGAAGGACGGGCCGACGGCCTCGGCGACCCGCTCGACCAGACCGGTCCGCAGGTCCCGCCGGAAGAGGTCCGGGGCGCCGTTGGTGTCGCCGGGCACCAGGCCCGCGTCGTCCGAGACGAAGTAGACCCAGCGGTCGTCCGCCGTCATGACGGCCGGCTGGGTTCCGGCGGGAGCCACCTCCGTCACCGTGCCCGTGTGCAGGTCCCGGGCGTAGAGCGCGACGCGGGTACCGCCCTGGTCCGGCTGGAACACCCGGAACAGCGCGTACCGGCCGTCGGGGCTCAGCCGGCTCAGCCGCACGGCGTCGCGCAGGGTGCCGCTCGGGTCGATGCTCGCGCCCTCGATCCGGCCGGTCCGGGCGTCGTAGACGTAGAGCGGGAACAGTTGCCGGGTGGGCGGCGGCTTTCGGACGGCTGGGGCGGATTGCGCGGAGTGCGCGGCAGGGGCGGCCGGCAGCAGGTTGGCCGCCTTCGACCGGAACGCGACGGTCCGGCCGTCGGCGCTGAGCGAGGGCTCCACCGAGCCGCCGTCGGCGGGGGCGCCGCCCTGCCCGGCCGTGACCAGGCGGGTGCTGCCGGTCCAGCGGTCCGTCAGGTAGACGTTGGCGGTGCCCGGCTGTGCCCCGGGGGCCAGGTCGGCGCGGTCCGAGGAGTAGGCGACGAACCGGCCGTCGGCGCTGATCGCGGGGCTGACGGAGTTTCCGGCGCCGGTGCCGGCGGTGACCAGCTCGGTCCGGCCGGTGAGGCGGTCGCGGACGTAGACGTCGGTGCGCCCGCTGCCGTTCCCGGGAACGGCGTTGACGGCGTCACTGCTGAAGGCGACGTACCGGCCGTCGCCGCTGATCGCCGCCTGGGCGGTGGAGCCGTCCAGCTGGGCACCGCCGTCGGCGAGGCTGACCCGCTCGGTGTGCCGCGTCCACAGGTCGCGGACGAAGACGTCGTAGAGGCGGTTGGTGTCGCCGGGCACCAGATTGGAGGCCAGCGAGGTGAACAGCGCGTAGCGGCCGTCGGCGCTCAGCCCGAGCGGCTCGGACCAGTCGTCGGCGGGCGTGCCGTCGGGGCTCACGTTCACCCGCACCGTGTCGCCGCTCGCGGGGCGCTCGGACGCAGATGTGGACGTGGACGCGGGCCGCGCGTGGGCTGCCGGTGCCGCGCTCCCCGCCAGCAGCGCGGCGGCCAGGACGCAGACCACCCGGAGCGTCGTCGTCTTCATGGGCTCCCCTCCCCTTGGATTCCTCGTCGATTCCCCCCGCGTTCCCCCTCCCCCGGGGCGAGCCAACCCTCCGGTCGTGGCCACGGTCAACCAGGCCACCCCGGAACGGGCACGATTTCGCCAACTCCCCTCCATATCAGGCGCGTTCCCACTCCCTCTTGCCGGTTCGGCAAAAACCCCTTGGTCGCACACGGCCACCGGTGCGAGGGTCCGGGAATGACCACCGACGAACCCTCTGCCCTGCCGATGCCCCTGCCCGGCGGCCTGCTCCTGCGCGAGTCCCGGCCGGAGGACCTGGAGCAGCTCGGCGCGCTGCTCGCCGAGCGCGGCGTCCCGGAGGACGCACTCGACCACCGCCTGGTGGTCGAGGACCCGGACGCCGGCTGGTCGGCCAGCGCGGTGGTGGCCGACGGCGACCGGGTCGTCTCCACGGCCACCCTGCTGGACGAGGATCTGCGCCTCGGCAGCGTCCGACTGCCCGCCGGGCAGGTCGAACTGGTCGCCACCGACAAGGAGTACGAGGGCCGCGGCCTGGTCCGGGCCCTGATGCGGTGGGCGCACGCACGCTCCGCCGCCCGCGGGCACGTGGTCCAGGTGATGATCGGAATCCCGTACTTCTACCGGCTGTTCGGCTACGAGTACGCCATCGACATCCCGGTCTCGCGGCCACTGCGCTCCACCCCGCCCGCCGAGGACGGCGCGCCCGCGCTGCGCACCGCCCGGGCCGCCGACCTGCCCGCCCTGGCCGCGCTCCAGGAGCAGGCGCAGCGCAGCTTCGACCTCGCGATGGGCCACGCCCCCGCCCGCTGGCGCTGGCTGCTGGCGCACGACGCGAGCACACTGCGGGTGGTCGAACGCGCGGGCGAGGTGGTGGCCGTGGGCCGCACCACCCCGGTGAACGACGGCGAGTTCCACCTCGCCGAGGCGGCCGCCGCGGACGAGCGGGCGGCACGCGAACTGCTGGCCGGCGTGGCGGCGTTGGCGCCCGAGGCGCGACTCCACGTGGTGGACCGGCCGGGCACCCTGCCGGCCGGCGTCTGGCACGAGCTGCTGGACCGCACGCCGCGCCCCGAGGCGGAGCAGTACTACGTCCGCATCCCCGATCCGGCCGTGCTGCTCGACCGGCTGCGCCCCCTGCTCCACCAGCGCCTCACCGCCGCCGGCCTGGACCGCGCCGACGGCGAACTGCTGCTCTCCACCTACCGCGCCCACTACCGCGTCCCGGTCGGCACGCAGGGGCCGGGCGAGGTGGTCACGGGCGGCACGATGCAGCACCTCGGCGCGTCCGGCGGCGTGGGCGTGGCGCCGGACGCGCTGGCGGCGCTGCTCTTCGGGCCGTACGGGATCGAGGGGTTGAGCCGCATCCGGCCGGACGTGTACGGGCGCGGGGACGAGGAGCTGCACCGGGCGCTGTTCCCGCCGCTGACGGCCGACCTGCTGACGTACTACCTGCCCTGACGTCCCGCCCGGTCCGCCCGGTCCGCCCGGTCCGCCTAACCACCCGTCCGAACCACGGACGGGCATCAGGTCGTCGCCCTCCCGGAGCAGCACCGTCAGGGCACCGCCCGCCGTCGGTTCCGTCACCCTCGCGCCCCCCGGTTCCCGTGGCTTGCGCCGATCGCGCCGCGCCGATCACAGGACCGGGCCTGTGGTGCGGAGCAGGCGGTGGCGGGTGACTCCCGGCACACGCCACGGGGCCGCTCACTCCTCCACGGGCACCACGGGCAGGCACTCGGCGAGCAGGCCGACGATGTCGCGCCAGGCCCGCCGGGCGTGCTCCGGGTGGTGGGCGACGCCGGGGAGCACGGTGTGACCGACCGTCGGGTGGTGGAACGCGTGCTGGGCACCGCCGTAGACCACGAGACGCCAGTCGACGCCCGCCGCCTGCATCTCGGCGGTGAAGGCCTCCCTCCGCTCGGCGGGCATGATCGGGTCCTCCGAGCCGACCCCGGCCCACACCGGGCACCGGATCCGGGCCGCCTCGCCCGGGCGGCCGGTGGTGAACCCGTTGACCGTCCCGATCGCCCGCAGGTCGACGCCGGCGCGCCCGAGTTCCACCGCGATGGCGCCCCCGGTGCCGTAGCCGATGGCGGCGATCCGGTCCGGGTCGGTCCGCGGTTCGGCGCGCAGCACGTCCAGGGCCGCGCGGCCGATGTCCCGCATCCGGTCGGGGTCGGCGAGCATCGGCATCACCCGCGCCAGCATCTCCTGCGGGTCGCTGATCCAGCGCCCGCCGTGGAGGTCGAAGGCCAGGGCCACGTAGCCCAGTTCGGCGAGGGCGTCGGCCCGGCGGCGCTGGAAGTCGTTCAGGCCCGGTCCCTCGGGCCCGATCAGGACCGCGGGCCGGGGCCCGGCGCCGGCCGGGAGCGCGAGGTGCCCGATCATCGTCATTCCGTCGGCCGGGTACTCGACCGTGCGTGTGGTGACCGTTGTCATGGGATCGGACAGTAGCGGGGTCCGCGCCCCGACCGGGCCGGACTTAGCCCTCGGCAGAGCGGGCGGCCCGCCGACGGCCGCCGCTGCGCTTCGCGTCGGCCCGACTCCGCTGCGTGAGAGACTGGCGCGGTCAGCGTGACCCCCGGGCAAGGAGAAGACATGGCCGAGCGCGAGAACGGCACCGTGAAGTGGTTCAACGACGAGAAGGGCTACGGCTTCATCACCCCGGAGTCCGGTCCCGACCTGTTCGTGCACTTCAGGGCGATCGAAGGGGCCGGCTTCAAGTCCCTCGTCGAGGGCCAGCGGGTGACGTTCGAGGCGGTCCAGGGCCAGAAGGGGATGCAGGCCGACAAGGTCCAGGTCGTCGAGGGCTAGGACCGGCGGGCGGCGGGGCAGCCCCGGCTGCACCGCCCGCCGAGGAGTTCCGCGGCCGCTGCACCGGCGCCCGTCTGTGGCCCGGGCCGGCCGCACGGTGCGCTCCGTCCAGCTTGTGAAAGGCTGCGGCATGCCTTCCTACCTGCGGTTCTTCTTCGAATACGGCGTCGACACCCCGCTGTGGCCGGGCCCGTCCGGCAGTCCCGACCTCGACAGCCCGTACGACTACCCCTGCGACCTCGACCGACTGCCGATCACCCCGGCCACCCGGGCCGAACTGGCGCGGCTCGCCGACCGGTACCAGTCGTCGCTCAACGAGGCGTACCCGCCGGATCCGTCTCCGTGGTCCGAGGAGGAGAAGGAGCTGTTCCGGCGGCAGGCGGCCGCTGCGCTGGAGGCCTTGCGCCGTGACCTGGGCGGCGGCTGGACGGTCGAGGACCTGTCGCGCCCGGTGCACTGACGCCCGGTCCGCCCCGGAGTGGTGCGGACCGGGGCCGGGGGCGGGAACATCGGGGCCCTCGGGGCCTGATCGGGACGGCTCTCAGACCTGGTTTACGACTTTTGGTCATGGTTTTGGCCGAAGTGGTTAAAGACCCGGCCAAAAATGCGGATGACCTCTTGCCGATAATGTGATCACATGTGCAGGCGCTGTGACGTTGCGCGTCGCAGGGGAGGGAACGGTCCGCTTTGCCGAGCGGGCCCGATCAACAGGAGTCGTACCATCAACACCGCCATCCGCAAGGCCGCCCGTGGGGCGATGCCCGTCGCCGTCACCGCCTCCGTGCTCGCCACCGGTCTCACCGCCTGCGGCACCGTCGAGCAGCTGTCCGCCGCGCAGAAGGTCTCGAAGGCCTTCGACAAGGTCCGTGACGCCAAGTCGGCCGGGTTCACCCTCTCCATCGACGCCACCCCCGAGCAGGTCGCCGCGTTCGCCAACTCCGGCGAGCACAAGGGCAACGGGCTCATCGGCTCCGCCCGGGGCCGCAAGGAGGACATGGACGAGAAGACCGCCAAGGCGATCTCCGGCCTCTCCGTCACGGTCGCGGTCTCCGCCGACAAGCCGCTCAAGGACATCGAGGCCTTCAAGAACGCCGGCCAGGCGGGCAAGAACACCGACCTGACGCTCGACAAGTCGGTGCGCGTCTCCTACCTGCTCGCCGACCGCAGCGGCACCGCGCTGCTGGAGTACCGCCAGGTCGACGCCACGGGGTACCTGCACGCCGACGCCAAGGGCCTGATGAAGCTGGTCGGCGAGGACCCGTCCACGGTGGACGAGCTCCGCAAGGACCTGCCGGAGGAGATGAAGCCGGTCGGGGACGTGCTGGCCGGCAAGTGGGTGTCCTTCGACCTCCAGTCGCTCGCCGACCAGGCGAAGGAGGCCGACGCCAAGAAGGCCGCGCCGAGCGCCGCCCCCAGCGTCGACCCGGAGCTCGGCAACCAGCTCCTCAACTCGATCAAGGACGCGCTCGGCCGCACCGTCACGTACGAGGACAAAGGCAAGAAGGACGGCACCGAGCACCTCTGGGTGAGCGCCCCGGCCCGCCAGCTGGTGGACGAGATGTACAAGGCCGTCAAGCCGCTGTCCGCCAAGTTCCCCAAGCAGCTGGGCGACTTCCCGGACAAGGCCCCGAGCGACGTGCCGGACCGGAAGATCGGCGTCGACCTCTACCTGAAGAACGGCGCCTTCTCCTCCGCCACCTTCGACCTCGCCCAGCTGGCCGACAAGGTCGAGCCGGGCGTCAACTTCCCGGTGAAGCTCGCCTTCAGCCAGGCGGCCCCGAACGTCCAGGCCCCGGCCGACGCGGTCAAGGTGACCAACGACCAGCTGATGGACGCGGTGCTCGGCCTGGCCACCGGGGGCGACGACGAGGAGGGCCTCGACCCCGAGGACTTCGGCGACCTCCCGGCCGCCCCGCCGCTGACCGGCGCCCAGCTCAAGGAGCTCGCCGGACTCGGCGTCACGGAGGCCGAGGCGCGCGAACTCAACGACGCGGGCCTGAGCTTCGGGAGCATCAAGCAGCTCGCCCAGGCCACCCCGCCCAAGGCCTGACCTGCACCTCTGACCGGCCGACCGCGCACCAGCGGTCGGCCGGTCCTGCGTTTCCGGCCGGTCCCGCGTTTCCGGCCGGGCACATGCTCCCGGCCCGCGGTCACCGGCCGGGCGGCCGCACCGGTGCCGTGCCGGTCGGCAGGTCGGCCGGCCTGCCCTCCTGGTCCACCGGTGTGCCGTCGGGGTAGCGGGCGCACTCGCTGCCCGCGCTCACCTCGAGGGTGTGGTACACGGGGTCGAAGCGCAGCGAGGCGCTCTCCGCGAGGGACCCCGGGCCGGTGACCGGTGGCGTCAGCGTCAGACTGGGGACCGGGGCGGACTCGTCGGAGGAGGCGACCGTCCAGCCCTGGGCGGTCAGGCTCTGCCGGGCCCGGCCCACCGCCTCCTCCCACTCGGACCGGGCGACCCCGGCAAGGGTGAACCGCGCGCGCAGAGCGGCTGTGCGGGGCTGGTCGGCGCCGGTGTCGTTCATGCTCTCCAGGAGGTGGGAGAGGCCCCGGGCGGGACATGCGTCGTAGATCCGGGCCGTGATCCCGTCGTCCGCGCGGTGGTCGGGCGCCGACGTCACCTCCGGGCGCAGCGCGAGGGCCTCGTAGACGGTCTGCGTCCGGGCGTCCAGGTGCCGCGCGACGGCGGCCGGGTCCGCCACGGGGTACGGCTTGCCCGTCCAGGCCTCCGCCGCCACCCCGTACGCCGTGTACCCGACCGTGCCGAGCACCAGCGCCCCGGCGGCCCCGGCCACCGCCGTGACCCGCACGGCCGTGCGGCGGCCCGGCCCGTCCTTCGTTGCGCGATTCCTCATGATCACCATGGTCCACCACCGGGCCGGGCCACCGCGTGAGTACGGATACTCACCCGGCGACGTCGGCGTACTCGTGGTCGGACGGGGGCGGCGCGTCAGGCGTGGGCGGCGGCGCACTCCGGGTGGCCCCAGGAGCCGCCCACCTTGGTGATCTTGTCGCCCTTGGCGTACGGGCGGCTGCACGGGCAGGTGCCGGGGAAGCGGGCGTTCAGGGTGCGCGAGCCGCCGCTCCGCTTGGCGGTGCCGGTGCCGGTGCCGGTGCCGCCGGTGCTACCGGCGGAGGCGGCGGGCCGGGCGGTGCGCGCCCTGGGGGCCTTCGTGGCGGCGGCCGGGTCGGGGACCGGCAGGTCGGCGGCGGTGCCGGAGGCGTCCTGCTGGGTGCGGGCGGCGTCGCTGGCGGCCTTGTCGGCGATGGCGTTCAGCGGGTCGCCGTCCACCTGGTGGGCCGGCACGTACACGAAGGTGACGTCCCGGCCCTCCAGCAGGGCGTCGATCGCCTGGATCAGCTCCTGGTTGGCGACCGGCTTGCCGGCCGCCGTCTTCCAGCCGTTGCGCTTCCAGCCCTTCAGCCACTTGGTCACCGAGTCACGGGTGTAGGTGCTGTCCAGCCGCACCTCCAGCGGCGCCGCCGGGTCCGTCGCGGCCAGCAGCTGCCGCAGCGCCGTCAGCTCGCCCACGTTGTTGGTGCTGTGCCCGAGCGCGCCGGCCTGCCAGCGCAGGGGCGCCCCGGTGGCGTCCGCGACCACGTACGCCCAGCCCGCCGGACCGGGGTTGCCCTTGGCTGCTCCGTCACACGCTGCAATGACTCGTTCGACCATGCCCCGATCATGCCTGGTCGGACGGCCCGGAGCCAAAGTCGCTCAGGTGCGCAGCAGGAGCAGCAGCAGCGCCGCCGACCAGCTGAAGTTGGTGGAGCTGCGCCCCTCCCCCGTCAGCGGGTCGTAGTTCTCCCGGACCGGGCCGTCCCCGGCCAGTCCGGCGGCGGTGGCCAGCAGCCGCTCGACTGTCCGCCGGGCGTCCTGCTCCCAGCCGTAGCGGCGCAGGCCCTCAATGGCGAAGTAGGTCTGGTCGAGCCAGGCCAGGCCGCGCCAGTAGCCGGCCGGGTCGAAGGACGGCGAGCTGCGGGCCACGGTGGGGAACGGCATGGCGGTGCCGAACTCCGCCGGGTCGAGCAGCAGCCGGCGGACGGTGCGGGCCTGGGCGGCGGTGGCGGTGCCGGACCAGAGCGGGATGGCGCCCTCGATGCCGCGGCCCCGGGCGGTGAGCCGGGCGCCGGTGGCCAGGTCGGTGTCGTGGAACCAGCCGCCGGCCGGGTCGTACATGGTGTCGCGCACGGCGGCGTCGATCCGGTCGGCGCGGGTGCGCAGCCGCTGGGCGGCGGGCCGGTCGCCGAGTTCGGCGGCGATCAGCGCCAGGTGGCGGTGGTCGGCGGCCAGGTAGGCGTTGAGGTCGACCGAGCGCTGGTCGAGCGACCAGCCGAGCAGTGTGCCGTTCGGGTCCCGGTTGGGGAGGACGCCGGCGGCGTCGAAGCGCGGGGCGTTGTCCATGCCGGACTCCCAGGCCGCCGCCTCCCGGCAGTCCTCGGCGCTCGCGTTGGCCGGGTCCACGGTGGCGCCGTACTCGCACAGGCCCTCGCCGAGGTGGTCCCGGGTGCGGTACCACCAGTCCTGGTAGGCGGTGAGCCGGGGCAGCAGCTCCCGCAGGAAGGCGCGGTCGCCGCTGCGCTTGTAGACCTCCCAGACCGCCCAGGCGGCCAGCGGGGGCTTGGAGTTGCGCTCGTTCCAGTTGCCGCCGCCGGTGGCCGGGTCGTTGTAGAAGACGCAGTCGGGGACCATCCCGGCGTCCTGCGGGCGCTCGGCGGAGCCCGCCGGCACCTGGTGGTCGAAGACCGCCCGGATCTGGTCGGCGGCCAGGCCGGGGGCGAAGGCGGCGGTGCCGACGGCCTGCTTCCAGGTGTCCCAGGCCCAGACCCCGCTGAACCACTTGTAGGAGAGCGTGGGGGTGACGGCGTCGTGCCGGATCCGTCCGGCCGGGCTGCGCCAGTTGGTGACCAGGGTCTGCACGCATTTGACGGCGGTGCGCCGGCGGGCGGCAGGGACGCCCTCGGTGGCCCGGGTGACATACCCGTGCCAGCGGGCGGTGCCCTCGGCCGCGACCCGCTCCGGGGCGCGCAGCGCGGTGTCCGCCTCCTTCGCGGCCCGGGCGTACTCGGCCTCGGTGAAGGTGTAGCTCTCGGTCCAGTCCAGGGTGCGGCTCTCCCCCGGTGCCAGCCGCACCGGTTCGGCGAGTTCGGTGCGGTGCTCGTCGCCGTCGGCGCTCAGCACGACCCGGACGGGCCGGGCGTGGCGGACGGCGAAGCACTCGGTGCCGTCGGTGAGGTAGTCCCAGGTCTGCCGGACCTTGGCGAAGCGCACCTCCACGCCGCGTTCGGCGGCGACCAGTCGCGGCGCCTCGTGCTGGGGGCCGGTGGCGGGGCGCAGCAGCCGGCCGGTCCAGGCGGCGGCCAGGGTCCGTACGGCCGGACCGGTGTTGGTGAGGCGGGCCCGGAGCAGGGCGGTGCGGTTGCCGGCGAAGCGCAGTTCGAGGGTGAGGGCGAGGCCGCCGCCGAGGTCGTGGGCCAGCCGCAGCAGGCCGGGCAGCGAGGTGCCGCGCGCGGGGGCGCCGGCGGTGAGGTCCAGGGGGCGGCCCTGTTCGGTGAGCTGGAGGCGGGTCAGGCCGTCGCTGAGCCACCACGGGTATTCCTGGGCGAGGTACAGCGGGCCGGTGAAGCCGCCGGGCCGGTCGGCCGGTCGGGGCAGGGCGTAGGCGTGCCAGGCGCCGAGGTCGGCGAAGACGGTGATCGGGTTGTTGCCGCGGGTATCGCCGGGGTAGGCCTGGGCGGGGGTGCCGTGCAGGTCGAGGACGTCGGCGTAGCGTTCGGCGTCGGGTCCTCCCGGTTCTTCCGGTCCTTCCTGGCCGTGGGCGGTGGCCGGGGCGGTCAGGGTGCTGGCGGCGGCGACCGCCGAGGCGGCGAGGAAGTGGCGGCGGGTCAGCGGGTTCACGGGCGCTCCTCGGTGGCGGGGAGTCGGAGGACGGCGGCGCCGAGCGGCGCGAGGGTGACGGCGTCGCCGGTGGCGGTGCCGGTGAGCAGGTCGGTGCCGGTGAGCAGGTCGGTGCCGGGCGCGTCGAGGGGCACTCGGCGCTCGACGGGGCCGTGGTTGAGCAGGAAGAGGTAGTCGGTGCCGTCCGCGGCGTGCCGGCGGGTGGCCTCGACGCCCTCCGGCAGGCCGGGCAGTTCGGCGCCCACCCCGGCTTCGGCGAGCGCCCGGTCGAGCACCGGGCCGGTGTCGGCGCCGAGGTGGCAGCTCAGGTACCAGGCACTGCCGGCGCCCAGGCGGTTGCGGGTGACGGCCGGGAGGCCTGCCAGCTCGCCGGAGCCGTAGTGGGCGACGGCCTCGGCGGTCCCGGTCTCGATCCATTCGCTCCAGCGTTCGGCCCGCAGCCCGGTGCCGTCCGGGGCGAGGACGACGGAGGTGGTCGCTCCGTCCGGGATCGGCCAGTGCTCGTCGACGACGATCCCGAGCAGCTCGCGCAGCGGCCCGGGGTGGCCGCCGGGGTGGATGTGGTCGTGCCGGTCGGCGATGCCGCTGAACGGGCCGCAGACCAGCCGGCCGCCGTCCCGTACGTAGGTCGTGAGCCGGTCGGCGGTGGCGGTGTCGAGCAGGTACAGGTTGGGGGCGAGCACCAGCGGGTAGGCGTCGAGTCCGGCGGTGGGCGGGACGAAGTCGACGGTGACGCCGCGCTCGTACAGTGCCGCGTACCAGGGGCGGAGCAGCTCGGGCCAGCGCATCCGGGCGGAGGGGTGGTCGTCCAGCTCCAGGGCCCACCAGCTGTCCCAGTCGAGCAGGACGGCGGCCCGCCCGCGCAGCCGGCTGCCGGCGAGTTCGCCGAGGCGGCGCAGTTCGGCGCCGAGGCGCAGGGTCTCCTGCCAGCCGCGCGAGGCGGTGCCCCGGTGCGGGAGCATCGCGCTGTGGAACTTCTCGGCGCCGGCCACAGAGGCGCGCCATTGGAAGTGCAGCACGCCGTCGGCGCCGCGGGCCAGTGCCTGCAGCGACCAGAGGCGGTGGAGGTCGGGGGGTTTGGGCACGTTGACCGGCCGCCAGCTGACCGCGGAGGGGGCCTGTTCCATCAGCAGCCAGGGGCGGCCGCCCTTGAGCGAGCGCATCAGGTCGTAGTTCATCGCGGCGTTGACGTGGGCGCGCGGGTCGGCCGGGTCGGGGTAGGCGTCGTCGGAGACGAAGTCCTCGTGCCGGCTCCACTCCCAGTAGTCCAGGGCCTTGAGCATCGACATGAAGTTGGTGGTGACCGGGACGCCGGGCGAGACCTCGTCCAGGACGGCCTTCTCGGCACGGTGCAGGGCGAGCAGCGCGTCCGAGCAGAACCGGCGCCAGTCCAGCAGCTGGGTGGGGTTGACCGGGCCCGGCGCGGTGCGCGGCGGCTCGATCTGCTCGAAGGATCCGTAGTGCTGCGACCAGAAGGCGGTGCCCCAGGAGCGGTTCAACTCCTCGATGCCGCCGTGCCGTTCGCGCAGCCAGCGGCGGAAGTCGGCGGCCGAGGCGGGGCAGAAGCACTCCTCGACGTGGTCGCCGTACTCGTTGTGGACGTGCCACAGGGCGAGGGCGGGGTGGTGGCGGTAGCGCTCGGCGAGTGCCCGGGTGAGCCGGACGGCGGCGTCCCGGTAGGCGGGCGAGGAGGGGCAGTAGTGCTGGCGCGAGCCGAACTCCAGCCGTACGCCGTCGGCGGTGACGGGCAGCAGCTCGGGGTGGGCGCGGACCAGCCAGGCGGGCGGGGAGGCGGTGGCGGTGGCCAGGTCGACGGCGATGCCGTGCCGGTGCACGAGGTCGAGCAGGCGGTCCAGCCAGCCGAAGTCCCAGCTGTGGGCGTCCGGTTGGAGCCGGGCCCAGGAGAACACGCCGACGGTGACCAGGTTGACCCCGGCCTCGGCCATCAGTTTCACGTCCTCGGCCCACACCTGTTCGGGCCACTGCTCGGGGTTCCAGTCCCCGCCGTACAGAAGTCCCGGCACCCGGGTGAGGCGGTCCTCGGTCACGGTCGTGGTCATCCCTTCAGTGCTCCGCCCAGCAGGCCCGCCACGAACTGCCGCTGGAAGACCAGGAAGAGCACCATCAGCGGGAGCGTGGCCAGGAAGGAGCCGAGCATCAGGCCGGAGTAGTCGACGTGGGTCAGCCCGGTCAGTGTGTTGAGCGCGACCGGCACGGTGTACTTGTCCTCGGTGTTGAGCATCAGCAGCGGCCAGATGAAGCTGTTCCACTGCCCCATGAAGGTGAAGATCACCAGCGCGCCCAGCTGCGGCCGCACGCACGGCAGGACGACCTGGTAGAAGGTGCGCAGCTCGCCGGAGCCGTCGATCCGGGCCGACTCCAGCAGTTCGTCGGGGAAGTCCAGGAAGCCCTGGCGCATCAGCAGGATGCCGAAGGAGTTGGCCAGGAAGGGCACGATCACGGCCTGGTAGCTGTCGATCCAGCCGAGGCTGGCCATCATCTGGAACAGCGGGACGAGCAGCACCTGCAGGGGGATCATCATGGTCGCCAGGACCAGGCCGAGCAGCAGTCCGCGGCCGCGGAAGCGGTACTTGGCCAGTCCGTAGCCGCACATCGCGGAGAGCAGCGAGCTGAGCACGGTGTAGACGACGGCGGTCCCGAGGCTGTTGAGCAGTACCCGGCCGAAGCCGATGGTCTCCTGGAGGTGCGCGAGGTTGCGCAGCAGCTCGCCGCCGGGCAGGAACGGCGGTGGGGAGTGGAACAGTTCGGAGCTGCTGTGGGTGCTGGCGATCAGCATCCAGGCGAAGGGCACCAGGCTGAGCACGGCGCCGAGGGTGAGGGCGGCGAGGACGGCGATCCGGCCGAGCCGGGCGGGCAGCGGGGTTCGGCCGGGCCTGGCGGGCAGCGGAGTGCGGCCGGGCCTGAGCGGCGCGGTGGTGGTCATCGGCGGCGCTCCCTTCCGTAGAGCCGGAACTGGAGCAGCGAGACCGCCGCGATGATCAGCACGACCACCCAGGCGATGGCCGCCGCGTAGCCGAAGTCGAGCTGCTGGAAGCCGACCTTGTAGAGGTAGACCACGGGGGTGAGGGTCGCGTCGCCGGGGCCGCCGCGGGTCAGCACGTAGTTCTCGTCGAAGAGTTGCAGGGTGCCGATGGTGGAGGTGATGACGCAGAACAGCACGACCGGTCGCAGCTGCGGCAGGATCACGCCGGTGTAGGTGCGTACGGCGCCGGCGCCGTCGAGGGCGGCGGCCTCGTACTGGTCGCGGCCGATGGCGTGCAGTCCGGCGAGCAGGATCACCGCGTTGTAGCCGGTCCACCGCCAGGTGACCGAGCCGATCAGCGAGATCCTCGCCCAGGTGGGCGAGTTGAGCCAGTCGACCGGGCCGAGGCCGAGGGCCTGGAGGAACTGGTTGGCGAGTCCGCCGTCGGTGCGCAGCAGGACCTGGAAGACCACGGCATAGGCGACCAGGGTGGTGATCGCGGGCAGGAAGAACACCGCCCGCCAGCCGGCCCGGAAGCGCAGCCAGGACTGGTTCAGCAGGACGGCGAGCACCAGGGCGAGGCCGATCATCACGGGTACCTGGACGGCGAGGATCAGGCCGGTGTTGACCAGGGAGTGCAGGAAGGCGGGGTCGTGCAGCATCCGCCGGTACTGGTCCAGGCCGACCCAGACGTCGGCGCCGTCGCGGCGGGCGGTGAAGCTCTGGTAGAGGCTGGCGCCGAGCGGGTAGGCGAAGAAGGCGACGAAGAGCGCGGTCGTGGGCCCGGCGAACAGCCAGGCGGCGGTGCGTGGGGAGCGCCGGCGGCGGGCGGGGGCAGGGGCGGCCTGGGCCGGGGCCGCGGGTTTGCGCAGGGACACCGGAGGACTGGTCATCGGGCCCGCCCCTACGCGACCGTTTGGCGGCCGGTCGCGGTGGCGATCTGGCGGGCGGCGGAGCGCAGCACGGTGCCCGGGTCGGCGCCGTTGTGCAGCACCTGGTTGACGGCGGTGGTGACGATGTCGCCGGCCTTGGAGTCGTCGGCGGTGAGTTCGACGGTGGGGATGTCCCGGGTGAGCCCGGCGAACAGCTGCATGGCGGGCTGGCCGCCGTAGTAGGGGGAGGGCTGCTGGAAGTACGGGTCATCCAGGGCGGGGAGGTAGGCGGGGAAGAGGCCTTCGTGCTGCATCATCGAGGCCTGGTTGGCCTTGTCGGCGAGCAGGAAGGAGAGGAACGCCCAGGCCGTCTCCGGGTTCCGGCTCTGCGCGGTGACGCACAGGGTGGAGCCGCCGCTGTTGGAGGTGCGGGTGCCGCCGGGGGTGAAGGCGGGCAGCGGGACGACGCCGAACTTGCCGCTGAGGTCGGCCATTTCGGTGGTGAGGGTGCCGTCCCACCAGGCGGCGGTGGGGGTGGTGGCGGCCTTGCCGTCGTGGGTGCCGGAGACGAACCCGTCCCAGCCGTTCTCGAAGTCCACCAGGTCGCGGTCGACGAGCTGTTTCAGCAGGGTGAGGGCGCGTTCGGCGGCGGGGGTGGCGACGGCCACCTTGCCGCCGGTGAACCAGCGCTGGCCCTGTTGCTGGAGCAGCATGGCGAAGAGGCTGTCCTGTTTGGCGTCCAGGATGAGCAGCTTCCTGCCGGTGGCGGCCTTGAGGGCGGTGCCGGCGGTGACGTAGTCGTCCCAGGTGGCGAGGCCCGCCGGGTCGATGCCGGCCTGTTGGAAGAGGTCGCGCCGGTAGAACAGGGCGCACGGCCCGCTGTCCCAGGGCAGGGCGAGGACCCGACCCTTGTCGTCCGTGACGGTGCGCCAGGAAGCCTGCGGGTACTGGGACTTGAGGTCGGCGGCGCGGCTGGTGAGGTCGACCAGGGCGTTCGGGAAGTTGCCGATGTAGGTGGGGAGTTTGTGGCCCTCGACGGTGAGGATGTCGGGCAGGCCGCTGCCGGCCCCGAGTCCGACGGTGATCTTGTCGTAGGCGTTGTCGTAGCCGATGTCCACCACCTCGACGGTCGTTCCGGGGTGGGCCTGTTCGAAGACCTTGCCGAGCCGCTGCATGGCCTTGGCGGCTACGTCCCAGGACCAGATGGTGACCTTCCCGGCGAGGGTGGCGCCCGGGCTGCCGGCGAGTTGCTTGGCGCTGGTGCCGCCGGCACCGCCGGTCGCGCAGCCGGTGGCGCCGGCCAACAGCAGGGCGCCGCCGGCGAGTCCGGCGGCGAGGATCCGGCGGCGTGCCGGGCCCGAACTGAATCCGCCCTGGTGGAGGGCGAGTTGGGGATGTTTTTCGTGCCGGGTTTCTGCGGACATCTTGCCTCCCGACTGGTGAATGCCGAATGCTGTATACAGAACTCAGCATTCACAACCCCGTCAAGGCTTGTGACTGAAATCGCGGAAGGTGCCAGCATGAGCACACGCGTCCCCCGAACCCACCCGTACATCCCCAACTCCGCCCCGCAGGTGAGGAAAGCGATGCTGGCGGCGGTCGGCGCCCAGGACGTCGAGGAGTTCTACGCCGACATCCCCGCCGCCCTCCGGCTGGACCGCCCGCTGCGACTGCCCGAGCCGCTCGGCTCCGAGGCCCGACTGGTCGCCCACATGGAGGAGCTGCTCTCCCGCAACACCGCCGTCCCGCCGGGGCGCAGCTTCCTCGGCGCCGGCTGCTACCGCCACCACGTGCCCGCCGTGGTGGACGAGATCGTCAACCGCAGCGAGTTCCTCACCGCCTACGCGGGCGAGCCGTACGAGGACCACGGCCGCTTCCAGGCGCTGTGGGAGTACCAGTCGATGATGGCCGAGCTGCTGGCCGTCGACGTCGTCAACGTGCCGACGTACGACGGCTTCCAGGCCGCCGCGACGGCGCTGCGGATGGCCGGACGGGTCACCGGGCGGCGCCGGCTGGTGCTGGTCGGCGCGATCGACCGGGACCGGCTCTCCCGGATCCACGACTACGTCCGGGGCGTCCACAAGCTGGTGCCCGTCCCCGCCGAGCCCGCCGCCGTCCGGTCGGCCCTGGCCGAGGGCGACGCGGCCGCCGTCTACGCCCAACTCACCGACCACGACGGCCTGGTCGACCACGAGCTGCCGCAGTACATCGAACTCGCCCACGGCGCCGGGGCGCTGGCCGTCGTCCACGTCAACCCGCTGAGCCTCGGCGTGCTCACCCCGCCCGCCGAACTCGGCGCCGACCTCACCTGCGGAGACCTCCAGCCGCTCGGCATCCACCCCGGCTACGGCGGCGGCAACGCCGGCTTCATCGGCAGTGCCGACGACGAACGCCTGGTCGCCGAGTACCCCAGCCGGCTGTTCGGGCTCACCCCCACCGACGTCCCCGGCGAGTACGGCTTCGGCGACGTCGCCTACGAGCGCACCTCCTTCGCGCTGCGCGAGGAGGGCAAGGAGTGGGTCGGCACCGCCGCCGCCCTGCACGGCATCGCCGCCGGGGTCTACCTCGCGCTGATGGGCCCGCACGGCATGCGGGAGATCGGCGCGACGATCCTCGCCAACACCGCCTACGCCCGCCGGCGCCTCGCCCTCGTCCCCGGCATCGACCTGGCGGACCCGCAGGCCGTGCACTTCGCCGACTTCACCGTCCGCTACACCGGCGAGCGCACCGCCGCCGAGATCTCCGAGGCGCTGCTCGCCCACGGCCTGCACGGCGGCACCCCGGCCGGCCCCCACGAGGGCCGCTACTGCGTGACCGAGCTGCACACCCGGGCCGACATCGACCGCCTCGCCGACGCGCTTGAGGAGATCGTCAAGTGACGAACCACCCGAACACCGGGTCCGTGGACCCGCGGATCGCCCCCAAACCCGCCGTGCGCCGCTTCCACCAGGCCCGCTGGGACGAGAAGCTGATCTTCGAGCTCGGCGCGCCCGGCGAGCGCGGCGTCCTGCCGCCGCTGCCCGAGCCCGCCGTCACCGCCGCCGTCGGCGACCCCGCCGAACGGCTGCCCGCCGCCCTGCGCCGCGGCGCGCCGCCCGCTCTGCCCGAACTCGGCCAGCAGCAGGTGCTCCGGCACTACCTTCGGCTCTCCCAGGAGAACCTCGGCGCCGACCTCAACGTCGACGTCGGCCAGGGCACCTGCACCATGAAGTACAGCCCCAAGGTCAACGACACCTTCGTCCGCGACCCCCGGATCGCCGCCCTGCACCCCGCGCAGGACGCCTCCACCGTCCAGGGCGTCCTCGAACTCGTCCACCGGCTGGAGCAGTTGCTCAAGGAGATCTCCGGCATGGACCGGGTCAGCCTCCAGCCCGGCGCGGGCTCGGCGGCGATCTGGACCAACGTCTCGGTGATCCGCGCCCACCACGCAGCGCGCGGCGAGCTGGAGCAGCGCGACGAGATCATCACCACCGCCTTCTCCCACCCCTCCAACGCCGCCTGCGCCAAGACCGCCGGCTTCCGGGTGATCACCCTGCACCCCGACGCCGACGGCTACCCCGACATCGAGGCGCTGCGCGCCGCCGTCGGCCCGCGCACCGCCGCACTGCTCATCACCAACCCCGAGGACACCGGCATCTACAACCCCCGGATCGCCGAGTTCGTCCGGATCGTCCACGAGGCCGGCGGCCTGTGCGCCTACGACCAGGCCAACGCCAACGGCATCCTCGGCATCACCCGGGCCCGCGAGGCCGGCTTCGACCTGTGCCACTTCAACCTTCACAAGACCTTCTCCACCCCGCACGCCTGCGGCGGCCCGGCCGCCGGCGCCTGCGGAGTCACCGCCGAGCTGGCGCCCTACCTGCCGCGCCCCACCGTCGAGTTCGACGGCGAGCGGTACGTCCTGGACGACGACCGGCCGGACTCGATCGGCAAGATCCGCCCCTACCTGGGCGTCGTCCCGAACCTGGTGCGCGCCTACGCCTGGATCACGGCCCTGGGCGCCGAGGGGCTGCGCGAGGCCGCCGAGACCGCCGTCCTCAACAACAACTACCTGCTGCACCGGGTCCGGCAGATCCGGGGCGTCTCCGTCCCCTACGCCGAGGGGCGCCCCCGGGTCGAACAGGTCCGCTACAGCTGGCAGCAGCTCAACGAGGACACCGGCCTGCACAGCGAGGACCTCGGCTACCGCGCCGCCGACTTCGGCACCCACTACTGGACCAGCCACCACCCGTACCTCGTCCCCGAGCCGATGACCCTGGAGCCCACCGAGTCCTACTCCCGGGCCGACCTGGACGAGTACGCGGCGATCCTCGCCGAGGTCGCCCGCGAGGCGTACGAGGACCCGGAGACCGTCCGCACCGCGCCGCACAACTCCACCGTGCACCGGATCCGGCACGAGCCGCTGGACGACCCGGCGGTCTGGGCGGTCAGCTGGCGCGCCTACCGCCGCAAGGTCCTCGGCGAGCAGCCGTGACCTCCGCCCCGAGCGCCCGGATCGGGCTCGTGGTCAACCCGGTCGCCGGCCTCGGCGGCCGGGTCGGGCTCAAGGGCAGCGACGGCGCCGAGGTCCAGCGACGGGCCCTGGCACTCGGCGCCCGCCCGCAGGCCGTCGCCCGGGCCGCGCTGACCCTCCGGCGGCTGCCGCCCGACGTGGAACTGATCACGGCCGACGGCGCGATGGGCGCCGACGCCGCCCGGGCCGCCGGCCGCACCGCACGCGTCGTCCACCGGCCCGGCACGGCGGACACCACCGCCGACGACACCCGGGCCGCGGTCCGCGCCCTCGTCGCGGCCGGCGCCGCACTGCTGCTGTTCTGCGGCGGCGACGGCACCGCCCGCGACGTCCTCGACGCCCTCGGGCCGGAGCCCCGCCTGCCCGTGCTCGGCATCCCGGCCGGGGTCAAGATGCACTCCGCCGTGTTCGCTGTCCACCCCCGGGCCGCCGCCGAGGTCGCGGCGGCCTGGGCCACCGGCCGGGGCGTGCGCCTGGAGGACGCCGAGGTGGTGGACCGGGACGAGGCCGCGCTGCGGGCCGGCCGGGTCTCCGCCCGGCTCCACGGCCGGCTGACCGTCCCGGTGCTGCCCGCCCGCGTGCAGCAGCGCAAGACCGGCAGCTCCGGACCCGACCCGGGAACACCCGCCGGCCTCGCCGCCGAGGTCGCCGAACGGGTCGGCCCCGGCGGGCTGCTGCTCCTCGGACCCGGCAGCACCACCCACGCGGTGGCCACCGCGCTCGGCGCGCCCGGCGCCAGCCTGACCGGCGTCGACCTGCTGCGGCTCGGCCCCGGCAGCGCCCTCGGGCCCGGCCGCTCCGACGGCCTCGCCAGCGCCGCCCGGATCCTGATCCGCGACGCCCGGGCCGACCAGCTGCGCGCCCTGCCCACCACCCCCCACATCGCCCTCTCCCCGATCGGCGGCCAGGGCTTCCTGCTCGGCCGCGGCAACCAGCAGCTCACCCCCGAACTGCTGCGCGCCGCGGGCCGGGAGAGGCTGCTGGTGCTCGCCACCGACGCGAAGCTCGCCGCCCTGGCCGGACGCCCGCTGCTGCTCGACACCGGCGACCCCGACCTCGACGACGCCCTCACCGGCCACGTCCGGGTGATCACCGGCCGCCGCTCCGGCGCCGTGTACCGCCTCTCCGCCTGACCCCTGTAGAGGAGTTCCCCATGATCGACCTGCACGGCAAGCGCGCGATCGTCACCGGCGCCGCCTCCGGCATCGGCCGGGCCACCGCCGCCCTGCTCGCCGAACTCGGCGCGGCCGTCGTCCTCGCCGACCTCGACACCGAACGCGGCGAACGGGCCGCCGAGGAGATCGGCGGCACCTTCGTCCGCTGCGACGTCTCTCGGCGCGCCGACTGCGAGCAGGCCGTGCGCACCGCCGTCGAACAGCACGGCGGCGTCGACGTCCTGTTCAACAACGCCGGCATCATCCGCCGCTCCACCGTCACCGGGATCAGCGACGAGGACTGGGACCTGGTGATGGCCGTCAACGTCCGCTCGATCATGCTGCTCAGCGGACTCGTGGTGCCGCTGATGGCCGCGAACGGCGGCGGCAGCATCGTCAACACCGGCTCCGGCTGGGGCATCAGGGGCGGCGGCCGGGCCGTCTCCTACTGCGCCTCCAAGGGCGCCGTGGTCAACATGACCCGGGCGATGGCCATCGACCACGGCCCGGACAACATCCGGGTCAACTGCGTCTGCCCGGGCGACACCGACACCGGCATGCTCGCCGAGGAGGCCCGCCAGCTGGGCGAGAACCCGGACGCCTTCTACACCGACGCCGCCGACCGTCCGCTCGGCCGGATCGGCCAGCCCCGGGACATCGCCCAGACCGTGGCCTTCCTGGCCAGCGACGCCGCCGCCTTCGTCAGCGGCGCGGTCATCGCCGTGGACGGCGCCGGCACCGCCTGACGCCCGCGAACCGTACAGCACCGCAACCCCGTACGACGGCCGGGCGACGGCACGCGCCGCCCGGCCGGTACGCTACGGACCGAGGAAGAAGGGACGTTTGATGGCGATCGAGCGGCGGCCGCTGCGCGAGCAGGTGAAGGACGAACTCCTGGAGCAGCTCGGCCGCGGCCGGTTCACCCCCGGCGAGTCGATCAACGAGGTCCAGCTCGCCGAGGAACTGGGCGTCAGCCGAACCCCCCTGCGCGAGGCCCTGATCAGCCTGGAACGCGAGGGCATCATCACCAGCGAGCGCGGCAA
The DNA here is from genome assembly GCF_042885555.1 of Kitasatospora sp. NPDC058048. Lineage (NCBI taxonomy): Bacteria > Bacillati > Actinomycetota > Actinomycetes > Kitasatosporales > Streptomycetaceae > Kitasatospora > Kitasatospora sp. NPDC058048. The sequence continues at coordinate 13,969 of NZ_JBHVRT010000043.1, read as the reverse complement.
GGGCTTCCGCTTCGCCCCCACCGGCAAACAGGAGTTCCTCGACCTCACCGCGATCGTGATCGCCCTGGAGTCACTGGCCCTGCGCACCTCCGACCCGGCCCACCTGGCCGAGATCGCCCCCAGGCTGCTCGCCGAGGCCCGCGCCTTCTCCGCCCCCCAGGCCCCGCACGGCACCATAGAGCGCTACGACGACGCCTGGCATGCCCTGCTGCTCTCCGGCTGCGCCAACGCCCGGCTGCGCGAGATGATCGAGTCGCTGAAACTCACCCTGCACCGCTACGAGCGGGTGGTGGTCGGCGACCACGAGATCCTGGAACGCGCCGCCGAGGAGCACGAGCGGATCGCCCAGTGCCTGCTGGAAGGCGACGTCGACCAGGCCGTCACCGCGCTGGAGGCCAACTGGACCAGCGGCATGGAACGCATCCTGGACCGCCTGCCCCCGGTCGCCGCGCTCTGAACCCGGCGCCCTGGACCCGGCGCCCTGAATCCGGGGTTCTGAACCCGGTCCGCTCGTCAGTCGAGCACCTCGGCGACGCCCGGGGTGAGCCAGTGCAGCCGGTCGGCCAGGCCCGCCGCCGCGAACCGTGCGGCGGTCTCCGTCCGCCCCTCGGTGAAGTGCTGCCACGAGGTGTAGTGGACGGGCACGACCCGGCGGGCTCCGAGCGAGGCGGTGAGCGCGGCGGCCTGCGCCGCGTCCATGGTGATCAGCTCGCCGCCGCCGAAGGCCTCGATCCGGGCGGCGCCGAGGTGCAGCAGGGCCGTGCCGATCCGGAACCTCCGCCCCACCTCGTCGAGTTCGGGGATGTGGACGGTGTCGCCCGAGACGTACAGCGCCTCCGGCTCGCCCGGCACCTCGACCACGAACCCGGTGACCTCCCCGACCGGACCGTGCACACCGGGCGTGCCGGTCACCCGCAGGGTGCGGCCGTCCACGGTGAGGTCCCGGGTCTGCCACGGCGCCAGCCCGAGCGCGCCGCCACCGAGCCGGGCCGCCCCGCCGACCGTGGTCAGCACCGGGCGCCCGGCGAGCAGGGTACGGCCGGTGGCGTCCAGGTTGTCGGGGTGCTCGTCATGGCTGAGCAGTACGGCGTCCACCGGCGGCAGCTCGTGCACACCCGCCTCCGGGCCCCGGGTGCTGCGCAGGACCACCGGGTCGTGCCGGTACTCGGCGGGGGCCGGATCGAAGACCGGGTCGGTCAGCAGCCGCAGGCCGCCGACCTCCAGCAGGACCGTCGCGGTTCCGATGTGCGTGGCCTTGATCCTCACAGCATTCCTTCTCTCATGGTGAATTGACGTTCGATCAGACACGTTCGATCAGACAGCCGTCGCCGGGATCCGGAACCGGCGCCGGTACTCCCCCGGAGTGGTGGACAGCCGGTCCCTGAACACCCGGTGCAAGGTCTCCACGGAACCGAAGCCGCAGGACCGGGCGACCCCGGGCAGCGGATGGTCGCTGCGCTCCAGCAGCCGGCGGGCCGCCTCCAGGCGCAGCTCCTCCACGTAGGACCCGGGGGTGGCACCGGTCTCCGCACGGAAGACCCGGGCGAAATGCCGTTCGCTCATGGCGAGTCGCCCGGCGAGCACGGACACCGACAGATCGGCGTCCAGGTGCTCGGCGATCCAGCGGCGCAGGCCGCCCAGGTCCGCCCGGCCGCCCGTACGGTGCGCCAAGGGCACGCTGAACTGGCTCTGACCACCCGGGCGTTGGAGGTACATGACCATGATCCGCGCGATCTGCAGGGCCAGGTCGTCGCCGTGGTCCTCGGCGACCAGGGCGAGGGTGAGGTCCATGGAGGTGGTCAGGCCCGCGCTGGTCCACAACCGTCCGGAGCGGATGAACACCGGGTCGGCGTCCACCTCGACGGCCGGATAATCAGCGGCCAGCCGCTCGGCGGTCGCCCAGTGGGTGGTCGCGCGATGCCCGTCCAGCAGTCCGGCCGCCGCCGCCACGTGCGCGCCCGCGCACACCGAGGCGATCCGCCCGGCCCGCGGCCCGGCCTCCCTCAGCCAGGCGACCACCGCCGGGTCCACCCGCGGCACCGGCCCGTCCGGGCCCAGGTCCACCCGCCCCGGCACCAGCACCGTGTCCGGCCGCACCCGCTGCTCGGCCAGGGTGGCGGTCACGTACAGCGGCACCCCGGAGAAGGTCTCCACCGGCCCGCTCCGCTCCGCGCACACCCGCACCTCGTACCCCGGCCGCCCGGGCGGCAGTAGCCGCCCGGCCAGCGCGAGGATCTCGGCGGGCCCGGTCACGTCCAGCGCGTTCACTCCGGGGAACACCGGGATCACGACCAGATGCGGCAGGCGGGGTGCGTCGTTCATGCCCCCACTCTCGCCCGGCGGCAGTGATGGCGGCAATGACGGGACTCTGCAACATCCGGACAGCACCGCATCCGGACAGCAGCCCATTCGGTCGACGCCGCATCCGGACACCGCCCCCGGCGCGGGCCCTACACCCCTGGTCCTACCGCCCCCGGGACCAACGCCCGATTGCCTCTCCGCCGCCTCCCCGCAGCATGATGGCCCGCATGATCGGCAAGTGGATCGACTGCCGGGTCCGGCCCGGAGCACGCGAGGCGTTCGCCGCCGGCCAGCGCCGCTGGTCGGCGATCTCCGACCAGCCGGGCCTGGTCGGCCAGACCGGCGGCTGGGAACCCGGCGCCGACCGCGCCCTGCTGCTCGCCCTGTGGAGCGACGAACCCGCGTACGCCCGCTTCATGCGCGAGCGCCACGACCGGGCCGCCGCCCACGCCGACCAGCGCTCCAGCTGCACGGGGATCGAGGTCGCCACCGGCCCGGTTGTCCTCACCATGCCGGGCGCGGCCCCCTCCCTCCCCGCCGCCCTCGCCCGCGCCACCGTCCTGCGCGCCGCCGACTGCCGGCTCCGCGCCGGCCGCGCCGGCCACTTCCTCGACGTCCAGCGCGAGCTCTGGGCGCCGGGCATGGCGGCCGCGGACGGCATGCTGGGCGGCACCGTCACCCGCCTCTCCCCCGGACGCCACCTCGTCACCACCCTCTGGACCACCCCCGCCGCCCACCGCGACTACACCACCCACCACCTCCCGGCCCTGCTCGCCCGCGCCGGCGTCCCCACCGACGTCCGCACCCTGACGGGCCACCTGCTCCCCCTCGAACCCTCCTGGCGCATCGGGGCCGGCACCTGAACCGACACCGAGCACGCCCACGGCCTGTCCGTGACCGGGCCCGAGAAAGCGGCGCTGACCGAGATGCCCGACACCTGCGCGCAGCGGCGGCCGGGTCGGGGCCGCTCGGGCCGCCGGCTGTTCCCGCCTGCGTCGGCTCGCTTCGACGGTGCCTGATGTGATGGGGCGGCCCCGGCACCGGAGTGCCGGGGCCGCCCTGCCGACGGGATGTCAGGTGAACATCTGCTGGAAGGCCCAGATGCCGTTGTCGGAGCCGCGGTGGGGAACCAGGAGACGGTTGTCGTGGTACCTGGCGGGGACGGGCAGGCCCGCCACGTGTCCGCCCAGCGGAGCGGCGTCGGCGAAGACGTCGGCGTTGGGCTGCTTCTGCTCGCAGACGTACAGGCTGCGGTCGGTGGCCACGACGAAGACCTCCAGGCGGCCGTCCATCGCCAGGATCGCCACCGGGGCCTCGACGATGGTGCCCTGAGTGGTTCCGGGGGTGGTGTAGGAGGTGCCGTAGCCGGCGGGCTGGACGGCGTGGAAGCCGGTGGTGCCGGCCCGCCAGAACACGCGGATGCGGTGGTCGGCGTCGGTGACGGCGGTGGGGCTGCCGACGACGCCCGCGTTGCGTGCCGAGACGAGGAAGTAGTTGGTCCAGTTGTCGGTGCTGTCCGGGTCCTGCTCGCTGATGCCCCAGATCTCGTCGTTCGCGCCGTGGACGAAGACCTGGACCCGGCCGTCACCGCCGCGGGCCGCGGCCGGGGCGAGCACGTTGTTCGCGAGCGTGTCGCCGCCCAGGCTCTCGGCCGGTTCCCATGAGGCGTAGTCCACCGCCGTCTGGTGGACGTGCCACAGGGCCCGGTCGGTGCCGTTGTAGAACGCCGAGACGCGGCCGTCCGCGTTCAGGACCGCCGCCGGGTCCGATGCCGCGTCCGAGGCGATCCGCGACACCACGTAGCCGGTGCTGTTGATCACGTCGTGCCGCAGCGCCCACACACCGCCGTCGGGGCCGCGCCAGACCACGTTGACGATGCCGTCGGGGCCGCGCACCGCGGCGGGCGTGCCCGCGACCTTGCCGACCGCGCCGGCGATCCGGGTCCAGTTCGCTTCCCAGCTCCAGTCGCGCTGCTGCGACTTGACGTACAGGTCGGGGCCGTTGCCCCGCACGAAGACCGACAGGCGGTCGTCCGCGTTCGGCACCACCGCGGGGTTGAACGTGGTGCCTCCCCCGAGGCCGAACGGCGAAGCCCACACCAGACCGGGAGTGGTCGAAGGCGCCATGACGGGAATTCCCCTCGCTCGCACTGCACAACACGGATGCTCCGGAGCGGATCGCGCCCCTGGCAGGTACGCGCCCATGTCCGGCGGAGGCAACGATTCACCCATCCGCTTTCACCTGCGCCCGAATACTGGCGGGTGTTCACCCGATCGAGTGAGGCCCCGTTTGAACGCAGGCCACCTGCCGGGGCGCGCGGGATGCGAGAGGCGCGGGGAAAGTGCCGAGCCGAAGGCCCTCACGTCGGAACGCCGGCACCGTCCGGCCGCTGCCCCGCCTCCCGGTCCGGAACGGGCCGCCAATGATGATGTGCTGACGCTTCGTCATGGAAGGATGCAGGCGCATCGGCAGCGAGCCGTTCAGTGAGGAGACGCCATGTCCGAGTCCACGCCCAACGCCAAGGGCCCCGCCAAGGTGCAGATGTCACCCGAACAGATGGCCAACCTCGGATCGTCTCCGTCCCCCGGGGCAACCGCGCCCGAACCGGCGCTGATCCCGGCCGACCAGGTCGAGCCCGAGGACATCGCGACCCTGTCGATCGAGTACCGGGACGGCCGGCCCGTGGTGGTCGTGAGCGGTGGGAGGTACGTCCCGTCCGAGCTCCCCGTCGTGAACAGTTCCGGCGTGGCGTGCGCGGCCCGGTTCGCCTGGTCGAACGGCGTGGCGCACCTCCACACGCCGGACCCGGCGCCCGCACCGAACAGGTCGCCCCAACCGTCGCCCGCCGCCCCTGACGTGCTGCTCGTCCTGTTCGACAACGTCCCCGACCAGGTCGACATCCGGGAGCCCGGGGAGGGGATTCACTTCGGGCTCAGCTGAGCTCCTGAGCACGGTGCTTCGCCCGCCGCAAGCGGTTGCGCACGATCGGCACCGGCTTCGACGAACTCGCCTCCCGCTACCGCGCCGGAGCGGTCAGGGCGGGGTGTCCCCCGAGCAGTTGGCTTCGAAGTCGTCCTGCTGGTCCGCCAGGGTCTGCTGGTCCTCCTCCGCCTTCTCGCGGGCGTCGCCCAGCTCCGCCCGCAGCTCGGCGACCTGCGCCGGATCGGGATCCGGCTGGCTGCTGAGGTCGTCCAGCTGGTTCTGGAGATGTCTGACCCTCGCCGCGTCCTGGGCGAGCGCGGCCCGGGAGGCGGCGATCAGGTTCCGCAGGCCGGCGCAGGGGTCATCGGTGGCCGGGGCCATGGCTTCTCCTTCGCGCTCGGGCGGCGCAGGGCACCCGCAGGGCGAGCGCCGCGCTTCCATGATGGTGTCCGCTCGGGCCGGACGCATCCGCGCCCACGGACCGGAGCCCACGGACCCCGTGGGCGCCGTGGGCGCTGTGGGCCGACGGGAGCGTCCCCGGCGGCCCCGGCCGCGGCTGCTCAGACCGTGAACCAGCGCCCGACGGCCGTGCGCAGCTCGGCCTGTTCGGCCGGGTCGGGGCGGGGTGAGCCGCCGGCCCAGGCCACGTAGCCGTCGGGGCGGATCAGCAGACCGGTGAGGCCGGCCGGGCCGTCCTTCGCGATGACGACTTCGACGGCGTCCTGGTCCTCCGCCAGTGCGGCTGCCAGCGACTGGTCCTCGCTCAGGTCGATCAGCAACGGCCGGGCGCTTCGGGCGAGTTCGGCGATCCTGGTCTTCCCCGTCCCGGTGGTCAGCTCCAGGTCCGGTGCGAACCGGCCGACTGCGGGGTGGGGATCGGTGAGGCCCATGTCGTAGCGCACGTCGGTGCCCGCGGTGAGGTCGGCGAGGTGCTGGACGACCTCCTTGTGGGTGAGCAGTTCGGCGAAGAGTTCGCGCAGGGCGGTCGTGTCGCTTCCCGGTGCGGTGAGCGCGGACTGCGCCTCGGCGTTGAGCACCATGCGGCGGGCGGCCTGGCGGCGCTCGGTGTCGTAGCTGTCGAGCAGGCCGGTCGGGGCGGTGTCGCGCAGCACGGCGGCGAGTTTCCAGCCGAGGTTGGCGGCGTCCTGGAGGCCGAGGTTCAGCCCGGGGCCGCCGCCGGAGGTGTAGACGTGGGCGGCGTCGCCGATCAGGAGGACCCGGCCGTCGCGGAACCGGTCGGCGACCCGGGTGTTGCCGCCGGTCAGCCGGCGCAGCACGTGCGGGCCGGTGCCGTCCGGCGGGCCGAGCGGCAGGTCGACGCCGAGGACCCGGCGGATACTCGACTCCATTTCGGCCAGGGTCATCGGCTCGTCCGTCGCGACCTGGTCCCACTCGGTGGTGCTGATCAGCGGCGGCTGCCCGGGGAACGGCGCGTAGGAGAAGCCGCCCCGTTCGGCGCGGTGGGGCAGGAAGGGCAGGACGGGTCCGTGGCCGGGGACGGTGAGGGCGCCGTTGACGGGGTCGACCCAGTCGGTGGGGACGGTGGCGTGGACGGTGCGGTTGGTGCGGCGGTCGTAGCTGACTCCGGGGAACCCGATACCGCTCCCCTTGCGGATCACGCTGTGCGCGCCGTCCGCGCCGACCACCCAGCGGGCGCGCATCCGCCGGTCGCCGTCGGGACCGGTGACGTCCAGGGTGACGGCCTCCTCGTCCTGGGCGACGGCGCCGACCCGGTACCCGCGCCGCAGGTCCACGCCGAGGGCGCGGGCGCGTTCCTCCAGGACCTCGACGATGCGGTGCTGCGGGGCGGCCAGGCCGAAGACCGGGCTGGCGTCCAACCGGCCGAGGTCGAGTCCCATGGCAGCGAACATGAAGTAGGCGGAGTTCGGCCGCGGGGGCTCCGAGCTGCCGCTGAGCGGCTCGTACAGGCCGCGGTGGTCGGCCAGGCGCACCACCTGGCCGAGCAGGCCGTTGGCCTTGGGTTCGGTGCTGGGCTGCGGGAGCTGCTCCAGCACGATCGGGCGAATGCCGGCCAGGCTCAGTTCGCAGGCCAGCATCAGCCCGTTCGGGCCGCCTCCCACGATGATCACGTCGGCTGTCACGGTCATGTCTCCTTGGTGCGAACGGGAAGAGGTGGCACCGCGGGCGAGTCGGTCGCCGCCGCTCGCCACGGGACGGGCAGGCCGGCGGCGACCTGCTCGAAGACCTGGGCCAGGACCGTGCCGAGCGGCTCGGGATCGTCGGCGCGCAGGCTGTGCTCGACGGCCACCGCGCTGCCGGCCCCGACCACGGCCGCCACCAGTTTCGGGTAGACGTCGCGTTCGGCGTCGGTCCCGGTGCGCCGCGCGACGGCCTCGGCCAGCTCCTGCTGGGCGGCGGCGTTGGCCTTGACGATCTCGCCGGCCAGCGCCGGTTCGGCCAGCATCAGCCGCACCCCCTCGCGCCAGCGCTCGCTCTGCGCGGCGGAGTTGCCCTCCCCGGAGGCTTCCGGCGGCGCGAACTGGCCCAGCACGGCGTGGAGCAGCGAGTCCCAGAGCGCTTCGTCGGCCGGGCGGGCGAGCAGGTCGTCGGCGACCCGGAGCATCCGCTCCAGGTGGCTGGCGGCGATGGCCTCGGCCTTGCCGGCGAAGTAGTTGCGGAAGGTGCGGACCGAGACGTCAGCCTCGGCGGCGATCTGATCGACCGTCACGGCGTCCCAGCCGTGCAGGACACAGAGCCGGATCGCCGCCCGGCTCAGCGCGACCCGGGTCTCCCGCTTCTTGCGCTCGCGGAGTCCGGGCCGACCGGTCGTACGGGCCTCAGGTGCAGGTGCCATGCGAGCAGCGTAGGGCCAAACTTGCCGCCACGGCAATGTTTCCGTGGCGGCAAGTTTCATTGGGCCCGAGGGCCCAAGGGCCGAGGGTCAGATCCGCGTGGACAGCGGCACGGATATCCGCTTCATCCAGGCGCCCGTCGCGAAGTCGCGCGCCCTGATGACGACCCGGTCCCGGTACACGTCCACCTGGAGCCCCTGGTTGAAGTGCCCGGGGACGGTGACCTCGCCGCCCTGCCCGTCGTCGGCGAAACCGGTCTGCACCGCGCCGGTGTTGATCACCGAGAAGCCGTCGAGGTTGGCGGTGCCCGGCACGACGCGGCGCACGTACCAGTCGGAGAGGGTCAGGTCCCAGTGGGTGTGGCCGCTGAAGAGGAACACGTCGCGGTAGCGCCCGAGGAGGCCGAGGAGGCGGTCGGGCTGGAGGTAGTCGCTCCGGTAGATCTTGCTCCGGGTGCCGGAGACGGTGTCGGGCAGCGGGTGGTGGGTGATCACCATGACCGGCTTCCGGCGCCTCGCCCAGTACTGCAGCCGGTCCTCCAGCCACCGGAACTGCGCGTCGCTGATCCACACCTCGTCCCACAGCGAGTTGTCGTGGTACTTCATGTAGCGCTCGGTGCCGAGGGTCAGGACCGGGATGCCGCCGAAGGTCGTCTCCGCGTAGATCGTCGACCGCTCGGCGAAGCGGTAGAAGCTGCGGAAGAGGGACTCCTCGGTGGTGCCGTTGGGCCAGCTGCTCTGGGCGAGCGTGTCCGGGTCGGCCCACTTGGGGACGTAGAACTCGTGGTTGCCGATGGCCCAGGCCACCTCGCGGGGCTTCGGCCCCTGCTCCAGCACCTTCCGCACGTCGGCGTACTCGAAGTCGTAGCCGCGCGGCGTGATGTCCCCGGCGACGGCCAGGCCCGACGAGTGCGGGTTGGTGGCCCGGATGTCCTTCAGCGCCTGGGCGAAGTCGCCGAGGTCGCCCTGAATGTCACTGATGACGTTGAAGGTGCTCACCAGGCCGCCGCCGTCGGCGGGTTCCGCCTCGGCGGTCACCTGGGCGAGGCCTCCGAGCACCAGTGCCCCGGCGGTCGCGCCGAGCAGGGTCCTGCGTTCCATGGTCATTCCTTTCGGCTGTCGCACGGGGTCGAGGAACCTCGGCCGCGCGCTTCGGACCAGACCCGTTATCAATATGCGATCAAGTGGGCGGCCAGGTGAACGGGCACTGTCGGGCAGGCCCTGCGTGGGCCGTCCGGGGTCGAGCGACCGAACCCGGCCCGGCGGACCGGGTCGTCGGCTCCTGCGAACCGCGCCGCCCGGCCGACTTCTTCGTGTCATCCGCCAGTACGGCCACGGACGGGCGCGGAGGAGACTTTCCGCCGGGACCGCGGCCCGGCCGGGCGGGGCCTCCGAACCCGGAGGCCGTGTTCGGCCGCGCGCGGGACGCCGTACGGACAGGACGACGCACCGGAGGGGGCGGCACATGGGCGTGCAGCAGTACGACGGGATCGGCGAGGCGTTCGAGGGGTTCAAGGCCCTGCCGTTGACGCGCTACGGGGAGGTGCCGAGCTTCCTCGGCCTGGTCGGGGACGTCAGTGGCCGGTCGATCCTCGACCTGGCGTGCGGCACCGGCTTCTACAGCAGGGAGTTCAAGCGACGCGGTGCCACCGACGTCCTCGGCGTCGACATTTCCGTCGAGATGATCGCCGCCGCGCGGGCGATCGAGCGGCGCGACCCGCTGGACGTGCGCTACGAGGTCGGCGACGTGGCCGAACTGCGCCCGCTCGACCGGCGGTTCGACATCGCCCTGGCGGTGCAGTGCCTCAACTACGCCGAGGACATCGCGGCGATGGAGCGGATGTGCCGCGCCGTCCACCGGAGCCTGGTGCCGGGCGGGGAACTCTTCGTCCTCGCCCAGAAGCCGGACTACCGGTTCGACTGCCCGTCCCTGGAGGAGTACGGGTTCCGCTGCGAGCCGATCGGCGGGGAGACCGAGACGGGTCCGCGGGTGCGGGTCACGGCGCTCCTCGACCCGCGGCCGATCAGCATCGTCGGCGCGGCCCCGCGCCGCGAGGTGTACGAGGAGAGCCTGCGGGCGGCTGGGTTCACCGCGCTGGAGTGGGTGCCGCTGGGTGTGTCCGAGGCCGGAATCCGCGCGTTCGGCAGGGAGTTCTGGGCGGACCTCCTCGCACACCCGCCACTGGAGATGCTGCGCTGCCGCGCCTGACCCGGCCGCACCGGCCCCGCGGCCGCCCCCGGCCCACCGCCCACCCCCGGTCGGCGGGTCGGCGGGCCGGCGGCGGCCGCCGTGGGTCCAACCCGTCGGGGCCGTGCCCTACTTGGCGAAGCGGACCTCCGGGAAGGCCGCCGACGGCCCGTCCAGCAGTCGGCCAGGGCGGTCGAGCAGGTGCCGGTCGAAGAACGCGCCGAGGTACGCCCGGGTGGCGGCGAGCGCGCGGGCGCCCTTGATGCTGCCGTACTGCTCCGGAGCGGTGTCGGCCGGCACCTGGTCACGGATGCCGAGGGCGTCCACCAGCCAGTGCACGTCGCAAAACGACAGGTGCCCGCCCTCCGGCAGGTCCAGCCAACGCTTCCAGCCGGTCAGGTGCTGCCAGGTCTCGTCCCAGTTCGCCGTCGGGGACGCGCCGGCGTGCCGCTGCGCACCGAGCAGCAGCACCGGGCGGGAGAGGCCCTCGGCCGGCAGCGGGGCGAAGAAGTCGCCATCCAGGTTGGCGGCGGCGCGGATCCGGCCGTCCACCCGCATCGCCTCGACGGCGCTCGCGCCGCCGATGGAGTGGCCGGCCGCGCCGATCCGGGAGGCGTCGATCCGCAGCCCGCGGACGAGCCCCGGACCGGGCGCGGTCAGCCGGTCGATCAGGAAAGCGATGTCCTTCGCCCGGCTGCGGATGACCTCGGCCGCCAGCCGGTCGTCCACCTTGTCGCAGATCAGGCAGGACTCCAACCGCCCGTCGGGGAACTGCACAGCCGTCTCGTAGGTGTGGTCCAGCGCGGCCACCGCGTAGCCCCGGGCCGCGAGGTCCTCGGCGAGGGCGGTGAGCGAGGAGCGGTCGAAGCCGAAGCCGGGCGAGAGCACCACCAGCGGGTGCCGCCCGGGCGCGGGCACCGTACGGACCCGCACCCCCGTCCCGACGGCGCTGAGGTCCGGAGTGCCGTACCGGGCGGTGGACATCTCCGGGGAGAGGTACGGCAGTTGCCCGCCGCGCGTGGACTGCGCCGGGTACCAGAGGGTGGCCATCAGTTCGCGGGTGGCGGCGTCCGGCCGCCAGGGGTCGTGCCGACCGGTGTCCACCAGGCGGACCGAGGCGGCACCGATCAGCCGGTGCGTGGTGGGCGCGGGCACCTGCGGCGCCCCGGCCTTCGCGTCCACGCCCGCCTGCGCGTCCGGGCCCAGGTCCGCGCCCGCGCCGACGCCCACGCCCACGTCCGCCCCCACCTCCACGGGAACGGGCACGAGCACTGGCGGGCGAGACGAGGTGGCGACGGAAGGCGGTGCGGCGGTCGGGGAGGCGGCCGACGCGGCCTGCGGGCCGGTCAGCGGGAGGAGGACGGCGATGGGCACGGCGAGGAGCGCGGCGCTCCGCCACCGAGGAGTTGTCGACATGACGCCACGTTAGGTGCGCCACCGGCACCGGCGCGTCCTGCCCGCGGCGTAGCCCGCTCAACCGCAGGTCGGAGCCGCCACGCCGGGCGGACCCGCCGCTCGGACGGGCCCGCCTCCACCCTGGGCGGCGGGCGGGCCGCGGGTGGCGGTCCGGATCGCCCCGGCCCGCACCGGCCTGCACCGCTCCTGGCGAACCCGGACGGGTCGAACACGACCGCGTGCCTGGACGCCGAGGGCAACACGGTGGCGACCCTGCTCACCTTCGAGGAGTGACCCCGGCCCCGCCCGCCCCTTCCCCGCACCCACCCCCGCGTGCAACCGGCAAGCCTTCAGGGAAAGCGCTTTCCAAGTGCCCCCGAACTGGGTACGCTCGATCATCGTGGCAGCCACCCTGCCTCCCCTCCCGCAGCCCTCCGAAAGCTGGCCCCTGATGCTCGACCACGACGAAACCGGGTACGTCCGGGACGGGGCGCCGCACCGCGTCGTCTCCGGTGCCCTGCACTACTTCCGCGTCCATCCCGACCTCTGGGAGGACCGCCTGCGCCGGCTGCGCGCGATGGGCGCCAACACCGTCGACACCTACATCCCCTGGAACTTCCACGAGCTGCCCTCCGGCGCCTTCGACTTCACCGGCTGGCGCGACGTCGCCCGCTTCAGCCGCCTCGCCCAGCAGCAGGGCCTCGACGTCATCCTGCGGCCCGGCCCCTACATCTGCGCGGAGTGGGAGTTCGGCGGCCTGCCCGCCCGACTGCTCGCCGCCGACGGGATGCAACTGCGCTGCGCCGACCCGGCCTACCTGACCGAGGTGGACGGCTGGTTCGACGCCGTCGTGCCCGAGATCCTGCCGCTGCTGGCGAGCCGGGGCGGCCCGGTGGTGGCGGTGCAGATCGAGAACGAGTACGGCAGTTTCGGCAACGACCGCGGCTACCTCCTCCACCTGCGCGACGGCCTGCTCGAACGCGGCGTCGACTGCCTGCTGTTCACGGCGGACGGCGCGGAGGACGCGATGCAGCAGGGCGGCGGCGTCCCGGGCCACCTCGCCACGGCGACCTTCGGCTCCCGGCCCGCCGAGCGGTTCGAGGTGCTGCGGCGCTACCAGCCCCAGGGCCCGCTGACGGCCATGGAGTTCTGGATCGGCTGGTTCGACCACTGGGGCGAGCCGCACCACGTGCGCGACGCCGCCGAGTCCGCCCGGGCACTGGACGAGCTCCTCGCCACCGGGGCCTCCGTCAACCTCTACATGGCCCACGGCGGCACCAACTTCGGCTTCTGGGCCGGCGCCAACCACACCGGCACCCGTCCGTTCGACACCGGGTACCAGCCGACCGTCACCAGCTACGACTACGACGCCCCGATCGGCGAGGCCGGCGAACTCACCGAGAAGTTCCACGCCTTCCGCGCCGTCATCGGCAAGTACCTCCCCCTGCCCGAGGGCGAGCTGCCCGGGCCGGTCCCGCGCGTCGCTCCGCAGCGCGTCCGGCGCCGCGCCGCCTCCGCGCGGCTCCTGGCGAACCTCGACGCCCTGTCCGAGCCGGTGCGCCGCCCCGTCCCCGAGCCGATGGAGAAGGTCGGCCAGTCCCTCGGCCTCATCCACTACCGCACCCGGATCTCCGGCCCCCGGCCGTCCATGCCGCTGCGCATCGACGGCATCGGCGACCGCGCCCACGTGTTCGCGGACGGCCGGCCGCTCGGCGTCCTGCACCGCGACGCCCCGGCGGACACCCTGCCGCTGGAGGTCGGGCCGCAGGGCGTCGTGCTCGACATCCTGGTCGAGGCGCTCGGCCGGGTGAACTACGGCCCCCTGCTGGACGACCGCAAGGGCATCGGCCGCGGCGTCTCCCACGGCCACCAGCGGCTGTTCGACTGGGAGATCCGCCCCCTGCCGCTCTCCGATCTGGGCCGCCTGCGCTACGAGGAGGCGGATGCGGCCGTCGACGCGGACCCGGCCTTCCACCGCTTCGAGGCCTCGCTCACCGAGCCCGCCGACGCCTTCGTCGCCCTGCCCGGCTGGGGCCGCGGACTCCTCTGGCTCAACGGCTTCCTGCTCGGCCGCTACTCCGCGCAGGGCCCGCAGCGGACCCTCTACGCCCCGGCTCCGCTGTGGCGGGCGGGCGTCAACGAGCTCGTGCTGCTCGAACTGGACGGCCACGGCGAGGAGATCGAGCTCCGCGACCGGCCCGACCTCGGGCCGCTCGCCGCCGCCCCCAGCTCCGAGTACTGAGCCCGCGGGCTCCGGCCCGCTCCACCGGCCCGGGGGGGGGGGGGGGGGCCCCGCGGGGGGGGGCCCCCCCCGCCGCGGGGGGGCGCGGGGGGGGGGGGGGGGGGGTGGA
>NZ_JBHVRT010000042.1:0-94933 GCF_042885555.1 Kitasatospora sp. NPDC058048 | reverse complement strand
TATCGGCACGCCAGGCTCAACGACCGGCACCCCATCGGGATACCGGTCGCATCACCACATCATCCGAACTCGTTATGTGCGAAGGACGGGTCTAGAGCCCGGCTCCGCCCGTGGCGTCGACGACCCGCCCGGTCACCCAGCGAGCGTCGTCGGAGGCGAGGAAGGCGACGATGTCCGCGATGTCCTCCGGCTGCCCGACCCTGCCGAGCGCGGCCACCGAAGCCGCGTACGCCTCCGCCTCCGGGTTGCCCCGCAGCCAGCCGGCGTTGACGTCGGTGTCCACGATGCCGGGCGCGACCGAGTTCACGGTGATCCCGCGCGGGCCGAGCTGCTTGGCGAGGTTGAGGGTGAAGGTGTCCAGCGCCCCCTTGGTCGCGCCGTAGGCGATGATCTCGGGCATCGCCAAGCGGGCGGCCCCGCTGGAGACGTTGATGATCCGGCCGCCGTCCCGCAGCCGCTTCAGTCCGTGCTGCACCACGAAGAACGGCGCCCGGACGTTGACCGCGAACACCTCGTCGAAGCCCTCCTCGGTCAGCGCTTCGAGGTCCGAACTGCGTCCGATCCCGGCGTTGTTCACGATGATGTCGACGCCACCGTCCGGAGCGTGCGCTCCGATCCCGGCATCGAAGGCCGCCCAGAGCGCGGCGGCGTCGCCGTGCCGGCCGAGTTCGGCGCGCAGCGCGAACGCCCGCCCGCCGTCGACCCGGATGCCCGCCACCACCTCCTCCGCCGCGGCCCCGTCCCGGGCGTAGCCGACGGCGACGGTGGCTCCGTCCCGCCCGAGCCGCCGGGCGACGGCCCGGCCGATCCCCCTGCTGCCGCCCGTGACCAGCGCCACCTTGCCCTGAAGCCCGTACGTGCCCGCACCCATGGCCGACTCCCCTCTCACCGCATCCGATAATTATTGAGTCATCACTCAAGAAAGACGCTAGCACACACTTCTTGAGCGACTGCTCTAAAATTTGGGGCATGAGCGAGGCACAGCAGACGACCGGGACACCCGCGAAGGCAGTACCCGCAGGCGCAGCACCCGACGCCCCACCCCGCCCCCGGCGCGGCCGCCCGCCGGCCTTCGACCGTGCCGAGGCCCTGGCCGCGGCCACCCGGCTGTTCTGGCAGCTCGGCTACGACGCCACCTCCGTCTCCGACCTCACCACCGCCATGGGCATCCGCCCCGGCAGCCTGTACGCGGCCTTCGGCGACAAGCGCTCACTGTTCGAGGAGGTGGTCCGCCAGTACGGCCGTTCGCCCGTCGGCGCGTTCGCGACCGTCGCGCTGACCGAGGAACCCACCGCGTACGGCGCCTTCGCCCGCATCCTGCGCGAGGCCGCCGCCATCTACCCCGACCCGTCCCATCCGGCCGGCTGCCTGGTGATCTCCGCCGCCACCAACGTCGCCCCGCAGGACGCCGGCGTCCAGGAGCTGCTGCGCGAGCTGCGCAACGCGAACCTGCGGACCTTCGAGGCCCGGCTGCAGCAGGCCCGGCAGGACGGCGAACTGCCGCCCGACGCCGATCCGAAGGCGCTGGCGGGATACCTCGGCACGGTCCTCCAGGGCATGTCCCAGCAGGCCCGGGACGGCGCCACCGCCGCCGACCTGGCCCGCACCGCCGAACTCGCCCTGCGCGCCTGGCCCTGAACCCCGGCCCCTGCCTCCCGGCCGCGCGCCCCGAACCTCCCGAACCTCGCCGTCCTCCCTGCCCACCCTTGTGCGCCCCGCCCCGCCCCGGCCCGGCCCGTACCGGTGATCGGGACACCTCCCGACCCCCGGTACGGTGGACGCCAGGATGCCGACGGGAACGAACGGCGGACGACGGCAACGGACGCCGACAGGCGGGGCGCCGACGGGCCGCGACCGGGCCCGGCGGACACCGAACGGCGTCGACATCACCGAGGGACGGGAGCGGGCCCGATGAGCGCAGAGGTGACGGAGGTCCAGGCCTTCCTGGACGGCGGTGTCGGACGGCTCGTGCTGAACCGCCCGAGGGCGCTCAACTCGCTGACCCACGGCATGGTCACCGCCCTGCGCACCGCCCTGGACGACTGGGCCGGGGACGACCGGATACGCGCCGTCGTCCTGACCGGCGCGGGCGAGCGCGGACTGTGCGCGGGCGGCGACATCCGCGCGATGCACGACGACGCCAAGGCGGGCGGAGCAGGCACCCGGGCGTTCTTCCGCGACGAGTACCGGCTGAACGCCCTGATCGCCCGCTACCCGAAGCCGTACGTCGCGGTGATGGACGGCATCACCATGGGCGGCGGCGTCGGCGTCTCCGCCCACGGCGCGGTGCGGATCGTGACCGAGCGGTCCACCGTCGCGATGCCCGAGACCCGGATCGGCATCGCCCCGGACGTCGGCGGCAGCCGGCTGCTCGCCCACACGCCGGGCGAGTTGGGCACCCACCTCGGGCTCACCGCCGCCCCGATGGGCCCGGGCGACGCCCTGCTCTGCGGATTCGCGGACCACTTCGTGCCCTCGGCGCGCATCCCGGACCTGCTCGACGCCCTGAGCCGGGGCACCGCCGCTGCGAGCGGGAGCAGCAGCAGCGAGGTCGCCGCCCTCGTCGCCGCCCTCGTCGCCGCGCACGCCGAGCCCGCACCGCCCGCCGCACTGGCCGACCGGCGCACCTGGATCGACGCCTGCTACGCGGCCGACACGGTCGAGGAGATCGTCGACCGGCTGCTGAATTCCGGTGTCCCGGAGGCGAAGGAGGCCGCCGTCGCCGTCCTGGCGAACTCCCCCACCGCCGTCAAGACCACCCTGGCCGCGCTGCGCCGCGCCCGCACGCTCCCTTCGCTGGAGGCCGTGCTCGACCAGGAGTACCGGATCTCCTGCGCCGTACTGGAGGGCCCCGACATGGTCGAGGGCATCCGTGCGCAGGTGGTCGACAAGGACCGCACCCCCCACTGGAAGCCCGGCACGCTCGCCGAGGTGACGGAGGCGGACGTCGCCCGCTTCTTCGCCCCGCGCGAGGGCGACGAGCTGGGCCTGGCCTGAACCCCGTCCCGCCTCCATCTCCTCCACCGGCACGTCTGGAGCCCGTCATGAACCACCCGGTCCCGCCGCCGACCCCGGCCGGGGACACCGACCCGCTGTCCCGGGTGCCGCTGGGCGAGCAGGTGCGCGGGCTGCTGCTGGAGGGCCTGCTGAACGGCCGCTGGCAGCCCGGGGACCGGATCGTCGAGCGGCGCCTGGCCGCCGAGTTGAACGTCAGCCAGGCGCCGGTCCGCGAGGCGCTGCGCGCACTCCAGACGCTCGGGCTGCTCGACGCCGAGCCCAACCGGGGCGTGCGGGTGCGCGAGATCGGCCCGGCCGAGCTTCGCGAGGTCTACCAGGTGCGGGCCGCGCTGGAGCGGCTGGCCGCCGAGTCGGCGGTGGTCCGGCTGGCCGGGGACACCACCGCCCTGGAGCGGCACGCCGAACGGATGGCGGCGGCCGCGGCGGCGGACGACGCGCTCGGCCAGGCCCGGCACGGGGTGGCCTTCCACCGCGAGATCGTGGCCGCCTCGGGCAACGGGACGCTGCTGCGGACCTGGGAGGGCCTCGGGATCGAGGTGTGGACGGTGCTGTCGCTGCACGAGGTCCGGCCGGAGCTGCACGAGAACGCCGCCGACCACCGGCCGCTGATCGAGGCCTTCCGGCGGCAGGACCCGGCGGTCGGGCGGCTGCTGGCCGAGCACGTCCTGGAGTACGCCCGGCGCGAGGACGCCCGACCCGAGAACGCCCGACGCGAGGACGGCCGGCGCTCCGACTGAGCCCGCCCTCGTCGGGGAGCCGACTCATCGCACTCACATAAAGTTCGCACAGAGATGATCGATCATCGCTCAAACTACCCACCAGTAGCGGTTGACGCGCCGCCCCCTTGCTCCCTACCGTCCAAGTAGTTCCATGGAGAGGAATGCTATTCCGCATCCCGGAATATGAACCTCTGAAGCGCACCGACGAAGGGGAACCACCCGTGTCCCAGCTCGACCAGCTTCCCGACCAAGACCCCGAGGAGATCGCGGAGTGGCGCGCGTCCCTCGACGCCGCCCGCGACTTCGGCGGCCCGAACCGCGCCGCCCACCTGCTGCGCCGCCTCGTCGAACACGCCGAACTGCAGCGGCTCGACGTTCCTCCGCTGCTGGACACCCCGTACGTCAACACCATCCCCACCGCCGCCGAACCGGAGTTCCCCGGCGACGAGGAGATGGAGCGCCGGATCACCGCCTGGAACCGCTGGAACGCCGCCGCCATGGTGACCAGGGGCAACCACCGCGGCGGCCTGGGCGGGCACATGGCCACCTACGCCTCCGCCGCCTGGCTGTACGAGGTGGGCTTCCAGCACTTCTTCCGCGGCAAGGAGGCCGACGGCTCCGGCGACCAGCTGTACGTCCAGGGCCACGCCGCCCCCGGCGTCTACGCCCGCGCGTTCCTGGAGGGCCGGATCTCCGAGGCCCAGCTGGACCGCTTCCGCCAGGAGGCCGCCGGCGACGGCCTGCCCTCCTACCCGCACCCGCGCAGGCTGCCCTGGTTCTGGGAGTTCCCGACCGTCTCGATGGGCCTCGGGCCGCTCTCGGCGATCCACCAGGCCCGGTTCAACCGGTACTTGGGCGCACGCGGGATCAAGGACACCTCCGGCTCGCACGTGTGGGCCTTCCTCGGCGACGGCGAGATGGACGAACCCGAGTCCACCGCCGCGCTCGCGCTGGCCGCCCGGGAGAACCTGGACAACCTCACCTTCGTGGTCAACTGCAACCTGCAGCGCCTGGACGGGCCGGTGCGCGGCAACGGCAAGATCGTGCAGGAGCTGGAGCGCCGGTTCCGGGCGGCCGGCTGGAACGTGGTCAAGTCGCTGTGGGGCGAGGCCTGGGACGAGCTGCTGGCCCGCGACACCACGGGTGCGCTGGTCCGCCGACTGGGCGAGGTGCCGGACGGGCAGTTCCAGACCTATGCCGCCTCGGACGCCGGTTACGTCCGCGAGCACCTCTTCCACGGCTCGCCCGAACTGCGGCTGCTCGCCGACACCCTGGACGACCGGCGGCTGATCGAGACCGTCGCCACCTCCCGGGGCGGCCACGAGCCGCGCAAGGTGTACGCGGCCTACCGCGCGGCACTGGAGCACCGGGGCGCACCCACGGTGGTGCTGGTGCAGACCGTCAAGGGCTGGACACTCGGCCCCGGCTTCGAGTCCCGCAACGCCAACCACCAGATGAAGAAGCTCTCCGGCGCGGAGTTCCGGGCCATGCGCGACCTGCTCGAACTCCCGATACCGGACAGCGCGTTGGCCGGCGAACTGCCCCCGTACGCCCATCCCGGCCCGGACTCGCCGGAGGCCCGCTACCTGCGCGAGCGCCGCGCCGCACTGGGCGGACCGGCACCCGCCCGCCGGGTGCGCTTCGCCCCGCTGCCCACCCCGCCCGCAAAGCCCTTCGAAACGCTGTTCAAGGGCTCCGGCAGCCAGGAGATCGCCACCACCATGGCCTTCGTCCGGCTGGTCAAGGACCTGATGCGGGACAAGGCGACCGGCCACCGGTGGGTGCCGATCGTCCCGGACGAGGCGCGCACCTTCGGCATGGAGTCGCTCTTCCCGACCGCCGGAATCTACTCCCCGCTCGGGCAGACCTACGACCCGGTCGACCGCGACCAGTTGCTCCACTACAAGGAGTCGGCGACCGGCCAGATCCTCAACGAGGGCATCACCGAGGCCGGTTCGATGGCCTCGCTGACCGCCGCCGCGACCGCGTACGCGACCCACGGCGAGCCGGTCGTCCCGTTCTACATCTTCTACTCGATGTTCGGCTGGCAGCGCACCGCCGACCAGATGTGGGCGCTGGCCGACCAGTTGGGCCGCGGCTTCCTGATCGGCGCCACCGCCGGACGCACCACCATGGCCGGCGAAGGACTGCAACACGCCGACGGACACTCCCAGTTGATCGCCTCCACCAACCCGGCCGCGCTCTGCTACGACCCGGCGTTCGGCTACGAGGTGGCCGTGATCGTCCGCGAGGGCCTGCGCCGGATGTACGGCAGCAGCGCTCAACACCCGTATGGCGAGGACGTGTTCTACTACCTCACCGTCTATAACGAGCCGCTCCGGCAGCCCGCACTCCCGGCCGGCGAGGAGGTCGCGGACGGCATCCTGCACGGCCTCTACCGCTACCGCACGGCGGACGCCGCCGCCCTGTCCCCTGCTCTGCCCACCGACCCGCCCGCCGACCCACCGCGGCTCCAGCTGCTCGCCTCCGGCACCGCCGTGCGCTGGGCGCTGGCGGCGCAGCGGCTGCTCGGCGAGGAGTGGGGCGTGGCGGCCGACGTCTGGTCCGCCCCCTCCTGGACGGAACTGCGCCGCGAGGCGCTGGACTGCGACGCGGCCAACCTGGCGCGGGCGGCGGCCGGAACCGACGGGGCGGCCCGCGTCCCCTATGTGACCCGGGCGCTGGCCGGGGCACCCGGGCCGGTGCTGGCGGTCAGCGACTGGATGCGCGCGGTGCCGGACCAGATCAGCCCCTGGGTGGAACAGGACTGGACCTCGCTGGGCACCGACGGCTTCGGCCTCTCGGACAGCCGTACGGCGGCGCGGCGGCACTTCGGGGTGGACGCCGAGTCGGTGACGGTCGCGGCGCTGGCCGCACTGGCCCGCCGGGGCGAGGTCGAGGCGGAGACCGTACGGCGGGCGGCGGAACGTTACGGCGTCCGCTTCTGACGGCTCGGTGTCCGCCCGCTCCACCGCCTGGTGACCGGCGTCTCGCATACCAAGACTGGCGCGAGGCGGGGCGCGTCGTAGATCGTTGGGTGGTCAGGGCGCGCCCACGGGCGCCGAGCAGCGGAAATGGGAGTCGACGGCGATGACCGAGACCGAGACCTACGAGACGATCCTGGTCGAGCGCAAGGGACGGGTGGGGCTGATCACGCTCAACCGGCCCAAGGCGCTCAACGCGCTGAACACCCGGCTCATGAACGAGGTGGTCGCAGCCGCGACCGCCTTCGACCGGGACCCGGAGGTCGGCTGTCTGGTGATCACCGGCTCGGAGAAGGCCTTCGCGGCCGGCGCCGACATCAAGGAGATGCAGGGCAACCGGTTCCCGGACGTCTACCTGGACGACTGGCTGGGCCCGTGGGACCGGCTCGGCGCCGTGCGCAAGCCGGTGGTCGCGGCGGTGGCCGGGTTCGCACTGGGCGGCGGGTGCGAGCTGGCGATGCTGTGCGACATCCTGCTGGCGGCGGACACCGCGAAGTTCGGACAGCCGGAGATCAAGCTCGGGGTGATCCCCGGCATCGGCGGCTCGCAGCGGCTGACCCGGGCGGTCGGCAAGGCGAAGGCCATGGAGCTGTGCCTGACCGGGCGGATGATGGGCGCCGAGGAGGCCGAGCGGGCCGGACTGGTCTCCCGGATCGTCCCGGCGGACCAGCTGCTCGCCGAGGCGCTCGCCACCGCCGAGACGATCGCGGCGATGTCCACCCCGGCCGCGATCATGATGAAGGAGAGCGTCAACCGCGCCTTCGAGACGACGCTCGCCGAGGGCGTGCGCTTCGAGCGCCGGCTCTTCCACGCGGCCTTCGCCACGGCGGACCAGAAGGAGGGCATGGCGGCCTTCGCCGAGAAGCGCCCGCCGGAGTTCCAGAACCGCTGACAACGGAGGACGTCCGGCAGGCGACAACAGGCCGCGGACGACGGACAAAAAACGGCGGACAGCGGACAGATTTCAGATGATGAAATCTGTCCGCTGAACTCTGTCCGCTGAAAGCCGTCGGCTGCCATCTGTCGGCTGCCATCCGTCCTCCGAGAGCCGCCGCCTGTTCGCCGAAGGCAGGCCGTTCGCGACCGGCCGCCGCGCTCAGTCCTCCTCCACCGCCACCGTGTTCAGCCGGGCGAGCCCACTGCGGGTGGCGGCGACCACGATCTCGTCCCCCGGGGCGAGCTGCCGGGTGCGGTCCGGGAAGTTCCACAGCAGCTGCCCGCCGTGGGCGAAGCGCACGGCGATCACCCGGACGCCGCCCGGGTCCTCCAGGTCGTGCCGGTTCAGCCCGATCAGCCCGCTGCCGTCCTCCACCTTCAACTCGGCGATCAGCAGCACGTGCCGGAGCACCGACAGCGTCCCGCGCACCTCGCGCCCCATCAGCGCCGCCGCGAAGGCAGGCGCGGCCAGGTAGGACACCGACCGGGAGGCCGCGTTGTCCAGCGTCTTGTAGAAGTGACTGGCGAAGTCGTCCTCGAACAGCCGCACCACCACCCGGACGTCGGGGTTGCCGTGGCGCGCCTCCAGGGCTGCCTCCAGGTTGGTGGCGTCGTCCCCGCTGACGGCGACCAGCGCCCGGCTGTGCTTCAGCCGGGCCCGGCGCAGCTGCTGCTCGAACGGACCGTCGCCCATCACCACCGGGATCCCCAGCGCCCGGACGGCGGCGATGCCGCGGGCCTGCGGGTCCCGCTCCATGCAGACCACCGGCACGCCCATGTCGTGCAGTTGGATCGCGACGCGGGTTCCGACGTTGCCGAGGCCGACGACGATCACGTGGTCCCGGGTGCCCGCCCCGGGGTTGCGCGGCTGCCCGCGCCGCCCGGAGCCCAGGACCTCCACCGCGATCGCGGTGGCCACCGGCGCGAAGGTGATCCCGCAGATGGTGATCACCACCTGTGCGACCCGCTGCCAGAACCCGCCGGTGCCCGTCCCGGAGGAGATGTCGGAAAGCTGGTCCGGCTGGGCCGCGCCGGCCAGGTCGAGCAGCGCGATGTAGACGGTCCAGCCGAAGTTCCGGTTGAGGTACCAAAGCACCCCGAAGGCCAGCAGCACCGCCGCGAGGGCGGTGAGCAGCACCAGCCGCATCCGGGCGCTGGTGAAGAAGCGCATGGTGTCGAGCAGCCGCCAGCGCAGCCGTCGCTTCCAGTCGATCGGCTCCCGGGGTTCGATCCGCAGCACCTGGAGCGCCGCCCTGCCGCCCGGCTCCTCCTCCTGATCGGGGTCGGCCGCGGCCACCGGTTCGCGCCGAACGCCTCCGGGTCGGATCGGCCCGTCGTCGCCGAACTCGCTGGCGAGCCGGACGAATTCGGCCGAGTCGCCCTGCTGCTCGGGCAGCAGTCGGATCCTGCCGAGGTCCTGCCGGTCGATCTGGTCGGCGACCACGCAGATCCGGTCGGAGGTGATGTCGTCGTCGAACGCGATGTGCAGGTAACGCCCTTCGATCTCCACCGAGTTGGGCCGTCCGAGCGCCGCGGAGGCGAAGGCCGGGGCGGCGGTGGCGGAACCGGAGAGCGCGGCACCGTTCTTGAGCAGCCGTTCGATGTTCTCGCCGAGCCGTTGGTTGAACATCCGGAACACGATGCGGATGTCCGGGTTGTGGTTCTGGGCGCTGAGCGCGGCGTGGATGTTCTCCTGGTCACTCCCCTCGACCAGGGCGAGACCGCGCGCGGTGCCGATGGACACCGCGCGCAGCGCCTCCTCGGTGATGCCGGCGTACTCCACGACCGCCGCGACGCCGGGCAGCTGCTCGATCTGCGGCGCGTGGTCGCGGGTCCGGTCGGCGACCAGGACGACGACCGGCACCTCGTAGTGCTCGACGAGTTCCAGGATCAGTCGATGGGCCAGCGCATTGCCCCCGCAGACGATGTAGTGCTGGCTGATCGGCTCGACCGGAGGGGTCCCCCACCCTTCAGAAGTCATACCGCCGGATGATATCGACGGGAAGTGTCCGGAGGGTGACGTTCCGGCGACCGCGGCGGATCCCCCGAACGGCCGTATCCGACGCGCGGTCCGGCCGTGGCGCGGAGATGCTGGGGTTCGTTCCCTGCCCGTCAGCCGGCCGACCCGACCCCACCCGTCCTGCGTCACACGACCAGGCAGGACACCGGTCACCGGTCACCCGTCGCCCGGCGTCAGCCCGAGGAGTACGCCACCGTGGCCCCTCCGATCATCACCCCCGACGGCAGCCCGGTCCAGGGCCCGCTCGGACTGCTCGCCAAGGCCGCCTGGCAGGTCCTGCTGGTCGCCGGACTCGCCTCGCTCGCCCTCGGGATCGTGGTCTTCGCCTGGCCCGAGGAGACGCTCCTGGTGGTGGGCGTGCTGTTCGGCCTCTATCTGCTGGTGATCGGCATCGTGCAGCTGATCGCCGCGTTCGGCACCCACTCCACCGCGGCACTGCGGGTGCTGGCCTTCATCAGCGGTGCGATCTGCGTCCTGCTGGGCCTGCTCTGCTTCCGCAGCGCGGCGCAGTCACTGCTGCTGCTCGCGATCTGGATCGGGATCGGCTGGCTGTTCCGCGGCATCACCCAGCTCGCCGCCGCGATCTCCGACCCGCTGATGCCCGCCCGCGGCTGGCAGGCCTTCGCGGGCGCGGCCAACACCCTGGCCGGCGTGCTGCTGATGGTGTGGCCGGTCGGGTCGATCACCGCGCTGGCCGTGCTGGCCGGCTGCTGGCTGGTGATCTTGGGCCTGGTCGAGATCGTGACGGCGATCCAGGTCCGCGGCCGGGCCAAGCAGATCCCCTCGGGGGTCTGACCTCCGTCCGGTGCCGTGAGGCCGTGTCCCGCCGGGGCACGGCCTCACGGCTGGGCGGGGGCGCGGGCGCGGCAGGGCGCGGCACGGACCGGGCCCGTCACGGGCGCGGGGTGCCACCGGTGCGGGGCGTCACGGGCGCGGGGCGTAGCCGATCCGGAAGGTGGCGGCCTCCAGCCGATCCGGGGTGAGCCGGACGTCGGTCAGCCGCTCGGCGAGCGCGAACGCGGCCTCGGTGTGCTGCGCGTAGTCCTCCGTCTCCAGATCGAAGCCACAGGCGGTCAGCAGCTCGGGGATGCCACGGGCTTCGGCGTCCGAGCCGTCCCGCTGACCGGGGAAGAGCGGCTCGAAGTGCAGCCGCCGGACGCCGTGTTCCCACCAGTGGAAGTGGTCCACGGCGTTGACGTTGCGGAAGTGCGAGACCAGCCGGGTGCCCTCGCCGAGCCGCGGGATCACCGTGTCCAGGGTGCCGAGGTAGCCGTTCGGCTCGATCGCGAGGGCCCAGCCGTCGAGTTCGGTGACCGCGACGAGCAGCCGGTCCTCGGCAGGGTCGAACAGCGCCCCGTCCCCCTCGTCCCTGCCGCCCCCTTCCTCGTCCTCCTCGTCCTCGTCGTCGTCCTCCTCATCCGCTCCGTCCTGGTAGGCGTCCCAGCGGGCCATAACCGCCGTCAGGCCGACGGCGTCGCTCGCCGGCAGGGCGTCGAAGCGGCGCAGCAGCTCGTCGGCCGCGAGGCCCTGGACCTGGGTGAGGCAGTAGGCCTCGCCCAGGTCGGGGTAACGGTCCTCGAACCAGGTGTAGTCGGTGGCGTGTGCGGTCATGACGGCGATGCTGTCAGACGCCTCGGACAGCGCTTGCCCGGGGCCGTCAGAGCCAGACCGGTTCGTCCGTCCCCCAGCGCCCCGGCGGGCGCGACCAGTCGGCGGGCGCCCCCTCGTACCCGATCGGCGGCAGGGCGTGACGCAGCCGCCCGTACGCGGAGTCGGTCTCGGCCAGCCATCGGGAGGGGTCGTACGGCTCGGGCGAGGCTCCCTGCGGGGTATCCGGTTCGATGCCGTGCAGCAGCCAGGAGGCCGTGCCGGCGAGGGAGAAGCGCAGGTGGCGGCCACCGGGGCGGCGGGTGCGCTGGTCGGTGAGGGCGCGCAGGACGGCGGCGGCGATGAGGTAGCCGGTGCCGTGGTCGAGGGCCTGGGCGGGCAGCACGCCGGGACGGCCAGCCGGGGCGGCCTCGTGCCCGGCGCCGGAGCCGGAGCCAGAGCCAGAGCCGGATGCTGAGTCCGAGGCGGAGGCGGGAGCGGGAGCGGACTCGTGGGCGGCGATGCCGACGCCCGCCTGGACCAGGCTGTCGAAGCCGCGCCGTCCGGCCCAGGGGCCGGTCCAGCCCCAGGCGCAGAGCTGGGCGAGGATCAGGTCCGGGCGGCGGGCGAACAGCGCGTCGGGGCCGAGGCCGTGGGCGTCGAGGGCGCCGGGGCGGTAGGCCGTGACGACGACGTCGGCGGTGGTGAGCAGTTCCTCGAAGACCGCACGGTCGGCCGGCACGGCGAGGTCGAGCCGGGTGGAGCGCTTGCCGAAGCCGGTGTCGGCGTGGGCGTCGTCGGCCTCCGGCAGGCGGGGCGAGTCGACGCGCAGGACGTCGGCACCGAGCAGGGCGAGGGTGCGGGTGGCGACCGGCCCGGCGATCACCCGGGTGAGGTCGAGGACCCGGACCCCGGCGGCGGGCCGGTCCACGGGGGCCTCGCCGAGCGGACGGACCGGCGCGGTCCTGGCGGCGGCACCGATGTCCTGGTGCTCCACGAGGGGGTGCACGGCCGGGCTCACCGGCGCGACGGCAACCGCGAGCGCTCCCGCCTCGTACGCACGCTCCTGGACCCGCTCGGCCGGCAGTCCGCCGAGCGTCTCGGCGAGCTGCTCGGGCCCGGCATCGGCGGCGAGGCCGAGCGCGGAGAGCAGCCGGGTGCGGTGGTGCGGGTAGTTGGCGTGGGTGCGCACCCAGCCGTCGGCGGTGCGCCAGAAGCCGGAATGCGGGGCGAAGGTGACGGGCGTACGGCCGTTGACCGTCAGGTGCCG
Source organism: Kitasatospora sp. NPDC058048 (assembly GCF_042885555.1). NCBI lineage: Bacteria > Bacillati > Actinomycetota > Actinomycetes > Kitasatosporales > Streptomycetaceae > Kitasatospora > Kitasatospora sp. NPDC058048. The sequence goes on along the minus strand of NZ_JBHVRT010000042.1, from coordinate 82,399 downwards.
CTCGCTGACGAAGGCGGTGGCGACCGCGCCCTGGTCGACCCGGACCGCGGGGACGGCCGGGCCCGCCGGGGCGACCGGAACCGCCGCGCCGCCGCGGTGGGCGGCGAGCTCGGCGGCGGCCAGCGAGCAGACCGCCACGGTCGCACGGGCGAGCCGGCGCACCGGCAGACCGGAGGGCAGGACGTCGTCCGGCCCGTGGAAGGTCACCCGTTCCAGCAGTTCGGGCGGTCCGCCGAGAGCCTCCCAGGCGTGGGCCGTGGGGCCGTCGACGGCACCGGAGGTTCCGGTGGGTCCCGTTGGTCCCGTGGGTCCCGTAGGTCCTGTGGGTCTGGCGGATCCCATGGTTCCAATGGGTCCGGTGGGTCCGGTGGGTCCTGCTGGCAACGGACGATCGGTCATGCCCCGCATTGTGCTCCGGTTTTCAGGCGGTCGCCGTGACGCCCGCCACCAACATCAGCAGGACCGCCGAGACCACGGTCATCCGACGGGCCGCCTGCGGGGTGCCACCGAACCGGCCGCCGAGCCGTCCACTGGCGTGCGCGACCAGCCCGTACACCACCGCGCAGGCCAGCACGTTGAGCGAGCCGAGCGCGAGCACCTGCCCACCGACCGGCAGTGCGGCGCCCGGATCGACGAACTGCGGTACCAGGGAGAGGTAGAGCAGCAGGCCCTTGGGGTTGAGCAGCGCGGTCAGCATGCTCTGGCGCAGCACCGTCGCGGTGGGCTGCGGCTTGGGCGCGGCCAGGGCGGCGGCGCCCCCGCCCTTGCGCAGCGCCAGCAGCATCATGACGGCCAGCACCAGCAGGTACGCGGCGCCGGTGAGGCGCAGCACCGGCAGGGCGGCCGGGACGGCGCGCAGCGCGGCGGCCAGGCCGGCGCTGGAGAGCAGGGTGTGGACGGCGTACCCGGCGCAGACCCCGCCGACCGCGATCAGCGCGGCACGACGTCCCTGGCCGAGGCCTCGGGCGGCGATGTAGAGCCAGTCGGGGCCCGGGGTGCAGACCAGCAGCAGGTCGACTCCGAGGAAGAGGAGGAGGGCGTGGGTGTCCATGGGCGTGGCGTGGCCTGTCGTGCTCGTCGCGGTGTGGGCCCGGCGGGTCGGCCGGGAGGTGCCCCGGCGATCGGCCGGGGTTGTTCCGGCGATCGGCCGGAGGGCCTCCCGGCGGGCGGCCGGAGTGCACCGGTGGTGGGCCGGGAAGGCCCGGCGGCCGGTGCGGTCACTGAAGGTAGCCGGACGGGGCTGGCACGCGATGGCGACTTCCCGCTGGTCGGAGCCGCCTTTTGGCAGAATGTTGCGCCATGGACCGAATCGACCGCAGAATCCTCCGCGAGCTCCAGCAGGACGGGCGCCTGACCAACACCGAGCTGGCCTCCCGGGTGGACCTCACCCCCTCCCCCTGCCTGCGCAGGGTGCGCCAACTGGAGCAGGACGGCGTGATCCGCGGCTACCGGGCGGTGCTGGACGGCGCGGCGGTCGGACGCGGATTCCAGCCCTTCGTGACGATCACCATGCGCCACGAGGACCAGGTGACGGTCGCCGAGTTCGAGCGCCGGGTGGCCGAACTGCCGGAGGTGGTGGAGGCCCACCGGCTGTTCGGCGAGCCCGACTACCTGCTGCGGATCGCCGTGGCCGACATCGCCGCGTACGAGCGCTTCATCACCGACGTGCTCTCCGGCCTGCCGGGCATCGCGCAGGTCAACTCGCACCTGACGATGAAGCAGGTGAAGGCCGACCGGGGGCTGCCGGTCGGCGGGTAGGGTGCGAACCGGGGGCCCGTACGACCGTCCGTACGGGGGCAGAGCGACGCACCGCGACATGGGGGCTGAATTGCGCGTGATCCGCCGTCTCGACCTGGGCTACATCGTCCGGCCGGCCGCCGAGGCGGGCGGCCCGGAGCCGCGCGTGGAGCCGGTGCTCGCGTACCTGGTCCGACGCCCGGAGGGGCTGCTGCTGTTCGACACCGGGATCGGTGGCGGCGAGCCGGAGACCGAGGCGCACTACCGCCCGGTCCGCCGCCCGCTGCCGGAGGCGCTCGCCGCGGCCGGGGTCGCCGTCGGCGACATCGACCTGGTGGTCAACTGCCACCTGCACTTCGACCACTGCGGCGGCAACCCGCTGTTCGCCGGCACCCCCGTCCTGGTCCAGGCGGAGGAACTGGCCACCGCCCGGCGCGGCGGGTACACCATCGACGCGCTGGTCGACTTCCCCGGCGCCGAGTACCGCGAGCTCGACGGCGAGGCCGAGGTCTGGCCGGGCGTGCGGGTGCTGCCCACGCCCGGCCACACCGGGGGCCACCAGTCACTGCTGATCGACCGCCCGGGCGGCGGCCCGGTCCTGCTGGCCGGGCAGGCGTACGACTTCGCCTCCCAGTACGGGCAGGCGATGCTCGCCCGGCGGGCGGCGCGCGAGGGCCTGGCCGCACCGCTGCCCGGGTACCTGGCCTGGCTCGACCGGATGGCCGAGCACGAGCCGCACCGCGTGCTGTTCGCGCACGACCACGCGGTCTGGGAGGCGACCGACTAGCCGGGTGCGGGAGCGCCGGCCGCTCCAGGGGGTCGGATCGATCGGAGGATTCGGGTCGACCCGAAGGTTCAGGTCGGCCTGAAGGTCCAGGCCGACCTGACGGACGGGTCGGGGCCGCCCGGGGCTCAGAAGGTGAAGCGCAGCGAGCGGACCCGGTGGTCGAAGCTGGACGGCACGAGCTGCGGCTCGCCGACCGACCGCACCTCGGGCAGGCGGGTGAACAGCTCGCGGAACAGCGCCGTCATCTCCTGCCGGGCCAGGTGCGCGCCGAGGCAGTAGTGCGGACCGCCGCCGCCGAAGCCGAGGTGGGGATTGGGCGTGCGGGTGATGTCGAAGGCGTCCGGGTCGGGGAAGACCTCCTCGTCGCGGTTGGCCGAGCCGTAGAACAGCGCGACCTTCTCGCCGGCGCGCAGCAGCGGCCCGCCGGATCCGCCCAGTTCGTGGTCGACGGCGAGGGTCCGGTTGAACTGGATGATCGGCGTGGAGTGGCGGACCATCTCGTCCACCGCGCCGCCGAGCAGCCCGTCGAGGTCGGCGAGCAGCAGGGCGCGCTGCTCGGGATGGACGGTCAGCAGGTGCAGGCCGTGGGCCAGCGCGTTGCGGGTGGTCTCGACCCCGGCGACCAGCAGCAGGCTGAAGAAGGCGCCGAGCTCGCGCCCGGTGAGCCGACGGCCGTCCACGTCGGCGGTGACCAGCGCGGAGATCAGGTCCTCCTCCGGTCGGCGGCGGCGCCGGCGACCGATCCCGGCGACGATGCCCTGCATCCGGGCGAGCGCCCGCAGCCCGCGCCCGGGCACCCGCAGGCGGCGGCGCAGCGGTCGGGCCACGCCGATGTCCTCGGAGGTGCGGTTGACCAGGTCGAGGATGGTGCGGCGCGGCCGCTCCGGGATGCCCATCATGGTGCAGATCACCTGGAACGGGAGCTCGGCGGCGACCGCGGTCACGAAGTCCTCCGGCCGCTCCCGCTCGATCCGGTCGACCAGCTCGGTGCTGATCCGCCGGACGTCCTCCTCGACCCGGTCGAGCAGCCGCGGGGTGAACGCCCGCGAGACGATCCGGCGCAGCTGGGCGTGACGGGGATCGTCCAGGTTGACCATCGAGTCGCCGAACAGCAGCCGGACCCAGCGCGCCGGGACGGGGGTGGTCACGCCGGGACCGCTGAGGAAGACGGCGGGGGTGCGGCTGGCCTCGACCACGTCGGCGTGGCGGACCAGGGCGTGGAAGCCCCGGCCGGACGCTCGGTCGCCGAAGAACACCGGGGCGGGGCGGCTGCGCAGCTCGGCGAAGGCGGCGGCGCGGTCGGGGGCCGGCAACTGCCAGAAGCGGGCGTCGGCGAGGTCTGTGGACCCGGGTGCGGCAAGGACCTCAGCTGGGGCGGGGGACTCGGCCGCGTCCGCGGAGCCGGGCGGAGTGGAGGGCTCGGCCGAGTCTGCGGGGTCGGACGCGTCGGCGGAGTCGGCGACCTCCGGCGAGTCGGTCTGCTCGGCGGGTTCGACGAGTTCGGCGGGGGCAGCGGGTTCGGCGGGGGCAGCGGCCTCGGGCTGCTCGGCGGCTTCGGCCGGTTCGGCGGCCTCGTTCTGCTCGGCGGCCTCGGCGGCCTCGGCGCTCTCGGCAGGCTCGGTCGTCCCGACGCGCTCGGCAGGTTCGGTCGTCTCGGCGGGGGCGACGGATTCAGCAGGTTCGGCGGTTGCGGCCGGCCCGGCGGCTTCGGCCCGCTCGGCGGGTTCCTCGGCGTCGGCCGGAGCCGCCTCGGTCGGCGCCGCCCCTCTCGGGGCCGTCGCCTGCTGCGGGACGGTCGGCTCCGTGGGGGCAGCGGACTCGGCACTGTCGGCAATGGGCGCCGAGGTATCCGTCGGGGTCTCCAAGGCCGGACCTCCCTGCTTCTGAACGACGTCGTCCCGATACGCACCGTACTGGGTGCTGCACATTAAGTGAGTATGGAATGGGCGCTGTCAAACCGCCCCGATGGTCGTACGAGTGATGGCTCGGTTCGGCGCGCCGGGCCGATGGGCCGGGCCGAGCGGCGGTCCGGCGGGCCGCAGGGCGAGCGACCGGGCATGGTCTCACGGCACAGAACCGGCCATGACCGGAGGGTGCGGTACGGGCCGGGCAGGGTGGGTGCGACGATGAGTGCCATCGTGATGACCGACCGGATCCGCCTGCTGCGCGCCGTGGTCTTCGCCGCGCTGTGCGTAGCGATGGCCGCCACCGCGCACGTCGCCATGGCCGGGCCCGGGGTCTCGCCGAGGGTGCTGGCCGGTGGGTTCGGGGCGGTCCTCGGGCTGACCTGGCTGCTCGCCGGAAAGCGGCGCGGACTCGGGGTGATCAGCCTCTGGATGGTCGTGGCGCAGACCGCGCTGCACCAGCTGTTCGAACAGGCCGGGGCGCTCTCCCGAGGGGGCGGCGGCCTCGGCCGACTCGCCACCACGGACTGGGCCGCCCTTCTGCTCTGCAACCCGGACCGGGCGCCCGGCGGGCTCTCCCCGGTCGAGCTGGCACGGATGGCCGGCATCGACCCGGACGTCCCGCCGCTCACCGGCAGCCTGCGGCCGACGGCGGGAACGCACCACGGGGCGCCGGGCCCGACGGCCGTGCACCCCGAGCTGTCCGGGACGACCGGGATGGCAGGCACGACCGGCATGCCCGCGGGGCCGCACGCGATGCCGGACGGAACGTTCCACGGTGACGGGTCGTACGATGCGGCGCAGGTTCTGGTCGGCGGGTCGACGCAGGGGCCGGCGCACGACATGGCGCACGGGATGTCCCACGGCATGTCGCCGGGGATGACCGCCGCCCACATGCTCGCCGCGCTGGCGTGTGCGCTCCTGCTGTGGCGCGGCGACGCGGCACTGGTCCGGCTCTTCGAGCTGCTCGGCGCGCTCGGCTCGGTGGTCGCGGGGGCCCTGCTGGTCCCGCTGCTGGCACTGTTCGCGCGCCCCTTCGGCCACCGGGCCCCGGCACCGCCCCGCTCGGTCGACGACCGGGCCCGGCCGCCCCGGGCGGTGCTGCTCACGCATGCCGTGGTCCGGCGTGGGCCGCCGGCGTTCGCCCTCGCCTGCTGACGCGCCCGCCGCACCCCTTCTCACCCCGGCCGCCTCCCGGCCATCGGGACTCTCGCGACGGGCAGGTCGCCCTGCCGTACGGCCAGGCCTTGTGCCGTCGTGCCGCCAGGGCGCGGGCCCGCGTCCGCCGCCGTGCCCCCTCAGGGCCGGCGTGCCGCGCGGCTGCCCCCGGACGCCGACGGTGCCGCGCTGCGCGGTGCCGCCCCCGCCTTCCCCTCGGGACCTTCCCATGCCTCACTTCGACGGCGCACCGGCTCCGGCCGGCGCCCCTGTCCTGCCGTTCCCGCCCCTTCGGGCGCCCTGGCCGCGCCTACCGCTCGACGGCCTGCGGACCGTTCGGAGCACGATCTCCCGGCCGGTCCTCGCCGAGTCCGGCCAGCAGCCGGGCCGACCACTCGGGCGAGGGCCCGTCGGCAGCGCCCGCCCGTACCCGAGCGCGCAGCTGTTCGGCGCGGGCCAGCCACTCCCGGCAGCCGTGGCAGCGCGCGACGTGCTTGTCCAGCCGGGCCTCCGGCAGGCCGCTCGGTTCGCCGTCGAGCCGGGCGGACAAGGCTGTCCGAAACTGCACGCATCTCATATGACCATCGTCCCGCACGGCCGTGATGCCGGGACCGGCCGGGTGGGGGGCCACCGTGGATGACGATCAGCTCACCGCGCTGGCACTGACCGCCCGCTCCGGACGGGCGGCCGACGTCGAGGCCTTCGTCCGGGCGACCCAGCGGGACGTCTGGCGCTTCGTCGCCCACCTGACCGACGTGCAGTCCGCCGACGACCTCGCCCAGGAGACCTTCCTGCGCGCCCTGCGCGGCCTGCCCGCGTTCGCGGGGCGCTCCTCGGCCCGGACCTGGCTGCTGTCGATCGCCCGGCGCGCGGTGATCGACCGGTACCGGATGGCCGCCGCCCGGCCGCGCTGCGCGGCACTGCCGGACTGGCAGGAGGCGGCGGAGCGGCAGGGTGGCACACCGACGGCCGGGTTCGAGGACGGCATCGCGCTCGGCGACCTGCTCGACCGGGTGCCCGCCCAGCGGCGGGAGGCCTTCGTGCTGACACAGGTCGTCGGCCTGAGCTATGCCGAGGCGGCCGAGGTCGCCGGCTGCCCCGTCGGAACGGTCCGCTCCCGGGTCGCCCGCGCCCGGGAGGAACTGGTGGCCCGCCTGCGCGCCGCCGAGGCCGGGGAACTCGCGACCGCCTGCTGAGCGGCGGGAGGACGACGGGCCGTCGGCGGGCGGGCGAGCGAGCGGCGAACGATCGACGGCCGACGGCGAACAACCGACAGCGGACAGATATCAGCGGACAGATGACAGATTTCGAAATCTGTCATCTGTTCGCTGAAAGTTGTCACCCGCCACCGCCCTGCGCCGCACCCGCACCCGCACCCGCACCCGCACCCGCACAAGAAATCCCCCAGGTGTTCGGAACCGGAGCCCCTGCGCCACCGACTGCTGTACCGGACCCCGCCGCCGAGGCGGTGTCCGGTCCGGCAGCACGGGAGACGGAGGGACTTCATGACAGTGCAACCACCCCCGACCACCCAAAATCTGACGAACCATCAACGCGAGCCGGTGGACCGCTGGAGCCTGGTGGTGGCCGCCGGCCTGCTGTCCTTCGTCGCGATGCTCGACATGAACGTGGTCAACCTCGCACTCACCGACATCGCGGCCGGCCTGCACGTCTCCCCCGGGGTCGCCCAGTGGGCCGCCCTGGGGTACCAACTCCCGCTCGTCGCACTACTGTTGCCCGCCGGGCGATGGCTGGACCAGGTCGGCACCCGCTCGGCCCTGCTGCTCGCCGTCGGCTGCTTCGCCCTGTGCAGCGTGCTGGCGGCCTGTGCCCCGTGGGCCGGGTGGCTGATCGCGGCGCGGCTGTTCCAGGGCGCCTTCGGAGCCGTGCTCTTCGTCCTGATGCCGGTGCTCGCCGCCACCTCCGTCCGGCCCGAGCTGCGCGGCCGGGCGATGAGCGTGCCCGCGACGCTCGGTCCGCTCGGCGCCGTCACCGGGCCGGTGCTCGGCGGGCTGCTGCTCGACCACCTGGGCTGGCGGGCGATCTTCCTCGTCAAGCTGCCGGTCTGCCTGGCCGCCGTCCTGATCGTGCGGCGCCACGCCCCGCGCCGCGGCGGGCTGCGGCCGCCCGACCGGTCCTCGCTCGGCGACGCCGCGCTGATCGGCGCCGCCGTGGCCGCCATCCTGCTCGGACTCACCCTGGCCCCGCGAACGCCGCTGTGGCTGCTGCTCGCCCTGCCCGCCGTACCGCTGGTGCTGCTCTGGCTGCGCCGCCCGGGCGGCCGGCCGGTGGCCGAGGTACTTCGGGCCGCCGGGACCGCCGGGGCCAACGCCTCGGTACTGGCCCTCGCCGCCGGATTCGCGGCCTGCCACTACCTGCTCGCCCAGCACCTGCGCGGCCCCCTGGGCGAGAGCGCCACCGCCACCGCACTCACCATGCTGGCGTTCCCGCTCGGCATGGTGCTGGCCGGCCGGGTCGGCGGCCGGCTGGCCGACCGCTGGGGCGCCCGCCCGACCGCGCTCACCGGTGCCGCCGTCACCGCCCTCGGCCTGGCCCTGCTCGCCCCGCTGGACCCGAGCTGGTCCGCCCTCGACATCGCCGCGCGACTCGCCCTCGCCGGCGCCGGGATGGGCCTCAACGGCGGCCCCACCCAGGCCCTGGTGATGTCCGCCTCCCCGCCCGGGAAGCTCGCCACCGCCGGCTCCGCCGTCCAACTCGCCCGCAGCCTCGGCTTCGCGCTCGGCCCGGCCCTCGGCACCGCCGCCGCTCTCGCCGCACCCCACGACACCACCGGGACGCGCGCCGGGATCGCCCTGGCCGCCCTGGTCGCGGCCACAGCCGTCGCCCTGCTCGCCCTGCACCGCCGACCCGAGGCCTGAGCACCCCGCACCGCCCGCACCGCCCCGCATCCGCCCCGCCCCGCATCCACCCCCGCTCCGGCCCACACCCACAACACGCCACAACACACCGCATCGCCCCGCATCGAAGGACCCCCCAGATGACCGACACGAGCCCCGACTCGATCACCGACACGGCCACCGCCCCGGCCGCCGACGACGAAACCCCGCGCTGCCCGTACGGGTACGACCGGCTCCCCTCCCCAGTCCCGCTGTACGGCCCGGCGTACAAGCGCGACCCGTACCCGCTCTACCGGCGGATGCGCGAGGCCGGGCCGGTGCACCGGGTGGAGTTCCCGAGCGGCATCCACGCCTGGCTGGTCACCGGCCACCGGGCCGCCCACGCCGCCCTCAACGACCCCCGCCTGGGCAAGAACCACAGCCTGGGCAACGACAATTGGCGCCGCCTCGCGTCGATCATGCCCGAGCCGCAGCACTCGCAGCTCCAGGTCCATCTGCTCCACCAGGACCCGCCCAAGCACACCTCGATGCGCCGGCTCGTGCTCGACGCCTTCGCCCCGCGCCGGGTGGAGTCGCTTCGACCCCGGTTCCAGGAGCTGGCCGACGCGCTGGTGGACGAACTGCCGCAGTCCGGCGGCGCGGACCTGGTGGCGGGCTTCGCGGCCCACTACCCCTTTCGGGTGCTCTCCGAAGTCATCGGCCTGCCGCCCGAGTTGGCCGAGCGCTTCGACCGGGACTGGGGCAAGGTGGTCCAGCCGGTCGGCCCGCAGGACCCCGGCCGACCGGCGTACGAGGCACGGCTGCGCGGCCTCCAGACGTACATCGCCGATGTCGTCGCCCGCAAGCGCGTCGACTGCCTGGAGCCCGGCTGGGTGGCCCGGGAGGACCTGCTGGGCCGGCTCGTCCACGCCCATGACGCGGGCGAGTTGAGCCGCGCGGAGCTCGACTCGATGGTCTTCCAGCTGCTGGTCGCCGGACAGGAGCCGGTCACCAACCAGATCACCACCATGCTGGTCACCCTGCTGCGCCACCCCGAGCAGCTCGCCTGGCTGCGCGAGGGCGTCGACGAGCCCGGCCGACTCGCCCGGGCGGTGGAGGAACTGCTGCGCCACGACGCCGCGTTCGAGCTCACCACCTGGCGGTTCTTCGCCGAGGACAGCGACCTGTTCGGCACCGTCGTCCCGGCCGGCGACTCGGTGATCGTCTCGCTCTGCGCCGCCAACCGCGACGACGAGCAGTTCCGCGATCCCGACCGCCTCGACCTGGACCGCACCCCCAACGCCCACCTGGCCTTCGGCCACGGCATCCACTACTGCCCCGGCGCCGCACTCGCCCGGGCCGAGCTCCAGGTCGCCCTCGCCACTCTGCTCACCCGGCTGCCCGGCCTGCGCCCGGCCGAGGCGCCCGGCGACGGTCTGGCGGACCTGGCCTGGGTCCCTGCCGTCCTGGCGCGCGGAGTGAACCGGCTGCCGGTCGCCTACGACCGGCGCCGCTGACCCCAGGGCGCCTCGCACCCCCGGGACACATCGAACCCCCGCTCACGCGCCCCCGCTCACACACCCCGGCTCCGACCGCCCGGAGCCCGACACCTGACGCCCGAAGCCGCACCGCACCACCTTCCGTGGAGGACCCCCATGCCGCCCGTCGGCACCGCCCCTGCCGCCATCACCCCTGCCACCGCCGTCACCATCGCCGTCACCACCGCCACCGACCCCGCGGACCGCCCCGCGGCCGAGCGGCTCGCCGCCCGCGTCCTCGGTCTGCTGCTGCCGCACCGTCGGGCCGCGGACCCGGAGTTCGATGCCCGCCCGGAGCACTTCCCGCTCCAGCTGGCCCAGTTGGCGGACTTCATCACCGCCGGCGAACCGATCGTCCTGACCCTGCCCGGCTTCCCCTGCAAGTCGCCGAACCCCGCGAAGGTGCTCGGCCACCTGCCGGACGAGGGCGAACGGCTGTCGCTGACCTTCCTCGACGGGCTGTGCGCCGAGATCGGCCGCCTGTACGCACCCGGCGCCCGGATCCTGATCTGCTCGGACGGGCACATCTTCGGCGACCTGATCAACGTCCCGGACGACCACATAGACGCGTACTCGGACGCCCTGACCGCCATGATCGCCCGCGAGGGCCTGACCCGCCTCGACACCTTCGACCTGCGGGCCGTCCTAGGCGACCTCCCGTACGACGAGAAGCGCGCCAGGGTGCACGCCCGGTACGCGCCGAGCGTCGAGGAGTTGCGCGAACAGGTGCTGACCGAGGAGGAGACCCTACGGCTCTACCGGGGCATCACCCGCTTCCTCACCGAGGACACCGTCGGCTTCACCGGCACCCGCTCCGCCCTCCAGCGGGAGTGCCGCCGCCGCGCCTACGGCGTGATCCAGCGCAGCCGCGCCTGGGGCGAGTTGATCGCCGAGCACCACCCGCGCGCCGTCCGGCTCTCCATCCACCCGCAGCCGGCCGGGGCGTCCAAGTTCGGCATCCGGCTGCTGGCGGCGGCCGACGCCTGGATCACGCCCTGGCACTCCGCGGTGCTCCACCGCACCGGCGGCGAGCGCGAGTTGCTGCGCAACGCGGAGGCCGCGCGGCTCGGCCGGCTGGTCCTGCGGGACGGTCGGCCGAGCCACTACGAGTGCCACTAGCAGGAGCGCCGGTACGGGCTACCGCCCCGGCACGGCCGCCTGCGCCGCTGCCGGGGACCGGTGGTCGAAGGCGATCAACGGATCGCCGGTGAGGGGGTGTTCGACCACCGCCGCCCGTACGCCGAAGACCTCGGCCAGCAGCTCGGCGGTCAGCACCTCGCGCGGTGCCCCGGAGGCCACCAGGGCACCGCCGTGCAGGACGTGCAGCCGGTCGCAGACCGAGGCGGCGGCGTTGAGGTCGTGCAGGGCGACCAGGGTGGTGCGGCGCTGCTCCCTGAGCAGGGCGAGCAGTTCCACCTGATGCCGGACGTCCAGGTGGTTGGTCGGCTCGTCCAGCACCAGGACGTCCGGCTGCTGGGCGAGCGCCCGGGCCAGCAGCACCCGTTGCCGTTCACCGCCGGAGAGCTGGGCGAACCGGCGGTCGACGGCCTCGGCCATGCCGACCCTGGTCAGTGCCTCGGAGGTGATCCGGTGGTCCTCGGCGTCGTCGGCCGCGAAGGCCCGCTTGTACGGGGTGCGGCCCATCGCGACCACCTCGCGGACGCTCAACTCGAAGTCCCCGCCGCGCTCCTGGGGCAGTGCCCCGATGTGCCGGGCGGACTGCGCGGGCCGCAGCTCCGCGAGGTCCCGCCCGGCCAGCAGCACCCGGCCGGCGCTGGGCCGCAGGTGCCGGTAGACGGTGCGCAGCAGGCTGGACTTGCCACTGCCGTTGGGTCCGACCAGTCCGGCGATCTCCCCCTCCTCGGCGATCAGGTTGGCCCCGGCCAGCACCGTCCGGCCGGCCAGGGCGACGCTCAGGTCCTCGACGGCGATCCTCAACTGCGCTCCAGTCGTCGGTCCAGCAGGTAGAGCAGGGTGGGGGCGCCGAGGACGGCGGTGACCACGCCGATCGGCAGTTCCTGGCCGTCCAGGGCGGTGCGGGCCACCGTGTCGACGACGACCAGCAGCAGCGCCCCGGTGAGCGCGGACAGCGGCAGCAGCCGCCGGTGGTCGCCGCCGACCAGCAGCCGGCACACGTGCGGCACCATCAGCCCGACGAAGCCGATCGCCCCGGAGACGGCGACCAGCACCCCGGTGAGCACACTGGTGACCACGAAGACCTCGCGGCGCAGCCGGGTGACGTCCACGCCGAGCCCGGCAGCCGTCTCGTCGCCCATCAGCATCGCGTTGAGCCCCCGGGCGCGGGCCTGGAGCAAAGCCAGTCCGAGCGCCACGGCGACGGCGGGGACGGCGAGTTGGGCCCAGACGGCGCCGCCGAGGCTGCCCATCAGCCAGAACAGCACGCCCCTGGTCTGCTGCTCGTCGCGGGTCTGCAGGACCAGGTAGCTGGTGATGCCGCCGAGGAACTGGGCGATGCCGATGCCCGCGAGGACCAGCCGCAGCGGCGAGAAGCCGCCGCCGCGCCGGGCCATCAGCCAGACCAGCGAGAACGCGGCGAGCGCGCCGGCGAACGCCGCCAGGGAGACGGTGAGGCCGAGCGCGCTGCCGAAGGAGAGCTGGAGCCCGAGGGTGGTGCCGAGGACGATGGCGGCGACCGCGCCCAGCGAGGCACCGGAGGAGATGCCGAGCAGGTAGGGGTCGGCGAGCGGGTTGCGGACCAGGGCCTGCACGGCGGTGCCGACCAGGCCTAGTCCGGCGCCCACCACGGCCGCCAACAGGGCGCGCGGGACTCGCAGTTGCCAGACGATGAGGTCGCGGGTGCCGGGTTCGGGGGCCCCGCCGGTGAGCCGGCGGGCGACCACCGACCAGACCTCGCCGGGCGGGACGTCCACCGAGCCGAGCGAGACGGCGACGGTCAGAGCGAGCACCAGGGCGACGGCGAGGGCGGCGGCCAGCGGCCCGGCCCGCAGGGTGCGGGCCGGGCGGGCTTCGCCGCGCTCGTTGCGAGCGATGGCCGACGTCACCGGCTACTGCCCGCTCTTGACGGGGTCGGGGCTCTTGACGAGGTCCGGGTGGACGGTGGCGGCGATCTGCCGGACGGCCTCGGCGTTGCGCACCCCCGCGATGGTGGTCACCTCGGAGCCGAGCCGGACGAAGTGGCCCTCCTGGACGGCCTTCAGGCCCTGGGTCGCGGGGAAGCCCTTCAGGAAGGCCTCGGCCTCGTCGAAGGCCTTGCGGGTGGCCTCTTCGCTGCCCCGGTTGCGCACGGCCAGCTGGATCCAGTCGGGGTTCTTGGCGACCACGTCCTCCCAGGAGCCGGGCTTGAAGTCGGCGTCGCAGTCGGCGAACACGTTGCGCGCCCCGGCCTGGGTGATCACGGCGTTGGCGACCTGCCGGCCGCAGACCGCCACCGGCTGCTTGGTGCCGGCGTCGAAGTCGAAGACGAAATAGCTCGGCCGCTGCCCCTCCGGCACGGCGGCGAGCGCGGTGCGGACCTCGCCGAGCTGCTTCTCCATCCCGGCGACCAGTTCCTCCGCCCGCGCGGCGGTGCCGGTGACGGCGCCCAGCCGGCGGACGTCCTCCTCGATCCCGGCGAGGTCGGTGCGCGGCACCTTGGCGGCCTTCGGCGTCCCGGCGCAGGCCGTGGAGAGCAGGTACACGTGCTGGATGCCGGCCGCCGCGTACTCCTCCTCGCTCGGCCCGGTGGCGCCGCCGCCCATCATCGGCATCGCGCCGAAGGTGTCCACGTAGAGGTCGGCGCCGGAGCCGAGCAGCTTCTCCTTGGGTATGCCCTTGTCCCCGAGCACCGGCACCTTGGCGCCCTGCTCGGCGACGGCGGCGGGCAGGGTGCCCTTGCCGGGCGGGAAGCCGGTGCCGATCACCCGCTCGCCCGCGCCGAGTTGGAGCATCAGCTCCAGGCCGGCGGCATTGCTGGTGACGATCCTGGAGGGCGCCTTGGCGATGCTGGTCTCCTTGCCCGCGCAGTCGGCGACCTTGACGGGGAAGCCACCGCCCGGGTCGTCCCGGACGGTGACGGAGGCGCTCGGCCCGCCCCCGGTCCCGCTTCCGCAGGCCGTGGCGAACAGGGCGACGGCGGCTGCGATTCCGCAGGCGACGCGAGGGCGCATGACAACTCTCTCCTGGTCGGTGACCGTGCTCGGTGACGGTGCTGGTGACCGCGTTGGTGACCGTGCTCGGTGCTTGTCGTGGGTGGGTCGTGGCTGGTCGTGCCGAAGGCCCGTACTGCGGACCCGGACCAGGTAGTCGGGCGGTCGGGCCGATGGGTTCCCCGCGATTCGCGCCCGGTCGTCGTCGGCGCCCCCTCGCCCCGGAGCCGGACGTAGGCTGGCCGGATGGCTGCCCCCACCGTCCCGCGCGACGATCTCGACCTCCCCGTCCGGCTCGGGCCGCGTCCGCCCCGCCGGGTGGTCTCGCTGGTGCCCTCGCTGACCGAGGCGGTCGCCGCCACCGCGCCCGGGCTGCTGGTCGGCGCCACCGACTGGTGCAGCCACCCCGCCGACCTGTCCGTCACCAGGATCGGCGGCACCAAGAACCCGGACGTCCCACGCATCCTCGCGCTCACGCCGGACCTCGTCCTCGCCAACGACGAGGAGAACCGGCGCCCCGACCTGGACGCGCTGCGGGCGGCCGGCGTCCCGGTCTGGGTCACCGACATCCGCACCCTGGACGACGCCCTCCGCTCCCTGCACCGGCTGCTGACCACCGCCTGCGGACTGCCCCGGCCGCTCTGGCTGGACGAGGCGGAGGCGGCCTGGGCCCCGGTCGGGAGCGGCGGCACTCCCGCGCTGGGCGACGGCCCGCGGACCGTCGTGCCGATCTGGCGCCGCCCGTGGATGGTCCTCGGCCGCGACACCTTCGCCGGGGACCTGCTGCGCCGCCTGGGCCTGCGGCTCGTCCACGCCGACCACCCCGAGCGCTACCCGGCCGTTCCACTGCCCGAACTGCTCGCCTGCCGACCCGAGTTGGTGGTCCTGCCGGACGAGCCGTACCGCTTCACCGCCGAGGACGGCCCGGAGGCGTTCCCGGGCACGCCGGCGGCGCTGGTCAGCGGACGGCACCTGACCTGGTACGGCCCCTCGCTGGTGACCGCCCCCGCCGTGCTGCGACGGGCCCTCGACCACCCGTACGGTCCGGGTGGCGGAACGGGCGCCTCGTAGGGCGACCGCCACTCACCGACGGCCACCGATGACACGGGGGGTACGAAGGTTGAGCGAGGGCGGGAGGGAAAGCACCGACTGAGGGCAAGTGCCCCGGAACGTGACAGGGCCCGGGACGCGTGTTCGCGTCCCGGGCCCTGTACCCTACGGCCTTGCGGCCGTACCGGCTTGTTTCGTCAGCCGCGCGCGGCGGTGACGGCGGCGCCCAGCGCCTCCTTGATCCGGGGACCGAGGCGGGCGAAGCCCAGCTCCTTCATGGCCGCCCGCAGCAGTTCCTCGTCGGTCCGCTCGACGCCGTCGCCGTCCACCCACCGCACGACGGCGAGCAGCTCGTCGGCGGAGTAGGCGGTCACGGGGCGACCGGGCGTGAAGTCCGGCTTCACGGGACGGACGTCGGCCTCCGGCTCGGCGGCGGGGGCTTCGGCAGCGGCGACGGGCTCCTCGACAGCGGGCTCGGGCTCGACCTCAACGGCCGGCTCGGGCTCGGGCTCGGCCGCGACCTCAACGGCCGGCTCGGGCTCGGGTGCGACGGCAGGCTCCTCGGCCTCGACCACCGGCTCCGCCGCCTCCACGGCAACCGCCTCGGGCTCGGTCTCGGCGACGGGCTCCTCGACAGCGGGCTCGGCGACTACGGCCTCAGCCGTCTCAACCTCGGCCTCGGCCTCGGCCTCAACGGCAGGCTCGTCCACGTCCGCGGCCGGCTCGTCGACGGTGGGCTCCACCGCGACAGCCACCGGCTCGGCCTCGGCGGCGACCTCGGCGGCACTCTCGGCAAGCTCAATCGCCGGCGCATCGGTCTCGGCGGCGGGCTCCTCCACCGCGTTCACCTCAGCCTCAACGGCGTCGATGACCTCGGCGATCGGCTCCTCGACGGCGGGCTCCGTCACGACGGACTCAGGCTCGGTCTCGGCCACCGGCGCGACCTGGACCTCGACCTCGACCACGGTCTCAGCCTCGGCCGCAACCTCGACGACCGGCTCCTCGGCCACGACCTCAGCGACCGGCTCCTCGACCTCAACGACCTCGGCGGCCGGGTCGGCCTCCGGTTCCGTCTCCGCCGGGGTCTCGTCCACGGCCTCGGCCAGGGCGGCGGTCGCGGCCGCCACCAGGTCGTCGGCCGCCGGGGAGGGCGCCGGGAGGGTGACCACCGCGGCCTGGGCCTCCTCGTCGGCCTGCTCGGTGGCCGGCTCGTCGTCCGCGACACCCGTGTCCGACGACGTCTCCGCCTCGACCTCGGCGTCGGTCTCGACCTCAGGCTTGATCTCCGCCTCGACCTCGGCGTCGGTCTCGACCTCAGGCTTGACCTCGGCCTCGACCTCAGTGTCGGTCTCGACCTCGGCCTCTGCCTCAACGGCCGCGGGCGCCTCGTCGGCCTCCTCCACCGGAGCGGTCGCCGGAGCCGGGGTCTTCTCTCCCAGCCCGTCCCGCTGCCCACCGGCCAGCGCCTGCAGGGCAGCCGCCTCGGCGTCAGCCAGGTCCGCCGACTCCTCGGTCCCGGCCTTCTCGGCCACAACCTCCTCGGCACCGGCCTCGCCGTCGGCCTCGGCAGCGACCTCGTCCGTCGCCTCGGCAGCCTCCTCGGCCTCCGGCAGCTCCTCGACCACGGCGTCCCCGGTGGCGGTGGCCTTCTCCCCGAGCCCGTCCCGCTGCCCGGCGACCAGCGCCTGGCGGGCCGTGTACGCGGCCTCGGCGGCGCGGCGGTCGGCCTTGGCTGCGGCGAGTTCGGCGAGCAGGTCGGCGAGGCCGGCCTCCTCCAGGCCGACCCGCAGGCCGCGGATGGTGGGCAGGCGGTAGAGGGTGCCCTCGTCGGCGGCGAGCCGCTCGACCAGGTCGATCAGCTCGGCGAAGGGCAGCCCGTCCAGGTCGTGGTCGGGAAGCAGGCGGGCGAGGCCGCGCAGGCCGGTGTTGATCGCCTCGAAGGCCTGGGCGGTGCGGTCGACCAGGGCGCCGTCGCCGGGCACTCGCGGGAGGGTGCCGGCCGGGGCGAGCGCGGCCCAGGCGCGGCGCTCGATCTCGGCGGAGGTGAGGGCCTCGTGCAGGTCCTCCCGGCGGATGCGGCGGTCGGTGGCGAGTGCGACGGCCTGCTTGCGCAGCGAGCGGCCGCGCAGCCAGGAGAGCTTGACGCCGTTCTCGCGGCGCCAGGTGCTGTCGGCGGTGGCGGCGGCGAGGGCGCCGAGGTCGGCGTCGTAGGCGGCGGGGAAGAGGGCCGTGGAGGTGCGGTGCACCCGCTGGAGCATCTCGACCAGCAGCGCGGTCTTGGCGACGGTGTCGGGCTCGTCCAGCTTGACGTCGGCGGCGAGGGCGGTGACGGCCTCCCAGGTCTGCTGGAGGTCGCTGCCGCGCAGTTCGGCGAGGGCCGTGGAGGCGGCGCGGGCGTCCTCGGGGGTGGCGACGGTGTCGACGGCCGCGTACCAGGCGTGGGTCTCGGCGGTGAGCGTGAAGGCCCCGAGCTCGGCGTAGCGGCCGAGGTCCTCGCGGAGGTCGGGCTCCGCGGCGGCGTCCTGGGGGTCCTTGACGTCTGCGGCGTCGGCGACGTCCGCCGGGTCGGCTGCGTCGGCGTTGCGCGAGTGAAGCACTGTCATGTGAGGTCCGGTTCTGGGCGACGACGGCGGGGCTGGCGGCGAGGGGGCGGCGGACCGGTTGCGCGGGGTCGCCCCTGAGGCGGGGCTGGGGGGCGCGCGGGCGGGCTGCCGGTTGTGGAGGCCCAGAATACGGGTGCCCGTTCGAGGCTTGCACGCACCCACCGCCCCGACGGGCGGGTGTCGTGTGCCATACCGCCCGCCTGGCCGCCACTCGGGCGGTCCGCCCGGGTGGTCGGGCGTTGGTCCGGACGGGTGTCTCCGCTGCTCACGGCTCCTCGCGCGGCCCTCCGACAGGCGGCTCCGGCCGACGGCCCTCGGCCCGACGGTCGCCCCGGCGGAACCGCTCCATCGGCACCTCCCGGACGCCACGTCCCCGTACCGGGCCCGGCCGGCCGGGCGGCGGCCGGTAGCCGGCCCGGCCGAGGGCCCGCAGATCGACCGGCGCGAGGTATTCGCTGAGCGCGGTGCGGTGCCACCACGCGCCGGTTTCCCGCAATTCGCGCCAATCGGTGAACCGGTAGAGGTAGAGGGTCGCCCGGACGTGGGTCGGCGGGGCGTCCGGGAAGGGGTTGTGGCGCAGCAGGCGCAGGGTGGCCCGGTCGCCGGACAGCAGGCGGGCGACGAAGGGGAGGAACCAGGGGCGGGCGTAGGCGGAGGAGATGCCGGCGAACCACATCAGCCAGTCGAGCCGCAGGTGGTAGGGCGCGAACTGGCGCGGGCGGCGGCGCACGTCGCCGGGCTTGCCCTTGAAGCCGTACTCGCGCCAGACGGTGTGCGGGGTGAGCACCGTCTCGTCGGTGCCCTCGACCACCACCTCCTGGCGGAACCGGTTGACACTGCCGAAGGCGCCGTAGGTGTTGACGAGGTGCAGGCGGTTGAAGGAGCGGTTCATGGCCTGGCCGCGGGAGATCATGTTGCGCACCGGCCAGTAGCTGAGCACCACGACGGCGGCGGTCAGCGCGATCACCAGCGCCTCGTACCAGACCGGGGTGCCGGGGTAGGCGCGGGGCTGGACGGGCAGGCCGAGGCGGGCCGGTTCGACGGCGGCGAGGGCGAGGGCGATGGTCAGCCAGTTGAGCCAGGCGAAGTTGCCGGACGCGACCAGCCAGAGCTGGGTGGCGATGACGGCGCAGGCCGCGCCGCTCGCGACCGGCTGCGGCAGCAGCAGGCCGACTGGTACGACGAGTTGGACGATGTGGTTGACGGCGGCCTCGACCCGGTGCAGCGGGGCGGGCAGGTGGTGGAAGAACCAGCTGAGCGGTCCGGGCATCGGCTGGGTCTCGTGGTGGTACTGGAGGCAGGTCAGGTCGCGCCAGCAGCTGTCGCCGCGCAGCTTGATCAGTCCGGCGCCGAACTCGACCCGGAAGGCCAGCCAGCGCATCAGCCACAGCACCGGGGTGGGCGGGGCGGTGTCGGCGTCGCCCAGGAAGGCGGCGAGGAAGCCTGCTTCGAGCAGCAGGGACTCCCAGCCGAAGGAGTACCAGGTCTGCCCGACGTTGACGATGGAGAGGTAGAGGGTCCAGAGCACCGCCCACAGCAGGATCGACGCCCAGAGCGGGACGGCGTCGCCGAGCCCGGCCGCGACGGCTGCGGCGAGCGCGGCGCCGCTCCAGGCGACGGCGGCGAAGAACCGGTCGCTGTAGTGGAGGTGGAACAGGCCGGGCGACCGGCGGAACGGGACCCGCGCGGTGAAGCGGGGCACCGGCAGCATCCCGTCGGCGCCGATGAGCGCGCGGAACTGCCCGGCGGCGGCCAGGAATCCGATCAGGTAGAGGGCGGCGAGCAGGCGTTGGACGAGCAGCCGGCTCAGCCAGTAGTCGGGGGCGGCGAACCAGTCCATGCGGCCCATGCCTACCATCCGGTGCCCCGGGCACGGGCCCGGTCGGGGCGGTGGAGCGGGGAGGGTTCACCCGCTCGGCCCGGGCGGCGGGCCTCCGGCAGTGCCCGGCGGACACGGACCGGCACGGGAAGGGCACCCGGCGGACTTCCGGCGGACTCCCGGCGCCGGACGGCAGCGTGGCGGGGTCCTCTCCACGGGGGTGAGAGGCGCCCCGCCACGGTGGTGGACGGTCCGCACCCGGCCGGGTTCAGGCGGGCAGGCCGGGTCCGGCCCCGCCGGCGACGGCGGAGCGGCCGGGCACGGAGGCGCCGCTCTGCTGGAGCCGGTCGACGAGCAGGGCGGCCAGCGTGCCGAGCTCCTCCTCGGTGCGGGACTGGGCGGTGATGTCCATGCCGACGGTGAGGACGCCGTTGATCCGGCCGGTGAGCGCGGCCCGCAGCGGGGTGCAGGTGAAGCTGAACACCTGCCGCCCGCGCTGCGCGTCGGGACGGGCGGAATCGAGCCGGACGCCGTCGAGGACGGCAGTGCGACCGGTGTGGTACGCCTCCACGACGGTCTGTTCGAGGCCGGCGGCGCCGAGCTGCGGGTAGGCGGCGCCGATCGTCCCGTAGGCCGTCGGCGCGCCGAAGGTGTCGGTGTGCTGGGCGTTGGCGTACCGGATCTCCTGGACCGGGCCCTCGGTGAGCATGATGGGGAACGGCGAGCCGTCGAAGGCGGCGAACATCTCCTGGCGCTGGGCGAGCAGGCTGTCGCGCAGCCGGATCTCGGAGAGCAGCGCCTCGGCGAGGTGCTGGATGTCGCGCAGCCGCTCGCGCCCCCACTGCCGGGGTTCCCGGTCGAGGACGCAGACGGTGCCGATGACGGTGTTGGTGTCGTCGACGAGCGGGGCGCCGAGGTAGGCGCGGACGCCGAGTTCGTCCACCACCGGGTTCCCGGCGAACCGGGGGTAGGCGAGGATGTCGTCGAGGGCGAGGGGGGAGCGCTGGGCGACGACGTGCGGGCAGAAGCCGTGGCTCAGCGGCATCTCGCGGGTGGGGAGGTCGAACGCGATGCCGCGGTCCGCCCAGGACGATCCGTCCTCGGCCCTGGCATCGGTCGAACTTGGCGGAATGTAGAGCCCGCGGAACATCTGGCGTTCGTCATTGATGAAGTTGACCATCGCGATGGGAGCGCGCGTGATACTGGCTGCGAGGTGGGCGAAGCGGTCGAAGGCCTCGTCCGCGGACGGGTCGTTGAGCCCGAGGCCGCGCAGCCTGCGGGTTCGCGCGGACTCGCCGGAGGCACCCGGGAACTGGCCTTGAGTGCTCATCACATCAGTCATGGCGCACATGTAACCAGACATCAGAACAGCCGGACCGTCCCGATCGACCGTTCCTCAGCCTTGCCGATGGCCAGTCAAAACTGCACGTGAACGACCGGTCGACGGACCGTCACGGAAGCGAAGATCGATTCCCGGCCGGGGCCGGGGCGAAACCCCTCCGGGCGGGGACGGGCCGAATCGCGCCAATCCAAGATCGACTCTGGGCTGCCCCGGCACCCCATACAACAATGAGCCCTGCCGAAGACACGGACGATGCCCGCCACCGGGACACCGCCCGGTGACGCATGCGCCGATCGCACCGGGGCGACCGGCCGGAACTCCCGCACACCCACCGCCCCCCGCGGGGTTGCCGGAGCGGCATCGACGGCACGAACGGAGGCACGGCACCGCACACACCGAGAGGACCGGAGCATGGCGATGGACTACTTCACCGACGACCGTCACGAGGAGCTTCGCGCCGAGGTCCGTGACTTCGCGGAGAAGGAGGTGCGTCCGCGGGTGGCCGGGATGGAGGCCGAGCGGAAGATCGAGTTCGAGCTGGCCCGACAGATCGCCCGCCAGGGCTGGATCGGCGTGACGATCCCGCGGGAGTTCGGCGGCCTCGGCCTGGGGCACGTCGCCAAGACCGTGATCATCGAGGAGCTGGCCCGGGTCAGCGGGGCCGCCGGCTCGATCGCGCAGGCCTCCCAGCTGGGCGTGGCCAAGGTCCTCCACTACGGCTCCCAGGCCCAACGCCACAAGTGGCTGCCGAAGTTCGCCTCCGGGGAGTGCCTGCCGACCATCGCCGTCACCGAACCGGAATCCGGCGGGCACGTGCTCGGGATGACCGGCACGGCGGTGCGCGACGGCGACGAGTACGTGCTCAACGGCCGCAAGTGGTTCGTCGGCAACTCCCACATCGGGGACGTGCACGGTGTGGTCCTGCGCACCGGCCAGGGCAGCCGGGGCCTGTCCGCCTTCCTGGTCGAGAGCGACCGGCCCGGGTTCCGCACCGGCTCCCCCGGGTCGCAGAGCGGGCTGCACGGCTTCAGCTTCGGCGAGATCCTCCTGGAGGACTGCCGCGTCCCGGCCGGCAACCGGCTCGGCCGGGAGGGGCAGGGGCTGGACGTCGCCTACTCCTCCTCCACCCTCTACGGCCGGATCAACCTCGCCGCCGTCGCGCTCGGCATCCACACCGCGATCGTCGAGGACACCGTCCGGTTCGCCGGGGGACGCGTCCTGTACGGCCAGCCGCTCAGCCAGCTCCCGAACATCATGCTCAAGCTGGGCGAGATGCAGTCCCGGCTGATGACCGCCAGGCTCGCCGCCTACCACGCCTCCCACCTGCTCGACCACGGCCGCGCCTGCGACGCCGAGCTGATGAACGCCAAGCTCATCAACACCGAGTACGCGCTGGACTCCGCGCGCAACGCCATGGAGATCCACGCCGCCCGCGGCCTCCAGCCCGAGTTCGGCATCGAGCGCTACCTGCGGGACGCCACCCACGTCTACCCGCCGGCCGGCACCTCGGACGTCCAGCGACTGCGGCTCGGGCAGTTCGCCTCGGGCACGTACGGCAAGCAGTGGTCGGCGGAGCTGTCCGACCTGACCAGCTGGGCCTGGAGCGAGCTCGCCGCCCAGCGGGAGGCCTCGGTGGAGAAGCCGCCGGGGAGGGGCGGACGGGTGCTGCCGATGCCACTGGCGGGCTGAGGCCCCGCCCGCCACGACGACACTTGACCTGTTCCTGGCGAATTCCTCGGAGGGTCGCCCTCGCCCTCCGGGAACCGTCGGCACCATCGGGGCGAGGGCCGCGAGCTGCGGCGATGCACCGGAGGACCCTCCGGCCCGAACCCCGCTCCGACGCCGGTCCGACGCCATCAGCCCCTCGGATCAGGCCAGTTGATATTGCGTCGACGCCGCCCGGGGCTGATAGCGTTCCGTGCCGTCGACGGCCGTGCTGCACCGCGCCGGAGCAGTGACAGCACGTCACCGGCTCCGGCACCCCCGGCCCCGACTCCCTGAAGCCCGGCCGCGCCGTACGGGATCGACCCCGCCGCTCGGACCCACCGGTCCGGACCGGCGTCCCGGTCCCGCGACTCGGCCCTGCAGCAAGGAATCAGATGCCAGGCATACCGGCCCCCCGCACGGGCCACCGAGCCGGCCGGTCCGGCTCGCTCCGCGGCCCGCTCCTCTCCCTCGTGCTGGTCCCCAGCCTGGGCCTCGCCGCCGCCTGGGGCTACGCCGTCCACCTGCTCCGCGACTCCGGACAGCGCACCGCAGTGCTGGCCGGCAGCGCGGCCGTCGCCCTGGTGCTGCTGATCAGCCTGGTCCGTGGCATCCGGACCGCCTGGGCCCTGTCCGCGCGGCTGTCCGGACTGCGGGCCGACACCTTCGCGCTCGCCCAGCAGGAGATCCCCGAGGTGGTCGGACGGCTGCGCGCCGGGGAACAGGTGCCCGCCCCGGCCGTCTGGGCACCGTCCCGGCGGGCCGGCGACGACGTCCAGCAGACCTCGGAGGGTCTCGCCGCCGTCCGCCAGGCCGCGATCGCCGCCATCGTCCACCAGGCCCAGGGGCGCGAAGGGACGAAGAAGGTCTTCCTCAACATCGCCCGGCGCA
Source organism: Kitasatospora sp. NPDC058048 (assembly GCF_042885555.1). Classification (NCBI taxonomy): domain Bacteria; kingdom Bacillati; phylum Actinomycetota; class Actinomycetes; order Kitasatosporales; family Streptomycetaceae; genus Kitasatospora; species Kitasatospora sp. NPDC058048. The sequence continues at coordinate 58,923 of NZ_JBHVRT010000042.1, read as the reverse complement.
CCCAGATCCTGATCCACCGGCAGATCAGCATGCTGGACGCGCTGGAACGCGAGCACGAGGACCCGGAACTGCTGCGCGAACTGTTCGCGGTCGACCACCTGGCCACCCGGATGCGGCGCAACGCCGAGAACCTGGTCATCCTCGGCGGCGCCCTGCCCGCCCGGCGCTGGCGCAATGCCGTACCCATGGTCAACGTGCTGCGCAGCGCCGTCTCGGAGACCGAGAGCTACTCCCGGGTCGTCGTCCAGGGCGTGCCGCGCGTCTCGCTCGACGGGCAGGCCGTCGCCGACGTCATCCACCTGGTCGCCGAGCTGATCGAGAACGGCACCACCTTCTCCCCGCCGTACACCCAGGTGCAGGTCTCGGCGCAGGAGGTCACTGAGGGCCTGGCGGTCGAGGTCGAGGACCGCGGGCTCGGCATGACCGAGCAGGAGTACCAGCGGTTCAACGCGTACCTGGCCGACCCGCCCGAGCTGGACGTCTCCGCGCTCGGCGACGACCTGCGGCTCGGCCTGTTCGTCGTCGCGCGCCTCGCCTCCCGGCACGAGGTCCGGGTCTCGCTGCGGCCGTCCCCGTACGGCGGCACCCGGGCGGTGGTGCTGGTGCCCTCGGCACTGCTGGAGCAGGCCGGGCACCCGGCCGCGGTGCCCGGGCTGCCGTCGGGGGCCCGGATCACCCGGGCTCCGGTGTCCGAGGGGCCTCCGGGGCAGGCGGGGCAGGCGGGGCAGGCGGGGCAGGCGGGGCAGGCGGGGGCCGAGGACGGCTCGGGTTCCGGTTCCGGTTCCGACGGCCAGTCCGGCTCCGGTTCAGGTCCCGGGCCCGACGGCCTCGGGCCGGGACCGTCGGACGCGGCGGCAGAGGGGCTCGGCGGGCCGCTGGGCGGCGTCCAGCAGACTCCGGGGCCCTTCGGCCTCCCCGGCGCTCCCCCGGTCGCCTACGCCACGGACGGCCCCCGCACGGGCGCCGCAGGGCTCGGCGATGTCGCCGGTGTTGCTGGTGTCCCCGGGGTCGCGGGTGTCGCGGGTGTCCCCGGTGCCGTCCGCGCCGATGCGCCGCCCGCCAACGGGGGCTTGGCGGTCGGCGCCGAGATCCCCGGGCTGCCCGGCGCCGTGGTCGTGCCCCGGCCCGTACTGCCGCGCATGTACGACCTGTCGGGCAGCCCCACGGGGGGACACCCGGCCGGACTGCCCGCCGTCAGCCGCGCCGACGGCCCGGGGACCGGCCCGGGGACCGACCCGAAGGACGGCACGGACGATGGCCCGGACCGCGGACCGCGCGCGCCCCGGACCCTGCCGCGGCGGGCCCTCGACACCGGGCCGGACGTGCCCCGGGGCGAACAGTGACGACGCGGCACATCGGACCCCTGCACGATCACCACCGGACGCCGAGCGGTCCCGCCGCCCTCCGGCTCACCCCGCTCCCGCGCACGAGACCCGGAGCCGCCGGACGGAGGCAAGGCCCCGGCCCGGGTGGCCCGCCGGCCCGAGCGAGCGGGCCGATTCGGCCTCAGGCCTTGGTGTGGACCGGGTGGAGCTCGGCGAGCGACCCGACCAGCGGGGCCAGCTCGGGGACCTCGGTGGCCTCGGCCAGCGTCGCCTCCAGGGCGGCGTCGTGCACCGGCCGGGCGGCCGTCAGCAGGTCACGGCCCTCGGCCGTCAGCTCGGTGTAGATGCCGCGCCGGTCGTCCGCGCAGAGGAAGCGGCTGAGCAGGCCCCGGTCCTCCAGGCGGCTCACCAGCCGGGTCGTCGCGCTGCTGCTCAGCGCCGCCGCGCGGGCCAGCTGCTGCATCCGCATGTGCCAGCCGTCCTGGCGGGAGAGCGCGTCCAGCACCGTGTACTCGACCACCGAGAGCTTGAACTCGGCCTGGAGCGCCTTCTCCAGTGCGGTGTCGATCATCCCGTGCAGCGCGGCGAGCGTCCGCCAGCCGCTGGCCCGGACCTCGGCCGCATCGTCGCGGATTCCCATGGCTCGCCCACCCTTCCGTCGCGCTGCTCGTGCCGTGTGCCGGACGAGGCCCCGTGCGAGGTCTCGTACCGGCTCTCGTACGAGGTCTCGTCCTGTGTCTTCCTACGACAAGTATGCCAGTTGGCGCGGAATACCGGTCTGTGCAAATAGTTCGACTTATAGCCCGGCGGCCCCTCCCCTGCCCGCCTGCCGTGGAAGTCCCCTCACCCCTCCCCGGACCAGGCCGCCGCGCACAGCGCCGTGGCCAGCTCCTCGGTGTAGGAGGCCGCCGCCAGCCAGGCGGCGGCGAAGGCCTCGTGGTCGTCCGTGACGATCCGGCCGAAGACGTCGCGCTGCCGGTTGGCAGCGGTGGCCCGCAGAGCGTCGAGGAGCTCGGCGGCCGTGGCCAGCCCGGCGGCGCGCAGCAGCGCGCGGTCGGCCGCCGCCGAGGCCTCGCTCGGGGCGAGGGCGTGCCGGCCGGTGGTGACCGTCTGCTCGACCCGGCGCCCGAGCACGTGGACGGGCGGGCCGTACGGCGCCGGGGCCGTCGGCCCGTCCGCCGGCCCACCGACCGGGCCGGGCCCCGCGAGGTCGGCGGTCTGGAGGCGTTCGAGGCCGAGGTTGACCCGGCCCGCCCGGGCCGCGGGCAGGGCGAGTCGGTCCGGCGTGCCCGGGGGCGTGCCGATCGCGAGCAGGCGCAGCTCCGGACGGTCCGCGCGCTCCAATCGGCCGATCACCCGCAGCCGCAGGCCGGGCGCGGTGGCGAGCAGCGCGAGGTTCGCCCGGAACGGCAGGTCCGGGTGTTCGTGCGCCGGGCGCAGGACGATCACCGGACCGCCCGAGCCTCCCGGACCGCCCGCCGTGCAGCGCGCCAGCAACTGGGGCGTCCCGCCCGGGCCGGTGGGGGCGGTACCCAGCAGGGTGACGTCCAGGAACAGCAGGTCGCTCCCGGCCGGGCGGCTCTCGTACGGCCGTTCCTGCGCCGCGAGCGCCCGGGCCACCTGTGCGGGAGCCGGTTCGGACCAGAGCCGGGCGGCCGGCTCCGCCGTCCACGCCGCGCCCGCCGCACGCACCGCCCGTACCGAGGCACCGGCGCCCAGTCGGCCGCCGGAGGACCTGGTCGCGCCCTGGACGGCCAGCCCGGCCCGGCTCAACTCGCGGTGGCTGAGGGCGGCATCACCCAGGCGGACCGTCCGGTTGCCCGCCCCGACCGCCTGCGGGGCGGCGGCCGACACGTCGTCGTGCGGCATCACCTCGGCGATCGTGCTCAGGCGCCCGTTGGCATCCACCGCCCAGCTGACCGCGCCCGCGTGCGTCGCCGTCAGCACCGGCTCGGCGAACAGGCCGTAGAGCCGCAGACCCCCCTCTTCCCGGTAGGCCTGGCGCGCGGTGCCGCGCAACTCGGCAATCGGGGCGACGTCGGCGACCGGGGCGACGCCGGCGACCGGGGCAGCGCCGGCGGCCAGGGCGGTGGTGAGGCCGAGCAGTTCGCGCAGGCCCGCCACCAGATCCACCAGGCGGTGGTCCGGCGCGCCGGAACGCGCCGCCCGGACCCTCGTCGCGACGGTGACCGCCGCCGAGGCCGGGCGGTGCAGGCCCGCGAGTCGTGCCCGGTGGGCGGCGCGCAGCAGTTCGGCCTGGGAGACGGCGCCCGCCCCGCTCACCCCGGCGGCCAGGACGGCGGCCGCGGCCGCGTGGAGGTGGCGGACGGCGGCGAGTTCGGCGGTGGTGAGCGGGGCGGGGGCCGGTTGACCGGTCGGCGCCCCGGGGGTCTCCGGGGCTCCTTCTCGGCCTGCCGCGGCCGCCGACCCGGTGCCGCCCTCGGGCGCGGGCCCGGCCTCGACCTCGGGCTCGGGCTCGGGCTCGGGCTCGACCTGGGGCTCGGGCTCGGCCTCGGCGAGCGGGCAGAGGGTGACGGCGGCGGCCCGGTGCACGCAGGCCGGGGCCAGCAGGCAGCCGCAGCGGACGTCGGCCTCCACCACGACCACCCCACCCGGAGCGTGCAGCACCAGCAGCGTCTCCTCGTCCACCTCCACCCGCCACTCGTCGCCCTCCCGGGCCACCGGCCGCTCCGCCAGCTTCGCCGCCGCACCGTCCAGCCGCTTCTGCAGCCGGGCGCTCAGCCCGGCCACCACCTCGGCGACCACCTCGGGCCGCACACCCGGCCAGTCGCTCGTCCGCGCCGTCACGCTCATCGCACCTTCTCCCCCACCCAGCGGGCCAGTTCCAGCGGGCTCAACGCCGCCACGGGCATTCCGGCCGCGACCAGTTGGCCCGCGACCGCCTTCGAGTAGCGGGCCGTCCCGGTGTCGTCCAGCGCCGCACAGCCGAGCAGGTGCACGCCGGAGTCCACCAGCGCCCGGGTCTGGGCCAGCAGCCCGCCGATCGGCCCGCCCTCCTCGAAGTCGCTGATCACCGCGATCAGCGTGCGGGACGGCACCGTCACCAGCTCCCGCGCGTAGCGCAGCCCGCTCGCGATGCTGGTGCCGCCGCCGACCCTCACCTCCAGCAGCAGGCTCAGCGGGTCGTCCACCCGTGCCGTGAGGTCCAGGACCTCGGTGGAGAAGGCCACGAAGTGGGTGCTCAGCGAGGGCACCCCGGCCAGGATCGAGGCCGTCAGTGCGGCCCACACCGTGGAGGCCTCCATCGACCCGGAGACGTCCACGACCAGGATCAGCCGCCAGTCGTTGGCCTGCCGCGCCCTGGTCCGGAAGACCGGGCGCTCGGGCACGATCAGGGTGCCGCCGTCCGGCCCGGGCCGGGCGGTCGCGAGGTTGGCCCGGATGGTCCGGTCCAGGTCCAGCCCGCCGCCCGGGCGGCGGGACGGGCGCGGCACGGCGATCCCGGTCAGCGCCGGGCGCAGCCTGGTGGCCAGCTCCCGGTTCAGCTCGTCCACCAGCCGCCGCACCAGCGGGCGCAGCCGGGCCACCCGGGCCTCGGGCAGACCGCCCGCGTGGTCCAGCACGGTGCGCAGCAGCTCGACGGACGGGCGGACGGCGGCGGGGTCGATCGTCTCCAGGACGTCGGTACGTCCCTGGGCGACAGCGGCGGCCAGCACCTCCTCGCGCACGCCGGGGCCGAACAGCGACTCCAGCTCCTCGGCCCACTCCCGCACGCCGGGGTACGGGGCCTCGCGGCCTCCCCTGCCGCCCCGGCTGTCCAGGCCCGGGCCGGAGCCCTCGCCGTGGCCGGTGCCGTACAACTCGTCCAGGGCCGCGGCGAGTCGGGCACCGCGACCGGTCAGGCCGCCGTCGCCGGGGCGGCCGAGGAGCAGCCGCCAGCGCTCGGCGGGGGCGAGGGCGCGGGGCCCGGTGGTCGTGGTGGTCGTGGCGGAAGTCGTGGTGGTCGTGGCGGCCATGGCGGGGAGCCTGGTGGGAGGCCGCTCCGCGGCCGTGGCCGGCGGCGCGACCGCCGGGGTGTCGGCCGCCGCCGGGGGCAGGAGGCCGCGGCGGGAGAGGGCCGCCCGTGCCGCGAGGTCCGCCCGCACCCAGTCGGCGAGCACGGCCGGGCCGGCCTCCTCGGGCAGCGCGGCGAGCCGGGCGCCCAGGCTCTCCTCGACCAGGGCCAGCAGCCGGTCGCGGGCGGCCGGACTGAGCGTGTCGAACCCGCCGCGCAGGGCGGGCAGCCGGTCCAGGAAGGCGTCGTCGGGCAGCGAGGTGACCCGCTCCAGCACCGGCTCCAGTGCCTGCGGCGCGGAGTCGAACAGCCCCTCCGCCGCCGTCAGCAGGCCGACCAGCGCCCGCCCGAGCGCCTGTCGCGTCTTCGGACCGGTCGCACCGTCCACCCAGGAGGCGGCCCGGCCGCCCAGCACCTCGGCCGGCTCCTGCCCGAGCAGCACCCGGACCGCACCGGCCGCGCCCCGTACCAACGGGCTCCCCCGCTCGGCGAGTTCGGCCAGCGTGTACGCCAGCCGCACTCCGCCGAGCCGGTCCGCCCGCCGCACCAGCTCCACCAGCGCCCGCGCGTCCTGCGGATCGTCCGACCCGCCCACGCCCTCCAGCTGCCGCACGGCGGCAGTGGTGAGCACCTCCCCGGCCGCGGCGAGCACGGGCCGACCCGCCGGAACGGCGGACGCGGGGGCGGACGTCTCCCCTCCGACCGGGGCGTAGCCGGGGAAGTGGCCCGCGGTCAGCCGGTCGACGAGCGCCAGGGCGTCGAGGAGGTCGGGCAGCGTGGCGGAGGCGGGGAGGACGGTGGTGAGTTGGGCGAGTCGGGTCTCGGCGAGGGCGGGGAGGGCGCAGGAGGCGGCGGCGGTGAGGCCGTCGATGATCTCGCGCGGGGTCGGCTGATCGGTGAGGCCGGCGCGCAGGGCGCCCTCGGCGGCCTGCGCGGGGGTGACGCCGCGGGTGCCGGCGACGGTGAGCATGGCGGCGCTGGCGGGCGTCCAGTGCAGGCGCCAGCGGGTGCCGAGGGTTTCGGTGCCGCCGGCGCCGGTGGTGGCGACGGACTCGGCGTAGGGGACCTCGCAGGCGGTGAGCCGGTGCAGGAGGATCTCGCGGCGGCGGTCGAGGTCACTGCGCAGCGGGTCGAGGCGCAGGTCCCGCGGGCCGGGGTCGGCGGGGCCGGGCAGGCCGAGGCCGGCGAGGAGCGTCTCGACGGCGGGGGCGAGTCCGCTGCGGGGGGCGGCGGGGGTGGGACGGCCGGTGCGGGTGCCGACCAGCACCTGTTCGAGGGCGCGGGCGACGGCCCGGCCGCGGCCCAGGGGTTCGCCCTGGGCGAGCACGGTCTGCACCGCTTCGACGAGTTCGCCGCGGCCGGGGGCGGCGTGGCCGCGCAGCCGGGCGAGGTCGCCGGCCAGGCGGACGATCTCGCGGGCGTCGGCCGGGCCGCTGGGGTGGTCCTGGCTGCGCAGGGCGGCGCAGATCCGGACGGCGGTGGTGGTGAGCGCCTCGGCGAGGCGTTCCGGGTCGCCGCCGGCGTCCAGGACGGTGTGCTGCCACTCAGGGTCGCGGATGCCCGCCGGGTAGCCGGAGCGGGCGTCGAGCAGCGGGTAGGTGTACGGGATCAGGGACAGGACGTGCCCGGGGTCGTCCGGGTGCGGCGGCTCCTCGGCGGCGAGGGGGCCGTCCAGCAGGGCGGGGGCGTGGAAGGCGCCGATCACGGCGGCGACCCGGCGCCCGCCGGCTGCGGCGTCCTGGATGCGGGCCCGCATCCAGGCCTCGCGGCGCAGGTCGTACGGGTCGACGCCGGGGCCGCTCTCGGCGTCCCGGCGCAGCGCCCAGCCGACCAGCAGGGCGGCGCGCCGGACGGCCTCCGGGGAGGAGCCGGGGGCGGCCGTCTCGACCAGACGGTCCCACAGGTCGTCGTCGGCGTCCCGGCCGGTGAGGCGGTGGCGCAGCGCGTCGGCGACGCCGGGCGCTTCCGGGCCCCCGTCGGTGCGCCTCGACTCCCCGGCCCGCTCGCCGGCCCGCGCGGCGGCGCGGTGGGCGAGCGGGAGGTCACAGGCGATGGCCTCCACGCCGTTGCGCCGGGCCCAGCGCAGGGCGGCGAGTTCCGGGGAGAAGTCGGCGAACGGGTAGAAGGCGGGCCCGGCCGCCTCCTCGGGCCCGGTCGGGGCCGCCGCGAGGGCGACCGGGGCCAGGGTGGCCTCGTCGGCGAGCCGGCCGAGCCAGGGCTGGAACTCGGCGGGCAGCTCGACCAGGACGGCGTCCGGCCGGGCGGCGTCGAGCAGCGCGGGGACGACCGCGCTGAGGGACGGCGCGTGGTGGCGCACACCGATCAGGTGGGGCCCGGGACTGCCGGTGCCGGAGGCGGCCAGCCGGTCGGCCTCGGCCCGGACCGTCCGGTCCGCGTCGTCCGGGCGGGGAATCTCCGCGCTGCTCATCGGATCAGGCCTCCAGTGCCGAGCGGAGGTCCCACAGGGTGCGCCAGGTGGCGGCGCCCTGTTCGGCGCGGCGGCGGACCGGGCCGTCCCAGTAGCCGAGCAGCCGGGCCGCGTCGGCCGGCTCGTCCTTGCGGACCACGCCGAGGAGCTGGCCGGGCAGCCGGCCGAGCAGGTCCCCGCCGTCGGGCAGGTAGGCGGCGCTGACGCCGAGCGAGGTGGCGACGGAGACCGCCTCGGCGGTGCTCATCACGGTGGACGGGCGTTCGACGTCCCAGCCCTCGGTGGAGCGGCCGGTGCGCAGGTCGCGGAACGCGGTGACCAGGGCCTCCAGGACGGCGTCGTCCACGGCGTAGGCGGCGCCGGCCCGGGCGACGGCGACGGTGGACTGGCGGCGGACCAGGTCGACCTCGGCGGCGAGGCTGCCGATCGGGCCGACCGTCTCGAAGTTGAAGCGCCGCTTGAGCGCCGCGGACATCTCGCTGACGCCCTTGTCCCGCAGGTTGGCGGTGGCGATCAGGGTGAAGCCGGCCGCGGCGTGCAGTTGCCCGTCCGGGGTGCCGGCCAGTTCGGGGACGGCGATGCGCCGTTCCGAGAGCAGCGAGACCAGGGCGTCCTGCACCTCGGGCAGGCAGCGGGTGACCTCCTCGACCCGGGCGACCGCGCCGGCGGTCATCGCGGTGAGCACCGGCGAGGGGACGAGGGCCTCGCGGCTGGGCCCCTTGGCGAGCAGCAGGGCGTAGTTCCAGCCGTACTTGAGCTGGTCCTCGGTGGTGCCGGCGGTGCCCTGGACGGTGAGCGCGCTGGTGCCGCAGACGGCGGCGGCGAGCAGCTCGGAGAGCATGGACTTGGCGGTGCCGGGCTCGCCGACGAGCAGCAGGCCGCGCTCCCCGGCGAGGGTGACGACGCAGCGCTCGACCAGGGCGCGCTCGCCGACGAACTTCGGCTCGATGACCAGGCCCTTGCGCCCGGCCTTGAGCTTCTCGCCGCCGCTGCCCATCACGAAGGTGACCACGGCGCGCGGGGTCAGCCGCCAGCCGGGCGGGCGCGGGCCGCTGTCGTGGGCGGCCAGGAACTCCAGTTCGGCGGCGTACTTCTCCTCGGGCGGGACGGTCTGCCGGTCCGCGGCGGCGACGGTGGCGGTCGCGCCGGGGGTGGTCTCGGTGGCGGTCATCGGCGGGCCTTCCTGCGCTTGCTGGTCTGGAGCTCTTCGTAACCGGGGGCGTCGCCGTCGACGGTCCGCTGCCAGGCCCGGGCGAACAGCTCGGGGACGGGCAGGGGGACCAGCGCGGGCCGGTGGGTGTGCAGTTCGTACAGGGCGGCCTTCCAGGTCTCGGCCGGCAGTGCCGGCGCCTTGGCCTCCTGCCAGCCGCCGGGCAGGAAGAGGCTGCGGCCGGCCCGGGCCCGCTTGGCCTCCAGCACCAGGCCGGTGGCGGCGAGTTCGGCGCGGGCCTTCTTCAGCCGGGCGGGCTTCCAGCCCGTCCAGCGGGCGGTGTTGCGGTCGGTCGGGTCGGGCAGGGCGAGCAGTTGGAGGTAGAGCGTGGCGGCGTCCTCGCCCAGGTCGTGGGTGCGGGACACCTCGGCGACCAGTGCGGGGACGGACAGCTGCGGGTTCTGCAGCCAGGCGGGGCCCTCGCCGGCAGCCGGGACGGCGGCGGTGGCGGCGGTGGCGGTGGCGGCCGCAGTGGTGGCGGTGGTGGCGGTGGCGGCAGTGGTGGCGGTGGCGACCAGCCGCTCCGGCTCGCCGCGCAGCACGGCTTCGAGGGCCGGCCGCTCGATGCGGTACCAGTGGCTCTCGGCGAGTCCGCCGATCAGTTCGAGCAGCGGGTCGTCGGGGCCGCTGAGGGCGGCCGGGCGCAGCCAGATCCGCTCGTACTGCTCGTGGTGGGGCATCAGGACGAGTGCCGGACCGCATCGGACCAGGCCGTCCGGTTCGGCGCCGCCCTCGGCGGGCAGGCCGAAGTGGGTGCGCAGGACGGCGGCCAGCGGCTTGCCCTTGACGGTGCTGGTCACGTGGAGGTCGAGCAGCAGCTCCGGGTCGGCCAGGCGCTCGCGCAGCGCGGTGGCGGCGGCGGGCAGCAGTGGGCGCAGCGGGCTGCCGGCGGGCAGGTGGTAGGCGAGCCAGCGCAGTGCGGCGACGGTGGAGGAGATCGCGCCGGGGTCCGGCACGGCGGAGCCGTCCTCGGGGACCAGCCGGGGACCGGAGCCGTCCTGGCGAATGACCCGGAAGGGGGTGCGGCGGGTCAGCCACGGGGTGCCGGTGAGGTTGAGCACGGCCTCGACGGTGTCGATGGACACGCCCTGGACGGTGGCCAGCGCCTCCTCGGGGAGGGTGACGAGGCGTCCGAAGCGCCGGATCCACTCCTCGGCCCCGGCGGCGAGGTCGGGGCCGTCGGTCCACAGGGTCTTCGGGTCCGCGGGCAGCAGGGCGCCCCAGACGGCGGCGAGGCCCGTCTCGTCGTGTCCGCGCAGCCACGTCCGGGCGGCCTTGAAGTCGGCGGCCTTGAGGCCGAGTTCGGCGGGCACGGGGATGTCGTTCCAGTACAGCAGGCCGGACGGCGGGCTGAGCAGCAGCGCGGAGCGGGCGGTGCCGATGCCGGTGAGTGCGCTGAAGGCCTCGGCCCCGGCCTGGTCGTACGGGACGGCGCCGCGCAGGGCGGCGACCCGCCAGAACTTGGCGACCCAGGCGGCATCGACCAGTTCCTCGGTGCCGCGCTCCTCCAGCGTAGTGAAGTGCGCGACGGGGCCGAACTCCCCGCTCGGGTCGTGGTCGACGGCGAGCCAGTGCACCCAGCCGTCGGCGGACTGCCGCTGGTGGCCGATGATGACGACGGTGCGGCCACCGTGCCGCAGCACCTCGCCCTCGCGGGGCGTGACCGGCCGGGTGCCGGTGGCGTTCGGCGCCGCCGGCACCTGCTCGGCGAGGACGATCTCGCGCAGGGTGGCGCCGCGGTCGGCCAGCGGGCCCCTGGTCAGCTCGCCGAGCAGCAGGACCAGCGAGGAGCGGTGGGCCGGGTCGGTGAACGGCGAGGCCACCGCGTGGGCCAGCGCGTGGACCCGGCCGAGCAGTTGGAGCCAGCCGTAGCTGACACTGCCGTTGCGCAGGGTGACGGTGACGGGGGTGCTCCAGCCCTCGCCGTCGGCGGCGGGCGGGGCGGCCAGCACCCCGGTGACGGCACGCAGGTTGTTGAGCACCCACCAGTGCGCGGCGGAGCCCCAGTTGTTGCCGAAGCCACCGATCTCGGGCAGCACGGCGCGCACGGCGTCGCGCAGTTCGTGGTCGCGCCCGTGCTCGGGCTGCCACTCGGTGTTCTGCTTCGTGCTCGGGCGCTCGGCCTCCGGCTGCGGGGCGAACCGGGCGATCCGGTCCAGCAGGTCGGCGGCAAGGCGGGCGAGGCCGGCGACGCCGGCCAGCAGCCGCTGGTCCGCGATGCCGGGCAGGATCGCGCCGACCTCCGGGACGGGCAGGGTGCGCGGGGTGCGCCGGGCGAGCGGACGGCGCACGCCCTGGACGGTGAGCCAGCACTGCTCGTCCTCGGGGACCGGCTCGGTGTCGGTCGGCCAGGCGGCGTCGATCAGCCGGGCGGCCTGCTCGGAGGTGACGCCGCGCAGCACCGTGGAGCCGGCCTCGTCACGCGGGCGCAGGGCGTGCCAGTGCGGGAACGGCGGAACGAGCGGGGTGCCGGCGGCGGAGAGCTCACCGGCGTGGCAGGGGTGCAGGTCGACGGTGCGGTCGGCGCTGCCGGTGAGGTCGGGCAGGTTGAGCGAGAAGTGGTCGCCGGAGGTGTGGCTGACCACCGGGGCGGCCGCGCCCGGCAGGCCGAGCCGGCCGACCGGGACGGTGTCCGAGCGGTATCCGGTCAGCGGCAGCACGATGCGCTGCCCGTCGGCCGTGAAGGTGGTGACGGCCTTGTGGGGCTCGACCCTGACCCAGCTGCCGAGCACGGTGCCGTCGGTGCCGAGCGGGGTCCGCTCCAGGCCGGGCTGCAGCGGCAGCAGCCAGGTGCTCTTCCGGACGAGCCGGCCGGCCTGGGCGGTGGCGGCGATCACCGGCGGTTCGGCGGCGCGGCCCAGGGCGCCGGTGGCCGGGTCGAGTTCGCGCAGGACGGCCTCGCCGTCGGAGGCGTGGCGCACCGTCCAGTAGCCGGTGCCGTCGCCGAGGACGGGGTGCTCGTCGGGCATCCGGGTGTCGCCGGCGTGCAGCGGGCGCTCGCCGGTGGTACGGCCGCCGCCGGGCAGCTGGAGCGAGGGAAGCTCGGGTTCGCGGTCGCCGTAGTAGTAGCCGGCGATGGTCTCGCCCTCCAGCTCGAACCGCTCGTCCGGGCGGCTCGACCAGTAGGCGAGCTGCTTGCCCTCGTGGGACCAGACGACCAGCAGTTCGCCGTCGACCAGGCGCAGCCGGATCCGGTTGCGCTGGTGCAGTTCCTCGGGCAGCCGGAGGGTGTGCTCCAGCACGATGCCCTCCGGGCCGACCACGACGGCCCGGTCGAGGCGGGCGAGGATCAGGTGCGGCCAGGCGTCCTCGACGACCAGGCCGCTCAGGCCCGCGCCGCCCAGGCTGGGGACGGGGTGCCGCGGGGCGTCGTCGGCGGGCGGGTCGGCGATCTTGCCGAGTGCCTCCTCCAGGGCGGGCCAGCCGAGTTCGTCCAGGATGCCGGCCCGGAGGGCGTCGGTGAGCAGCGCGGCGACGTCGAGGGCGGCGACCCGGTCGGCGACGGCCGGTGCGACCGTCCGGACGGCGGTGCGGTGCTGGCCGAACGCGCGGACCAGGTCGGCGGCGGCGGCCAGGCCGCGGGCGGCGAACAGCTCCTCGGAGCGCTCCTCGGCCCACTCGGCGAACAGCTCGTTCAGCAGCGGCAGGGCGGGCACCTCGCGCTCGGCGGCCGTCTTCCAGGCGGCCGGGGCGGCTCGGCGCAGCAGCGGCCGGTAGCGCTCGTCGGCACCGACGGCGGCGAGGGTGGGACTGTCGGGGCCGCACTCCGAGACCCAGTCGTGCAGCTCGATGCCGAGGCCGTCCGGCGGACCGGCCACCGGCACGCCCGCGGTGAGCAGCAGGTCCAGCAGGTCGATCCTGGTCCGGCTGGCGCGGATGCCGGTGTGGAGGTCCACCGGGACGGCGTCGGCCCTGAGCCGCTCGACCATCCGGCCGGCCAGCGCGAGGGTGTCCGGGCAGCTGGGCCGGCTGCGCCAGCCGCGGCCGTGGTGGTTGCACCAGCGCTGCAGCCAGGCGGCGGCCGGTTCGGCGCCCTCGGGGCGGGGGCCGGTGAGCAGGTCCTCGGCGCCGGTCTCGGCGAGCAGCGCCAGCCAGGCGGTGTCGTGCCCGGCCGGTTCGGAGGAGGACGGGTCGGGCAGCAGTTCCAGCAGGCGGGTGCGGACCGCCGCGTCGCTGCGGCCGAGCTCGACCAGCGCGCCGTGCCAGGACTTCCAGAACGCGGCGGGCGCCCGAGTGACCGCCGGGGAGTCCAGCAGCTCGGCGAGCAGCGCCCGTTCGTGCTCGGCGCGGTCCAGCCCGGCGGCCTTGATCAGCGCGCGGGCGTCCTCGGCGACCCCGGCGTACGGGGCCATGCCGGCCGCGGAGCGTTCGGTGCACAGCTGGCGGAAGCGCTGCCAGGCGGTCAGCGGGTCGAGCCGCTGGGCGAGCTCCTTGACGTACTGGCGCAGGGACTTGACGGTGAGCGCGCCGGCCAGGGCGAACTCCAGGAAGACGGCGCGCAGCCGCTCCTCGTCCACCGCCAGGCCGTGGGTGCGCTCGGCCTCGCGGGCCTTGCCGAACCAGGCGGCGGCGTAGGTCCGGTTCTCGTGGCGCAGGAAGATCCGGCCGACCTCCTCGCAGAAGGTGGGCAGGAAGTGCGGGACGGCCCGGCCGAGGCGGACGGACAGCTCGTCGAAGCCGTCCTTGGCGGCGCCGGGCTTGGAGGCGGCCTGGCGGGCGAGCCGCTCCAGCTCCTTGACCAGGGCGAGCGCGTGGTGGCCGTTGGCCGGGTCGTGGACCAGGGCCCAGGCGGGGAAGCCGAGCGCCTCCTGGCGGACCTGGCCGACCTCGGCGGGCGCGGCCTCCGGCGCCAGGCCGAGGAAGTCGAGGGCGAGGTCCTCGGCCGGGCCGAGCGCCCCGGGGACGAGCCGGACGATCCGGCGCCCGTCGAGCGCGGGGTGGGTGTAGCCGCGGGCGGTGAGGACGTCTGCGGCGCTGTCGGGGCGGCCGGCCCCGGGCAGGGTGCCGGGCGGCAGCACGGCACCGGCGTCGAGCAGTTCCTCGGGCGTCGCGGTGGTCGGGTGCGCGGTGGTCGGGTGCGCGGTGGTCGGGTGCGCGGTGGTCGGGTGCGCGGTGGCGGTCATGCGGCTTCCTCCCCCTGGATCGTGCGGCCGGCGTACAGGGCGGCGGCCATCCGCATGCCCTCGGACCAGGCGACCGGTCCGACCTCGGTGAGCGGCAGGGCACGGCCGTCGGGGCCGGCCCAGCTGAGCGCGCCGGTCTCGCACGCGTCGTACTCGTAGTAGTCGCCGACCCAGACCCGGGCCTCGACGGTGCGCCCGCCCTCGGTGACCGGCTGGACGGCGGAGCCGCCGCGGACCCGGCAGCCGAGCCGGGTGCAGCGCCCGACCAGCTCGCGCAGCTCGCGGTAGCGACCGCCGGCGTAGGTGGTGACCTCGGTGTCCGCCGGCGATTCCGCGGGCCGGTGCCAGACCTCGCGGTAGAGCTGCTGGACACGCTGGGAGACGCCGAGTTCGACGGCGAACTCGCGCAGCTCGTCGAGGTCCTGGAGCAGGACGGGGTGCGGTATCAGCACCTCGCCGTCGGTGAGGCGCACGGTGTCGCCGTCCAGGTCGACCAGGCCGAGGCCGCGCTCGGCGTCGACGCCGCGCAGGAAGCCGGCCACGGAGCCGTCCGTGGTGGTGACCACGAGGTCCTTCAGGACGCCCTGCCAGGCCTCGTCCGGCCACACGGCGGTGAGCACGGCGGCGGGCACCGGCAGCGAGCGGACCATCCAGCGCTCGACGTCCTCCAGGCAGCCGCGCTCGTGCGCGGCCAGCCACTCGGCGAGCTGCTTGAGCTGGATGACCACGCGGTCGTCACCGAGCTTCGACGGCAGGGACTTGAGGTCGCGCCCCGCCGCGTTGCGGCACGCCACCCTGCCCTCCCCGTCGAGCGCGACGCGGTACCCTCCCGCGTCCGTCTCCACCCATGCCACGGCCGTACTCCTCCCACCGGGAAACACTTGTCGATCGCCTGCTGACCAGCGATGCGAGGAACGTAGCGAGGCCCACTGACAACGCGACGGGCGGGGTGAACTCGGGCCGTGACATGCAAAGTTCAAACCACTCGAACGAGTGATCGAGGAGACGAAAAAAACGGGGCAGCTGCTCGAAAGCAGCCGCCCCGCCCGTCCCTCCGCACCGCCCGCCCCTCCGTCCCGTCAGACCGACGGCGCCCGGGGCACGATCACCGGCGCACCGTCGCCCGGCGCCGCGAGCACATGGCTGTCGATGTCGTACAGCGCCCGCACCAGCGGCGCGTCCACCACCTCGCGCGGCGGCCCGCAGGCCACCACCGCGCCGTCCCGCAGCGCGACCAGCAGGTCCGCGTAGCGGGCGGCCGCCGCGAGGTCGTGCAGCACCATGACCACCGTCCGCCCGCCCGCCGCGACCCGGCGGACCAGCTCCAGCACCTCCACCGCGTGCCCGAGGTCGAGCGCGCTGGTCGGCTCGTCGAGCAGGACCACCGGGGTGTCCTGGGCGAGCACCATGGCGAGCCAGCAGCGCTGGCGCTGGCCGCCGGAGAGCCGGTCGAGGCGACGGTCGGCGAGGTCCTCCACACCGGTGGCGCGCAGGGCCTCGGCGGTCAGCCGCTCGTCCTCCGCCGACCACTGGCGGAACAGCCCCTGGTGCGGATGGCGGCCGTAGCGGACCAGCCCGGCGACGGTGACCGCCTCCGGGGCCTGCGGGCTCTGCGGCAGCAGCGCGACCCGGTGGGCGGCCTGGCGCGGGCGCAGCCGCCACACGTCCTCGCCGCCGACCAGGACCCGCCCGCCGTCCGGGCGGTGCAGCCGCGCGACGGACCGCAGCAGGGTGGACTTCCCGCAGCCGTTCGGGCCGACCACCGCCACCACCTGTCCGGCCGGGACGGTGAGGTCGACGCCGCCGAGCACCGGGCGCCCCGGCCCGTAGCCGGCACTGAGCCCTTGGATGGTCAACTCCATGGCAGCTCCCCCTGGTTCGACGTGCGCTCAGTTGCCGCCGAGCGCCTTGGCGAAGTCGCCGATGACGACGTCGGCGGCGAGCGGGCCGCCCCGGGTGGACCAGACTGAGCCGTCCACGGTGACGGCGTGGTTGTTCTTCACCGCGCCCAGCTCCTGGTAGGCGGGCTTGGACTGGACGTCCTTGAGCGCGGCCTTGCCGTCGTCGGTCAGGGTGGACAGGAACAGCCAGTCGCCGTCGATCTCGTTGAGCTTCTCCAGGCTGAGCGCCGGGCTGTGCGCGTTGCCGTCCTTGTCCTGCGCGGCCGGGCGGGTCAGGCCCATGTCCAGGGCGACGCCACTGGCGAACTGCTTCTTCTCCATCCAGCTCGGGCCGGTGGGGTTCCAGCGCACGATGGAGACGGCGGCGCCCTTGTTCTTGGTGAGCTCGGCGCCCGCCTTGGCGGCCTTGGCGTCGTAGTCGCCGATCACCTTGTTGGCCTGGTCGAGCTTGTTGACGGCGTTGCCGATGCCGCGGAAGGCGAGCTTCCAGTCGTCGGTGGGCGCCATGGTGACCAGCGTGGCGGGGGTGATCTCGCGCAGCTGCTTGAGCACCTGCTCGTCCTGCATGTCGCCGGCCAGGATCAGGTCGGGCTTGGCGGCGATCACCTTGTCCATCACGGGCTGGAGCAGGTTCCCGACCACCGGGATCCCCTGCACCCTGTCCTTGAGGTACGCGGGCGGCTCGGCCAGCCCCTGGCCGTTGGTGATGCCGACCGGCTTGACGCCCAGGGCGAGCACCGCGTCCAGGTCCTCCTGGGTGAGGGTGACGATCCGCTTGGGCTCGGAGGGGACCTCGACGGCCTTGCCGGTGGCGTCCTTGACGGTCCGCTTGCCGCCGCTCCCGCCGCCCGCCGCGTCCGCCGCCGGGGACGCGGCCGCGGAGGAGCCCGAGGCACCCGAGGAGGACGAGGAACCGGAGGAGCCGCAGCCGGTGAGCAGGAGCGCGGCCGCCCCGGAGACGGCCAGCGCCTGGGCCGCACGGCGGCGGACGGGGCTGAGCGGGCGACGGGCGAACGGCATGGGTGCCTCCGGGCAACGGTGGTACGGAAGTTGAGCGGCGTCCGAGAAGTTCGACGGGACGGGGGTGCCCCACGGGACGAGCTCGGCCATTAGGTTAGCCTTACCTTATGACATTCTCGCAAGCCGGCGTCCGCGCGGCGCCCCCCGCCACCGCGCCGGATTCGCCGCCACCGGGCCGGCGGAGCCGTCGGCCCGAGGGTGCCCGCCCCACCTGGCCCGCCGTCACGGCGGCGGCGGTCCTCCTGCTCGCCCTCGCCGCACTCTCGCTGTCGGTCGGCGCCGGCGAGGTCGGCCCCGGGCGGGTGCTGGACTACCTGCTGAACCACGACGGCGCCCGCGCCGACGGCCGGCTCGCCCTCGTCGTCGGCGACCTGCGGCTGCCGCGCACCCTCACCGCCCTGCTGGTCGGCGCCGCGCTCGGCGTCGCCGGGGCGCAACTGCAGTCCGTCACCCGCAACCCGCTGGCCGAGACCGGCCTGCTCGGCGTCAACGCCGGCGCCTCGCTGGGCGTCGTGCTCGGCATCGCCGTGCTCGGCGTGCAGACCTCCTTCGGCTACCTCGCCTTCGCCTTCGGCGGCGCGGTGCTCGCCAGCACCGTGGTGCTGCTGGTCGCCAGCAGCCGGGGCGGCGGATCGCCGATGCGGCTGGTCCTCGCCGGCTCCGCCGTCGCGGCGATCTTCCGCGGGCTCACCGACGTGCTGATCGTCAACTCCCCCGAGGCGTACGAGCGGTACCGGGTATGGGTGCTCGGCTCGCTCGCCGGGGTGGAAGGCTGGACGACCCTGCGCCAGCTCGCCCCGGTGCTCGGCGCCGGGTTCCTGCTCGCCGCCCTCACCACCCGTCCGCTGACCGCGCTCGCCCTCGGCGACGACCTCGCCCGCGGCCTCGGCCACCGCCCCGGCGCCACCCGGGCCGCCGTCGCCGTCGCCGTCACCCTGCTGACCGCCTCGGCGGTCGCGCTGGCCGGGCCGATCGCCTTCCTCGGACTGCTCTCCGGCTTCCTCGCCCGCACCGTCGCCGGCCCCCGGATCGGCCGACTCACCCTGCTCGCCGCACTGTTCGGCGCCACCGTGCTGACCGGCGCGGACGTGCTCGCCCGGGTGGTGGCCCGACCCTTCGAGGCGCCGGTCTCGGTGATCGTCGCACTGATCGGCGCCCCGGCCCTGATCGCGATCGTCCGCTCCCGACACTCCGCCGCCCTGGCCATGGCCGACCCCGCCGAATCCGCGCCGGCCGCGGGACGCGGCGAACCTGCGCCGCCCAAGCCGGACTTGACCCTGCGGCACGGCACATGGTCGCTGCTGCTGCCGCGCCGGGCGTTGCTGGCCTCGCTCGGCCTGGCCGGCGCCCTACTGGCCGCCGTCGTGGTCTCGGCGCACGCCGGACAGAGCGAACTCGACCTCGCCCGCACCTTCCAGGCCGTGTTCGGCTACGGCGACCGGCTGGACGTCCTGCTGGTGCAGAAGTTCCGGCTCGGCCGGATCGTCGCCGGACTCGCCGCCGGCGCCGCCCTCGGCCTGGCCGGCTGCCTCACCCAGACCCTCGCCCGCAACCGCCTGGCCACCCCCGAACTCCTCGGCGTCAACGACGGCGCGACCGCCGCCGTGCTCATCTCCGCCAGCACCGCGGGCACCTTCGGCGCCTGGTGGGCCGGACCGCTCGGCGCGCTGATCGCCGTCCTGGTCGTCACCCTGGCCTCCGGCGGACTCGGCGCGCGCGGCTACCGGATCCTGGTGGTCGGGCTCGCCATGTCGGCGCTCGCCTCCGCCGTCATCCAGGTCGCGATGGCCCGGCGCTCGCTCAACTCGGCCGGATCGCTGTACATCTGGACCAACGGCAGCCTCAACGGACGCGACCTCGCCGTCGCCACGCCCGTCCTGATCGGACTCGCGGCACTGGTGCCGATCGCGCTGGCGGTGGCCCGGCGGCTGGCGGTGCTGCGCTTCGACGACAGCGTCGCCTCCGCACTCGGCGTCGACCCGGGCCGGGTCCGGCTCGCCTGCCTGCTGCTGGCCGTCGCCCTGGCCGGGCTGGCAGTCGGCGTCTGCGGGCCGGTCGGCTTCGTGGCCCTGGCCGCCCCGGTGATCGCCGGACGGCTGGCCGGGCCCGCACGGGTGCCCGTGCTCGGCTCCGCCCTGACCGGCGCCCTGCTCGTCGTGCTCGCCGACACCCTGGGCCGAGTGCTGTTCGCCGGGGTGGAGATCCCCGTCGGCATCGTCACCACCGTCCTCGGCGGTCCCTTCCTGCTCTGGGTGCTGCTCGGTCGCAAGGGCAGCCCCGCCTAAGCCTCTTGGAGTCACTGCTGTGGAAACCCCGCTCGTCGCCCTCTGCTCCGACGACCCCGCCTACCGCCTGGTCACCTTCACCCATCACAACGGCGACTGCGACGGCGTGCTCGCACTGCTGCACACCGTCACCGACAAGGACCGCCACGCCGGGGACCTGACACCGCATCTGATGGAGCGTCAGCCGGATGGGACGTGGGCGATCACCTACCGGCTGCGCGAGGACCACCGCGCCTCCTACCAGCTGTACCCGTTCCGCGGCGAGGCCCCCGGCACCACCCGGCCCGACTGGCTGCGCGTCCTCGACCAGGCCCGCCCCGACCCGTACGACACCGAACCCCGGCTGCCCGCCCGCGACGGCCGCCACCCCGCCTCGGTGCTCAGCCTGCCCGCCGCGCCCACACAGCCGTACGTCGCGCGGCGCGACGGCGTGCCGCGCGGACGGACGCTCGCCCACACGGTGGCCGGGCGGCGGGTCGACGTCCACCTCCCCGCCGGACACCGGGCGGACGGCGGCCCGTACCCGGTCGCGGTGCTGCTGGACGGCGAGATGTGGGGCGAGGTGCTGTCCGTCGGCGACACCCTCGACAACCTGACGGCCGACGGCGCCATCCCGCCCACCGTCACCCTGCTGGTGCACACCATGGGGCCGAAGCGCCCGGACGACCTGAGCTGCAACCCGGCCTTCATCGACCTCCTAGCCGACCGCCTGCTGCCCTGGGCCGCACAGGAGTTCGGCGCGAGCGGCGACCCGGCCGCCACCGTGATCGCCGGCCAGAGCGCGGGCGGCCTCACCGCCGCCTACGCCGCCTACCGCCGCCCGGAACGCTTCGGCAACGCACTCTCCCAATCCGGCTCCTTCTGGTGGCCCGACGAGACCGAGTTCGACGCGGGCAGCGAATGGCTGACCCGGCGCCTAGCCGCCGAGGAACGACGGCAGGCCCGCTTCTGGATCGAGGTCGGGCTCCAGGAGTGGATGCTCCTCGCCCAGAACCGCCACCTCCGCGACGTCCTCACGGCCCGCGGCTACGACCTCGCCTACCGCGAGTTCAACGGCGGCCACGACTACGCCTGCTGGCGCGGCGGCCTGGCCGACGGGCTCGCGCACCTGCTCGGGTCACCCGAGGGAATGGTTTCGGGCTGATTCGCATACCTCCAGGCCATCGGGCGTCTAGCGTCGAACTTCGCACCGATCGGCCTGGAGGTACCCCATGAACGCGCCCTCGTCCGCCGCGCCGCCGCCGATGTCGTGGAAGTACTGCGGCAATCAGATCAAGCTGTGGCGGACACGCGCGGGCGTCAGCCGCGAGGACCTGGCCACCGAGGCCGGGTACGGCATCGAAAGCCTGCGGTCGATGGAGGCCGGGCGGCGCAAGCCCTCGATGCACCTGCTGCAGGTAGCGGACGACATGTGCGACGCGAAGGGGATCCTGGTGGCGGGGGCGCAGTTCCTGCTACCCGAGAAGTATCCGTACTTCGCTGAGGAGTACATGCGTTACGAAGCCGAGGCCGTCGTCATCCACTGGTTCGAAACACTGCTGATTCCAGGACTCCTCCAGACCGAGGAAACAGCTCGAACGCTCCTCAACGCGCACTGGCCTCCGCTCGATGACAACACCATCGATGAGCGCGTTGCGGCGCGACTCGCACGCCAGACCGTACTCGCGACCCAAACGAAGTCGTTCAACTTCCTGATCGGTGAAACGCCGCTGCGGAACGTCCTCAGCAGCGGAGAAGCCCACAAGCGCCAGCTCCTTCACCTGCTGGCCGTCGGCAAAGCGCGCCACATCATCATTCAGGTCGTACCGGGCTCGGGTTCGCACCCGGGGTTGAACGGCCCCTTCATCCTGCTCGACAGCCCGGAGCACCAGCGGCTGGCGTACGAGGAAGGACAGGCGATGGGCCTGCTCCACTCAGAGCCGGAGAAGGTCGGCCTGCTGAGCCAACGCCATGCAATGATCCTTCAACGAGCCCTCAATCCCGAGGCCTCGACAGAATTCATCGCCAAGTTGGCGGAGGAGCTATGAACACCGAACTGGCCTGGTTCAAGTCCAGCCACAGCGGGACCGAAGGCGGCGCTTGCGTCGAGGTCGCTTCCACTCCGGGCACCGTTCATGTCCGCGACTCCAAGGACAAGAGCGGGCCCCAGCTCGCCTTCACCACCGAGGCCTGGGCCGACTTCGTCCAGCTCGCCCGAGACGTCACTCCTCTGGACCGCTGAATCCATCGCTCGTGCTAGCGTCCCCGGGGCGGTGCAGCGGCGCCGGCCCCGGACGAGACGTGCGCCGTACCCGGCCTGCCAAGACGACGCACTGTGGAGGCGTCATGGCCGCTGCCGGTGCACCGATCGCCCGTCCGCTGGACGTGCGGTGGATCCACGGTTCCCCGTCCGCCAAGCACAACACGGACCCGGACATCCAGGTCCACGAGTACGACGAGCACACCGTCATCCTGCGGCAGAACAAGGCGATCAACTACGAGGCCCCGTTCCTGTTCCTGCTCTTCGGGGCGGAGCGGGCGGTGCTGATCGACACCGGGGCGACGGCCGAGGCCGCGTACTTCCCGTTGCGCGCGACGGTCGACGCGCTGGTGGAGGCGTGGCTCGCCCGCAATCCCCGGGACGGCTACGGGCTGCTGGTGCTGCACACCCACCCGCACGGCGACCACGTCGCGGGCGACGGCCAGTTCGCCGACCGGCCCGCGACCACCCTGGTCGGTGCCGATCTGCCCACCGCCTGGCCGTACTTCGGCTTCGACCGGGACGAGGAGGCCGTGGCCCTGGTCGACCTGGGCGGCGGGCGGGTGCTGAAGTGCCTGGCCACGCCGGGGCACCACAAGGCGGCCGTCACGTACTACGACCCGTGGACGGGCTTCCTGCTCACCGGAGACACCGTCTATCCGGGGCGGCTGTACATCAACGACTGGCCGGCCTTCCGACGGACCGTCGAGCGGCTGGTGGCGTTCGCCGGGAGCCACCCGGTGACGTACGTGCTCGGCTGCCACATCGAGATGACCCGCGACCCGGGCGTCGACTACCCGATCCGCACTACCCACCAGCCCGACGAGCCTCCGCTCCAGCTCACCCCCGCCCACCTGGACCGCATCCGGGCGGCCGTCGCCGAACTCGGCGACCGGCCGCGCCGGTACCGGATGGACGACCTCATCCTCTGGCCTCACGAGTGAACGGGTGAACTCCCCGGGCCCCGCGGCCGATCAGTCCCGGTAGGGGACCAGCCGGGTCAGGTCCAGCTCGAATTCGAAGGGCGCGGGGATGCGGAGCTTCTCGCCGAACTCCCGTTCCGTCCGGGTGTGGTAGCGGTCGCGGTTGGGTTCGGAGAACAAGGTCACCGTCTTCTGCCGGGGGTCCACGATCAGGTAGAGCGGGAAGCCCATCCGCGGGTAGTCGCGGACCTTCCCGCTCCAGTCGTTGTCCGGGTTGGACGGCGAGACGATCTCGACCGCGATCAGCGCCAGGTCGGCGGGGATCTCGCGGCCCAGCTCGATGATGTCCTCGGGCAGGTAGGTGAGGTCCGGGTTGCGGACGGAACCGACCTCCGGCGAGAAGAGGTCGCTGTTCCCCGTCGGGAAGTAGCCGGAAGGACAGTGCGCCTCGAACTGGCGCTGGACGATCGCCAGGTTGAGCTGGTGAATCGATGACGGTGACGTCTGCATGACGATGATGTCACCGGACAGCTCGACCTTGTAGCCGTCCGGCAGGCTGCGACGGGCCTCTTCGAGCAGACGGTAGTGCTGAGGGTTCATGGGCTCTCCTCCGGTGCTCCGACCACCGTAGGGCAGTAGGAGCACCGGAGGACCACGGACCGCACCGGCGTCATTCCTCCGGGGGCGGGCCCGGGGCGTCGGCGGGGAGGCGGGCGGCCAGCAGCGCGCCGGCGGCGACCAGGGCGGCTGTCAGCAGGAGAGCGAGGCGGTACGGCCCGACACCCGTGCCGCCGCCGAGCGCACCGATCAGCGCGGCGGTGGCCGCGATGCCCAGCGCCCCGCCGAGGGTGCGCAGGATGGTGAACAGGCCCATCGCACGGCCCATGGCGGGCGGCGGGACATCGGCGAAGCCGGCGATCTGGACGGTGAGGACGGCGGTGCCCAGGATCAGGCCGACGCAGAACATCAACACCCGTACGGCCCACGGGTTCTCGGCGAACCCGAGGGAGGCGAGGACGACCGCCGCCAGCAGCAGGCCTGGCAGGGCGAGCCGGCGCGGGCCGAGCCGGGGCAGCAGGCGGTCGACCACCTGCGAGGCGGCCATCAGGCCGATCGCCTCGGGGAAGACGCTCAGCCCGGCGTCCAGGGCGGTGGCGCCGCGCGCCGCTTGGTAGAGCAGCGGCAGCACGAACAGCGCGCCCATCAGCCCGGCCGAGGTCAGCAGGGCGAGCCAGCTCGCCGCGCCGAAGGTCCGGTCGGCGAGCAGCCGCAGGTCCACCAGCGGTTCGGGGGCGCGGAGTTGGTGTCGTACGGCCGCCCCCAGCAGGGCCAGGCCGAGCAGTCCGCCGAGGGCCACGCCCGGGGAGGTCCAGCCGTGCGCCGGGCCGAAGCCGAGGGCGTAGGTCAGCAGGCCGAGGCCGGGCGTGGCGAGCAGGAAGCCGGTGGTGTCGAAGCGGCCGGCCGGAGGCTCCTCTTCGCCGCGCAGGCCGACCAGCCCGATGAGCACGGCGGCGACCCCGATCGGCACGTTGACCAGGAACAGCCAGTGCCAGGACAGGTGCTCGGTGAGGAGGCCGCCGAGCGGCGGCCCGAGAGCGGGCATCAGCGCGGTCGGGACGATCAGGATGCGGCCCAGGCCCGCCCGCTCGTGCGGGGCGAAGGCCCGGAACAGCAGCGTCATCCCGACCGGGGTGAGCAGGCCGCCGGCCACGCCCTGGACGGCCCGGGCCGCCGACAGCGTACCCAGACCGGGTGCCGCCGCGCAGAGCGCGGAGGCGAGCGTGAAGGCGGCGAGCGCGCCGAGGAAGACCCGCTTGACGCCGTACCGGTCGCCGAGCCAGCCGGCCACCGGCAGGCCGAGGGCGAGGCCGACCAGGAAGGCGGTCTCCACGGCGTTGGCCGCCGAGACGGGCCGGCCGAAGTCCTCGGCGATGCTGAACAGCGCCGGGTTGACGATCGTCGAGTCCAGGCCGTTCATGCACATCGCGGCCGTGTAGACGACCACCACGGCGGCGCGCCCCGCGAGCAGGGGGCGCGCCGGGGCCTCGGCGCCGGGGGTGGCGGGTGGGGTCACAGGGTGGTCCAGTTCGCGGTGATCCACTCCAGGGCGGCCGGGCGCTCGCACGGGCCGTGGGCGATGCTCCAGCCGGCCGGGACGGCGGCGAAGGCGGGCCACAGGGAGTGCTGTCCCTCGGGGTTGACGAGCGCGAGGAACTCGCCGTCGGCGTCGAAGGGGTTGGCGGGGGCGTCACTCATCGGTGGTCTTCTCCATCGTCGGTCTTCTTCGGGAGGTCGGCGAGGTGGTCGGCGATCACGCTCGCGATGTGCGCGATCGGGGCGGGCAGGGTCATGTCCTTGTGGGAGCAGGACACGTTCGTGTTGGCGATCCGACCGGACACGTACGGCTCCCAGAGCTCGGGCACCAGGGTGTCGTCGATGGTGTCGACGGTGGCGCGGAAGAACAGCACGTCGCCGTCGAAACGGCGGTGGTCGTAGCCGCGCACCAGGTGGTTGGTGTTGAGGTAGATCTCGTTCAGCGCGGCCACAGTGGCCTCGTCGAGCCCGGCGAGCGGACTGCCCTCGCGGCGCAACAGCTCGGTGACGGGGCCGAGTTCGAGCGGACGCCCGTCGAGGTCCTCCGGCCCGAAGCCACCCATGGTGAGCAGCGCCTCCAGCGCCTCGGCCCGGTCCGGGACGGGCAGCTCGCGGAACCCCTCGGCGGGGTAGGCGTCCAGGATCGCGAGCAGTTCCACGTCCTGGCCGAGTTCCTGGAGGCGGACGGCCACCGCGTGCGCGATGATCCCGCCGGTGGACCAGCCGAGCAGCCGGTACGGGCCCTCGGGCTGGACCTCGCGCAGCCGGTCGGCGTAGTGCGCGGCCAGCTCCTCCAGCGTCGCGGGCAGCGGGAGTCCGGCGGTGGCGGCGCCGACGCCCTGGGCCTGGAGGCCGTAGATCGGCACCTCGCCGGGCAGGTTGCGGATCAGTCCGGTGTAGCACCAGCTGAGGCCGCCGGCCGGGTGGACGGCGAACAGCGGGCGCTGCCGGCCGGGGGCGACCGGCCGCAGCGGGAGCAGCACGTCCAGGGCGTCGGCGCCGGGCGCGCCCGCGGCGAGGGCGGCATCCAGGGCGGCCACGGTGGACGCCTGGAACAGGGCGCCGATGCCGACCTCCAGTCCGAGCACCTCGCGGATCCGCCCGGCGAGGCGCACAACCAGCAGCGAGTGCCCGCCGAGCGCGAAGAAGTCGTCCTCGACGCCGACCGAGGCCACGCCCACCACCTCGGCGAACAGTTCGCACAGCTGCTGCTCGCGCGGGGTGCGCGGCGGGCGGCCGGCGCCCGCGGCGGGGGCCTCGGGGGCGGGCAGGGCCCGGCGGTCGAGCTTGCCGTTGGCGGTCAGCGGGAGGCGGTCGAGCAGGACGACGGCGGCGGGCACCATGTGGACGGGCAGTCCGGCGGCGGCGTGGGCGCGCAGCTCGTCCGGGGCGGCGCCGTCGGCCACCGCGTAGCCGACCAGCCGCTTGTCCCCCGGCATATCCTCCCGGACCACCACGGCGGCGTCGGCGACGGCCGGGTGCGCGGCCAGCACGGCCTCGATCTCGCCGAGTTCGATCCGGAAGCCGCGCAGCTTGACCTGCTGGTCGGCGCGGCCGAAGTACTCCAGCACGCCGTCGGCGCGACGCCGGGCGAGGTCCCCGGAGCGGTACATCCTGGTGCCGCGCTCGCCGAACAGCTCGGCGTACGGGTCGGCGACGAAGCGGGTCGCGGTCAGCTCGGGGCGGCCGAGGTAGCCGCGGGCCAGGCCCGCCCCGGCCACGTACATCTCGCCGGTGACGCCGGGCGGGACGGGCTGGAGGTGCTGGTCGAGGACGTAGACCCGCAGGTCGGGGATGTTGACGCCGATGGTGCTGCTGCTCCCGGCGGCGGCGCTCGCCCGGTCGAGGGCGATGTACGAGACGTGCACGGTGGTCTCGGTGATGCCGTACATGTTGACCAGCACCGGGGCGTCCTCGGCGTACCGGTCGTACCAGTCGTCCAGCCGGGCGAGTTCGAGCGCCTCGCCGCCGAACACCACGTAGCGCAGGGCGAGTTCGCTGCCGGGACGGTCCCGGTCGGCGGCACTGAGCTGGTAGAAGGCGGACGGCGTCTGGTTGAGCACGGTGACCCGCTCGCGGGCGAGCAGCTCCAGGAAGGCCGCCGGGTCCCGGCTGACCAGGTGCGGGACGACGACCAGCCGGCCGCCGTGCAGCAGGGCGCCCCACAGCTCCCAGACCGAGAAGTCGAAGGCGTAGGAGTGGAACAGCGTCCACACGTCCTCGGCTCCGAAGCCGAACCAGTGGTCGGTGGCGCCGAACAGCCGGACCACGTTGCGGTGGGTGACGGGCACGCCCTTGGGCCGGCCGGTGGAACCGGAGGTGTAGATGACGTAGGCGGTGTCCTCGGCCCGAAGCGGGCGGGTGCGCTCGTGCTGGGCCAGCGGGACGGCCGGGTGGCGCTCGGACTCCGGGCCGTCGACCAGGAGTTGGCGCACCTCGTGGGCGGGCAGCCGGGGCGCGGTGGCCCGGTCGGTGAGCAGGGCGGCGGGGGTGGCGTCGGCCAGCATGTAGGCGAGCCGGTCGGCCGGGTAGTCGGGGTCGAGCGGCAGGTACGCGGCGCCGGACTTGGCCACCGCCAGCAGGGCGACGACCAGTTCGATCGAGCGCGGCAGGGCGAGCGCGACGATGGTGCCGGGGCCGATGCCCTCGGCGGCGAGCAGCCGGGCCAGCCGGTCGGCGCGGGCCCCGAGTTCGGTGTAGTCGAGCTGCTCGCCCTGGTAACCGACCGCGACGGCGCGCGGGTTGGCGGCGGCCGCCGCCTCGAACAGCTCGGGCAGGGTGGCGTCCGAAGTCGTCTCCACCGACGGGCCGTTCCACTCGACCAGGGCGCGCCGCCGCTCCTCCTCGCCGATCAGCGGCAGCCGGCCGATCGGGGTGTCGGGGGCGCTCGCGGCAGCGGTGAGCAGCCTGGTCAGGCGCTCCGCGAGCGCGGCCGCGGTGGCGGCGTCGAAGAGGTCGGTGCGGTACTCCAGGAAGCCGCCGATGCCGCCGCCGGGCAGTTCGCCGGCGTTGAGGGTGAGGTCGAACTTGGCGGTACCGCTGGGGATCGCGGCGATGTCGGCGGTGAGGCCGCCGCCCAGGGCGATCCGCTCGTCCGGGCGGCTCTGCCAGGCGAGCATCACCTGGAACAGCGGGTGCCGGGCGAGCGAGCGGGCCGGGTTGAGCTCCTCGACCAGCCGGTCGAAGGGCAGTTCCGCGTTCTCGTGCGCGGCGAGCACGGTGGCGCGGACCCGGGCGAGCAGCTCCCGGAAGGTGGGGTCGCCGGACGTGTCGGTGCGCAGCACCAGCGAGTTGACGAAGTAGCCGACCAGTGCGGCGGTCCGCTCGTCCTCGCGGCCGGCCACCGGGGTGCCGACCGGGACGTCCGTGCCGGCGCCGTGCCGGGTGAGCAGGGCGGCGAGACCGGCCTGGACGGCCATGAAGACGGTGCTGCCGGCGGCCCGGGCCAGCCCGGCCAGGGCGCTGTGCGCCTCGGCGCCGAGCGCGAAGGGAACGGTGGCGCCCCGGTGGCCCGCCACGGCCGGGCGGGGGCGGTCGAGGGGCAGCTCCAGCTGGTCGGGCAGTCCGGCGAGCGCGGCACGCCAGTGCTCCGCCTGCCGGACGGCGAGCGCGCTGGGCGCCTCGGTGGTGCCGATCCGCTCCCGCTGCCAGGCCGCGTGGTCGGCGTACTGGACGGTGAGCCGCGGCAGTTCGGGGTCCAGTCCGGCGATCCTGGCGGTGTAGGCGGCGGCCAGGTCGCGCAGCAGCGGGGTGGTGGAGGCGCCGTCGCCCGCGATGTGGTGGAGCAGCAGGAGCAGGGTGTGCCGCTCCTCGCCGCCGGCGGGCGGGGTGGATCCGCCGGCCGCGGCGGGCCCGGTGAACAGCGTGGCGCGCAGCGGGGGTTCGGCGGTCAGGTCGAAGGCGTACCGGACGGCCTCGGCCAAGTCGCCGGTGCCGTCGTGGAGTTCGATGCCCGCAGCGGGCAGGATGCGCTGGTACGGGCTGCCGTCCGCCTCCTCCCCGTAGACGGTGCGCAGGACTTCGTGCCGGGCGACGAGGTCGCCGAGGGCGAGGGTGAGGGCGTGCCGGTCGAGCGGGCCGGTGAGGGTGAGCGCCAGCGGGATGTTGTAGGTCGGGCTGGGGCCTTCGAGGCGGTGCAGGAACCAGAGGCCACGCTGGGCGGGCGAGAGCGGCATCCGCTCGGTGCGCGGCACGGGCACCGGGACGGAACGCCGCTGCTCGGGCTCCGCGGCCGGGCCGGCCGCCCCGCCGAGCAGGGCCGCGAGGCCGGCCGGGGTCGACTGCCGGAACACGTCGGCGAACCCGACCGGGGCGGCGAAGGTGTCGCGCAGCCGGGCGGCCAGGCGGCCGGCGAGCAGCGAGTGGCCGCCGAGGTCGAAGAAGGAGGTGTCCCGGCCGGGCGCCTGCGGCAGACCGAGGACCTCGGCGAACAGGCCGCAGACCAGTTCCTCCTGGGGCGTGGCCGCCGCCGCGCCCTCGGTGGTGACGGCCGGCTCGGGCAGGGCGCGGTGGTCGAGCTTGTCGTGGGCGGTGCGCGGCAGTTCGTCCAGCAGCAGGACGGCCGCCGGGACCATGTGCGCGGGCAGCCGGGCGGCGAGCGCGGCGCGCAGCCCGTCCGGGTCGGGCCTGCTGCCGCTCTCCGGGACGGCGTAGCCGAGCAGCCGCTTGCCCTGCGGTCCGGGGCGGGCGATCACCACGGCCTGGGCGACGCCGGGCAGTTCGGCGAGGACGGCGGCGATCTCGCCGGGTTCGATCCGGAAGCCGCGGATCTTCACCTGGTCGTCGGCCCGGCCGAGGAACTCCAGGGTGCCGTCGGGGCGGCGCCGGGCGAGGTCGCCGGTGCGGTACATCCGGCCGCCGGGCGGGCCGAACGGGTCGGCGAGGAAGCGTTCGGCCGTGAGGTCGGGGCGGCCGAGGTAGCCGCGGGCCAGGCAGGCGCCGGCCACGTACAGCTCACCGGTGACGCCGTCGGGAGCGGGGCGCAGCGAGCCGTCCAGGACGTAGGCGCGCGAGCCGCGCACCACCCGGCCGCGCGGG
Organism: Kitasatospora sp. NPDC058048; assembly: GCF_042885555.1. Classification (NCBI taxonomy): domain Bacteria; kingdom Bacillati; phylum Actinomycetota; class Actinomycetes; order Kitasatosporales; family Streptomycetaceae; genus Kitasatospora; species Kitasatospora sp. NPDC058048. Next base: position 29,323 of record NZ_JBHVRT010000042.1, on the reverse strand, counting down.
GCGCCGTCCGGACCCGGGGTCCAGGCGTAGGCGTCGACGGTGGTCTCGGTCGGGCCGTAGAGGTCGACCGGGTGCAGACCGGGGACGGCGGCCAGGCGCTGCCAGAGGGCGGGCGGGGTGGCCTCGCCGCCGACCACGAGGACGGACGGGCGGTGCCGTCCCTCGTCCAGGATGCCTTCGGCGAGCAGGACTTCGAGGTAGGAGGGGGTGAGGTCGAGGTAGTCGATGCGCTCCCGGTCGAGGTGGGCGGCGAGCGCGGCCGGGTCGCGGTAGGTGGCGTCGTCCAGCAGGTGGAGCTCGTGGCCGTGGACCATCCAGAGCACCGGGTCCCAGGAGGCGTCGAAGGCGAAGGAGGCGCTGTGGGCGACGCGCAGCCGGTCCCGGCCGGTGCGGCGCACGGCGGGGGCGATGTGGTCCTCGCCGAGGCCGGCGTGCAGGTTGGCCAGCGAGGCGTGGGTGACCACCACGCCCTTGGGGCGGCCGGTGGAGCCCGAGGTGTGCAGCACGTAGGCGGGCTGGTCGAGTCGCGGGGCGGGCAGGGCAGGCACGGGCTCGCGGTCGGGCCCGGGCCCGCGGTCGGGGCCGGGCTCACCGCTGGGTGCGGACTCGCCGTCGGCCCCGGGCTCACCGCCGGACCCGGCGTCGGCCGGTTCCGGCCGGACGGTGGGCAGGCCGGCGGGCAGGTCGAGCCCGGCGAGGGCCTCGGCGGTGCCGACCGCGCAGACCGGGCGGGCGTCGGCCAGGACGGCGGCCAGGCGCTGCGCGGGGTGGGCGAGGTCGAGGGAGACGCAGGCGCCGCCCGCCTTGAGGACGGCGAGCATCGCGACCAGGGTGTCGGTGCCGCGCGGCAGGGCGATCGCGACCGGCGTCCCGGCCCGGACGCCCAGGGCGGTCAGGCGGTGGGCGAGCCGGTCGGCGGCGGCGTCGAGCTGCCGGTAGGTCAGCGCGCTCGAACCGGAGCGGACGGCGACGGCGTCCGGGGTGCGGGCGGCCCGGGCGGCGAACAGCTCGGGCACGGTCCGCTCGGCCGGGGGCTCGGTGCGGCCCTCGGTGGCGCGGCGCAGGCCGTCCGGGTCGAGCAGGTCGATCCGGGCGATCGGCGTCCGCGGGTCGGTGAGCAGCAGCTCGGCGAGGGCGTCGAGGTAGCGCAGCAGGCCGTCGCGGTGGGCGGCGACCGAGGCGGGCCCGTAGCGGGCCGGGTCGGCGTCGACGACCAGGCGCAGCGCGCCGTCCGGGCCGGGCGAGACGTTCAGGGCGAGGTCGTCCACCGGGCCGGCGGCGAGGTTGCGGACGGTGCCGGGCAGGCCGGCCAGGTCGAGGTCGCTCTCGAAGGCCTTGATGTTGACCATCGGGCCGAACAGGGCGCGGCGGTCGCCGGTGCGGCCGAGGTCGCGGCGCAGTTCCTCCAGCGGGTAGCGCTGGTGGCGGCGGACGGCGCGCAGCTCGCGGACCACGGCGCGCACCAGTGTCTCGGCGCTGTCGGCGGGGCGCACGGCGAGGCGCAGCGGGAGCACGTTGGCGGCGGCGACGGGGGTGCGCAGGGCGGCCGGCCCGCGCCGGTTGGCGAGCGGCAGGCCGAGGACCACGTCCTGGGCGCCGGTCAGGCGGTGCAGGTATCCGGCGGCGGCGGCGAGGAGCAGTTCGGCCCAGGTGGCGCGGACGGCGTCGGCGGCGCGCTCCAGGCGGTCGCGGGTGCCGGCGGGCAGGTCGGCGGTGAGGCGGACCGCCTCACCGGGCACGGCGTCCCGGTCGCCGGCGGCGGGCTCGGCGGGATTACCGGACCGGGCGGGCTCGGGGGTTCCCGGGAGGGCGGCCGGGGTGTCGGCGCCGGCCATCCGGGCGGACCAGTGGGCGCGGTCGGCCTCGTACTGCGCGCTCCCGCGGTACGCGGCCTCCTCGGCGGCGGCCTCGGCGAGTCCGGCGAAGGGGCTCGGGGCGGGTTCGGCTCCGGTGACGCGGGCGGCGTAGAGGGCGGCGATCCGCTCGCCGAGGAGGGTCAACGCGTAGGCGTCGACGGCGAGGTGGTGGATGCGGCGGTACCAGATCCGGCGGTCCTCGGCGAGGCGGATCAGCGCGTGGGTGAACAGCGGTCCCTCGGCGAGGTCGGCCGGGCGGGCGAGGTCGGCGCGCATCCAGGCCTCGGCCTCGGCGGCCGGGTCGGCGGCGGCCCGCAGGTCGAGGCGGTGCAGCGGCCAGCGGCGGCCGGGGCGCAGCCGCTGGCGCGGTGTGCCGTCCGGGCCGGTGACGACGACGGCGCTCAGCGCCTGGGCCTCGTCCACCGCCTGCCGCAGCGCCTGTTCGAACCGGTCCTCGTCGAGCGGGCCGGTGATCTCGACCGCGTCGCCGGTGTTGTAGACCGGGCTCGCGGGGTCGAGGGTCTGGGCGTACCAGATCGCGGCCTGGGCGGCGAGCAGGGGGACCTCGGCGGTCTGGCTGTCGGCGATCTGGGTTTCGACGGCAGGCATGGGGTGGAGAGCTCCTCGGGGATCCGGAACGCCTTACTTAGGTTAGCCTAATCTAACTTCATATGATCTGGTCAACGGCCCCGCACGGACGGGCCCCTGACAACCCGGAGACGCCACCCATGCCCCCGACCGAGCCGCCGACCACTCCCCCCGCCGAGGCCAAGCAGGCCGTGCACGACCGCGTCCACGCCCACCGGGCCGAGCTGCTCGCACTCAGCCGCCGCATCCACGCCCACCCCGAGACCGCCTTCGAGGAGCACCTCGCGGCCGCCTGGTGCGCCGAACTGCTGCGCGCACACGGCTACTCGGTCACCGCACCCGCCCACGGCCTGGCCACCGCCTTCGACGCGCGCCTCGGCAGCGGACCGGTCACCGTCGCGCTGGTCTGCGAGTACGACGCGCTGCCCGAACTCGGCCACGCCTGCGGGCACAACCTGATCGCCGCCGCCGGGATCGGCGCCGCACTCGGGCTCGCCCCGCACGCGGACCGGCTCGGGCTCACCGTCCGGGTGATCGGCGCCCCCGCCGAGGAACGCGGGGCCGGCAAGGCGCTGCTGCTGGAGGCCGGGGCGTTCGACGGGGTGGACGCCGCGATGATGGTCCACCCCTGCCCCGTCGAGATCGCCGACTTCCGCTCCTTCGCGCTCGGCACGCTGTCCGTCCGCTACACCGGACGCGCCGCCCACCCGAGCCTCGACCCCCACCGAGGGCGCAACGCCGCCGACGCGCTCACCGTCGCCCAGGTCGCGATCGGGCTGCTGCGCCAACAACTCCCGCCGCAGTGGCGGGTGCACGGCATCACCACGGCGGCCGGGACGGCGCCGAACCTGATCCCGGACAGCGCGAGCGCCGAGTACGAGATCCGGGCCTCGGCGGCGGAGGATCTCGCCGAGCTGCGCTCCCGGGTCGAGGACTGCTTCCGCGCCGGGGCGCTCGCCACCGGCTGCGAGGTGGAACTGACCCGGCCCGAGCCGGACTACCTGGACATGCGCTCCGACGCCCGGCTGCTGGCACTGTGGCGGGCCAACGCGGCGGCGCTCGGCCGGCCGGAACCGGTCGAGAGCGGACCCTTCGCCTGTACGGACATGGGGAACGTGTCGCACGCGGTGCCGTCCATCCATCCGGTGCTGGACATCACCGGCGGCGCCTGCGCCCCGCACGAGGCGGCCTTCGCCGAGGCGGCGCTGGGCGTGGAGGCGGAGCGGGCGGTGCTGGACGGCGCGGTGGCGATGGCGTGGACGGCGGTGGACCTGGCGGTCGGCCTGGCGGTGGACCCGGCGGCGCGTCCGGCGACCGAGGCTGCGGCGGGCGGGGTGCGCTGACGGACGGGGGCAGCCGACAACTTTCAGCGAACAGATGATGAAATCTGTCATCTGAACTCTGTTCGCTGAAAGTTGTCACCCGAGGTCCGTCGACTGCCGCACGCCGTAGCGCCCGGCCGCCCGCCCTCACCCGCCGAGCAGCACCCCCGGCGCCACCCGCACCGCCGTCACGCCCAGCTTCCGCACCAGCTCCCCGACCTCGCCCTCCTGCCACGGGTCGGCCAGCACCACGGCGGCACCCGTCCGCAGCGGCCACAGGTACTCCCAGAGCGGCAGGCCCAACTGGAGCACCCGGTCGCCCGGCCCGAGCGGGTGCTCGGCCTGGAGCTCGCGCACCCGGCGGTCCGCCTCGGCGTGGGTGAGCCGCACGGCGGTCGGGCGCCCGCCCGGGCCGTACCCGACGCAGAGCAGGTGGTGCGGGGTCAGCGCCCTGGGCGGGTCGGTGGGCAGCTCGCCGTCCGTCTCCAGCCCGGCCAACGCCCCCGGCACCCCCTCCCCCAGCACGCAGACCGGCGCGTTCTCCGCCAGCAGCCGCTCCCGCCGCCCGGGCGTGTCCGCCGGGTCCAGCGGGAGGTACGCCGCGCCCGACTTCGCCACCGCCAGCAGTGCCGTCAGCAGCTCCGCCGGACGCCGGAGGCCCGCCAGACCGACCACCGCGCCCGGGCGGGCCCCGCGGGCGGCCAGGGCTCGCGCCAGCCGGTTGGCCGCGGCGTTCAACTCCCGGTAGCTGACGGTCTCCCCGTCCGCGAGCACCAGCGCCGGCGCGTCCGGCGTCCGGGCCGCCTGCGCCTCGACCGGACCCACCGCGGTGGTCGCCGGGTACCGCACCGCACGCCGGGGCAGTGCGGGCAGCTCGGGCGCCGCCGACAGCACCGCCTCGCGGACCCCCGCCGTCGACAGCACCGCCGCCGCCGTCTCCGGCACCATCACCTCCGGCACCATCACGCCGCGCCCAGCAGTTCGGCCCAGGCCTCGATCGCCGGGCGCTCCGCGAGCTGGACGAACGCCACCTCGGCGCCCGCCTCCTGCCAGCGCCCGGCCAGGGTCATCAGCCGGATGGAGTCCAGCCCCCAGTCGACCAGGTTCTCGTCCAGCGGGATCTCCGCCGGGTCCTCGCCGAGCAGATCGGCGACCTCGGCCCGGATCCGCTCCACCGTGAAGCCCACGCCCGTCACTTCCCGCTCACCCCTTCGATTTCCGCAACAACCGCGACACCAGCGACGCCCGTGGCGCCCTGGACACCTGAAACGCCCTGGACATCCGAAGCGCCCGGGGCGGCCGGAGCGAGCGCCCCGAGCACGGCCTTCGCCGTGGTGACCGTCCCGCAGCGCCCGGCCACCCAGGCCAGCGCGCCGCGGTGCTCCTCCGGGCCGAAGTCGGCGACCGCGTCGGCCACCACGAAGGCCTGCACGTCCCGCATCCAGGCGTCGCACGCGGTGGCCTGCACGCCGATGTGCGCGTACACGCCGGTGATCACCAGCTGGTCCCGTCCCTGCTCGCGCAGCAGCTGCTCCAACTCGGTGCGCACGAAGGCGCTGTACTTCCACTTGGTGAGCACCGTGTCCACCGGTTCCGGGGCCACGGCCTCGGCGATCGCGGTGGCCCGCGGGTCGTCCGGGATGCCCGGGCCCCAGAAGTCCTGCTGCAGCCCGCGCTCGGCCGGGCTCTGCCCGCCGAGCTGCGCCGAGTACACGACGGGGACGCCGGCGGCGCGCGCCGCACCGGCCAACTCCGAGACGTTGTGCAGGAGTTCGGGCACCGGCGCGGCCTCGGCGTCGAAGGCGTCCAGGAAGTGGTTCTGCAGGTCGTGCACCAGCAGCACGGCGCGCGCCGGGTCCACCGTCCAGGAGACCCGGCTGGCGGGCAGCTCCTCGGCGGCGGGCATGGGATAGCGGGGAATGCGGGGCAGGCCCACGGTGGTGTTCCTTAGCTAGACGTGGCGGTGTGGGGGGCAACGGGCGGTCGGCGGGCGGTCGGCAGCCGATCCGCGGGCGCTCGGCGGCCGATCGGCGGGCGGTCAGCGGCCGGTCAGCGAAGCCGCGATCGCGGCGCGCAGGTCCTTCTTGCTGACCTTCCCGATCCCGGTGGCCGGGAAGGCGGCGACGAACTCGACCCGGTCCGGCACCTTGTACTCGGCGAGCCCGCGTTGCCGCACGAACCTCTTCAACTCGACGCTCTTCGGCGGGTTTTCGCGGTGCCCGGCACGCAGCACCACGTAGGCGCAGGTGCGCTCGCCCAGGTACGGGTCGGGCATCGACACCACCGCCGCGTCGTGCACCGCGGGGTGCGCGAGCAGGTGGTTCTCGATCTCCTCGGCGGCGACCTTCTCGCCGCCCCGGTTGATCTGGTCCTTGGCCCGGCCCTCGACCACCAGGTGGCCGGTCGGGGTGCGCCGGACCAGGTCCCCGGTGCGGTAGAACCCGTCCGCGGTGAAGGAGCCGGCGTTGTGCTCGGGCGCGTTCCAGTAGCCGCGGATGGTGTACGGCCCGCGGGTGAGCAGGTGGCCGGTGGCGCCGTCGGGCAGGTCCCGGTCCTGGTCGTCCACCACCCGGACCTCGTCGTCCGGCGAGATCGGCCGGCCCTGGGTGGTGGTGATCAGCTCCTCCGGGTCGTCCAAGCGGGTGTAGTTGACCAGTCCCTCGGCCATCCCGAACACCTGCTGGAGCGTGCAGCCCAGCACCGGCCGCACCCTCCGGGCGGCCTCCTCGCTGAACTTGGCGCCGCCGACCAGCAGTACCTCCAGGCTCTCGTACCCGCGGGCGCCGCGCTCGGCGGCGTCCAGCCAGAGCAGTGCGAGCGGCGGCACCAGCCCGGTGATGGTCACGCTCTCGCGCTCGATCAGCGGGAAGGCCGTCTCCGGGGCGGGCTGCGGGCAGAGCACCACGCGGCCGCCGGCGTACAGCGTGCCGAGCGAACCCGGTGAGCTGAGCGGGAAGTTGTGCGCGGCGGGCAGCACGCACAGGTACACGCTGTCCCGGTCCTGCCCGCAGAGCTCGACCGACCCGCGCAGCGAGTAGATGTAGTCGTCGTGGGTGCGCGGGATCAGCTTCGGCACGCCGGTGCTGCCGCCGGAGAGCTGGAGGAAGGCGACGTCGCCGGGCCCGGGTTCCCCGCCGAAGGCCTCCGGTCCGGGACCGTCGCAGGGCACGTCCGCGAGCCGGACGTGCTCGCCCGGATCCTCGCCGGCCACCAGTACCAGCCGCAGCGCGGGGTTCTCCGCCTGCACCCGGGTGGCGAGTTCGCGGTAGTCGTGACCGCCTTCGACGGCCGGCACCACATAGGCGACCGCCCCGGTGAAGGAGCAGAAGTACCCGATCTCGGCGTACCGGTGGGCGGGCAGCGCGAAGACCGGCAGCGCGCCGATCCGGAACAGCGCGAAGACGACCTCGAAGAACTCGGCGGCGTTGGGCAGTTGGACCACCACCCGGTCGCCGGCCCGGATGCCGCGGGCGAGCAGCCCGGCGGCCATCCGATCGGCCCGGAGGTCGAGTTCGGCGTACGTCCAGCGCCGCTCGGCGGCCGCCACCGAGTGACCGCCCGGGTCGACGACGGCGATCCGCCCGCCGTGCGCGGCGGCGCGTTCGCGCAGCATCCGCCCGAAGGTCTCGCCGCGCCAGTACCCGGCGTCCCGGTAGCGCTCGGCGAACTCGGCGGGGTACGGGGTGAAGCCTGCCCGTGCGGTCTCCAGCGGCGTCACCGGGCCACCCCCGCGGCGTCCAGGAAGGTGCGGAACTTGGCGCTGGTCTCGGCGAGTTCGGCCTCCGGCCGGGACTGCTCGACCACGCCCGCGCCGGCGTACACCCGCAGCGTCCGCTCCTGCGCCTCGGCGCAGCGGATGGTGACCACCCACTCGCCGTCGCCGGTCGCGTCCTCCCAGCCGACCATGCCGGTGTAGAGGCCGCGGTCGAAGGGCTCGACCTCGCCGATCACCCGGCGTGCGACGTCGGTCGGCGTGCCGCAGACCGCCGGGGTGGGGTGCAGTGCGCAGGCCAGTTCCAGGGCGGAGACCGCGGGGTCGGCCAGCTCGCCGCGGATCGTGGTGGCCAGGTGCCACATCGCGGCCGTCCGTACCAGGGTGGGCCGTTCGGGCACTTCGAGGGTGCGGCAGTACGGCGCCAGCGCCTCGCGGATGGCGTCCACCACGACGGCGTGCTCGTGCAGGTCCTTGGGCGACTCCAGCAGCGCGGCGGCGCGCCTGACGTCCTCGCCGAGGTCCTCGCTGCGCGGGACCGAGCCGGCCAGCGGGTTGGCGAGCACGGCCGTTCCCCGCCGGGAGAGCAGGAGTTCGGGGCTGGCGCCGATCAGGGTGCGGCCGCCGCCGGACGGGACGGCGAAGGTGTAACCGCCCGGGTCGCGCCGGGCCAGCCGCTGCAGGATGGCGGGCAGGTCGAGCGGCTCGGCGGCGCTCAGCTCCAGCGTCCGGGCCAGTACCACCTTGCTCAACTCCCCGCCGCGCAGCCGCTCGACGGCCGCCGCGACACCGGCGCCGTACGCCTCCGGCGCGGGCACCGGGGCGATCCGCCAGTCGATCCGCTCGGCCGCCGGCGCGGGCAGCGCGATCAGCGGGTCGTCGCGCAGCGCCCCGGCGGTGCGGACCCGGGCGGGCACGGCGAGTTCGACCCGGCTGTCCCGGTCGAACGCCACCGCGCCGACCACCAGCGGCCGTTCGACCCCGTCCCGGCCCGCCCCGGCCAGCGTCTCGGCGACCCGCACCGGCAGCGGCCGCCCGTCCTGGGGCACCCGGGCGTGCACACCGGAGCCGAGCAGGGTGCGGGTCGGCGAGGCGAAGAACGCCTCGTCGGAGCCGGCCCGGTACTGGCCGAGCAGTCCGCTGGCCGCGCCGATGACGGCGTGGTCCGGACCCTCGGCGAGGGCGGTCGCCGGGGCGTCGGGCCCGGCGGGTATCGGCCCGGCAGGGGCGTGGTGCACCGTGGTCACGGCGGTCTCTCCAGTCTGGGACGGTTCTACGGGGGACGAGGAGCAACGGGAGGGCGGGGAGCGGGGGGCAGGGAGGAGCGGGAGCGCGGGCGAGGAGGAGGGACGGGCGGGGCGCCGATCGGCACCGCCCAGCCCCAATCAGGCACGCAGGGTCGCGCCGCCGTCGACGTACAGGTCGTGCATGGTGATGTGCCGCGCCCGCTCGGAGGCCAGGAACACCACCGCCTCCGCGATGTCGGCGGGGGCGGCGATCCGCCCGAGCGGGATGCCGACCCGCCAGGCGCCCGGGTCGCCCTCGATCACCCGGCGCTCGGCCGCCTCGGCGTCCTCGCCCCACAGCGCGCGCTGCATCTCGGTGTCGGTCGAACCGGGCGACACCACGTTGCACCGCACCCCGGACCGGGCGAGTTCCAGCCCCAGGCAGCGGGTGAACATGGTGGCCGCCGCCTTGGACGCCGCGTAGGCGGCCATCCCGGCCCGCGGCACCCCGGCGGCGTTGGACCCGACGGTCACGATCGCCCCGCGCCCGCGGTCCGCCATCCGACGGCCGACGGCCCGACCGGTGTGGAAGACGCCGGTGGCGTTGACGGCGAAGGTGTCCGCCCAGTCCCCGTCGGAGAGTTCGACCACCGGTGCGGTGCGCAGGATCCCCGCGACGTTCACCAGCGTGCCGATCGGCCCGAGTTGGCGTTCGATCAACTCCACGGCGCCGTCCACGGCCTGGGCGTCGGACACGTCGAGCACGTACGGACGCACGGTCGGCAGCTCGGCCACCAGGGCGTCGAGCCCCCCACGGTTGCGGTCCACCGCCGCGACGACGGCTCCCTCGGCCACCAGCGCCCGCACCACGGCCGCGCCGATGCCCTGCCCGGCCCCGGTGACCATCGCGACGGCACCGGCGAATTCGGACTGTTGCTGCACAGGACATCCCCTCCGACCAGCAAGATTAGGCAAGCCTAACCTAACACAGCTGTTCGTCTGCATCGAGAGCCTGTGCGAACGTCAACTCGCTCCCGCCGGTCCCGCGGCGGCCATTCCGCACCGCGAACGCGCCCCCGAACACGAGAAAGCCGCCCGCCCCCGGACCGGGGCGGGCGGCTTCTGCGTCTGCGTCTGCGTCTGCGATGTCCCGCGGCCTCGGCGTCTGCGGCAGTGGCGCCGGTCGTGCCCGTGGTGCCGGTGGACGTGGTGGCAGTGTCCGGCGGGTCCCTACGGCAGGCGGCTCGCGAAGATCAGGTCGAAGCCGTCACAGCCCTCACCGTCGAGGTGTTCCGCGCGGCGCGGGCCTGCGCGCAGGGCGACGCACCGGGAGGCGAGGTTCTCCGGGCGGACACGGGCGATCAGGGGTTGTGGACGCAGGTGGCCGGGTCCCGGTGGACGGCGAGGACGGCGTCGATGTCGCCCTCGGCGGGCGCAGCAGGGAGAGCCGTTCGGTCGTCAGTTCCTCGTGCCCGACCAGCGCGGGCTAACGCGGGACGGCGGGGGTGGTGGCTGCCTTCGCGGGACCCGAAGGGGCCTTCGCCGGAGCGGTGGGGGTCGTCGCCGGAGCGGTGGGGGCCGTTGAGCCGGCAGCCGGGGCGCCGGGGCCGGCCGGGGCCGGGGAGAGGCCGGTGCAGCCGCGCAGGCCGTCGCGGCGCTTGAGGGCGACCTCGGCGGTGGCGCCGCTGACCGGCTCCGGGATGCCCTTGTCGTCGATGGTGGCCGGGGTGAAGGCCTCGCCGGTCACCTTGCCGTCGGCGGTGAGGGTGAGGGTGGTGACGCCGGTCTCGTTGGAGTTGGGGTAGTTGGAGGTGCCGTACCAGAGGAAGTTGCCGAAGCCGTAGCCGATGTAGGTGTTGCCGAGCATGCCCGAGCCGACCATGGTGTGCGCGTGGGTGCCGACCACGGCCGTGGCGCCCGCGCCGGCGAGCTTCTTGGCGATGGTGGTCTGCGGACCGGTCGGACAGGCCTTGCCCTCGTCGCCCCAGTGCAGGTAGACGAGCACCACCGGAGCCTGCTGCTTGGCCGTCTCCACCGCCTTGACCAGCGCCGGCACGTCCAGGGCCGAGGCGATGCCCGGCTTGTTGGCACCGGCCCGCCACTTCTGGTTGGTGAGGTCCTCGACCTGGCTGGCGGCGACCACCGCGACCTTCACCCCGCGCACGGTGGTGACGTACGGGGCGTACGCCTCCTTGGCGTTGCGTCCGAAGCCGACCACCGGGATCGGCGAGGAGTCCTTGGCGGCGAGGGTGTCGGTGAGGCCGTCGGCGCCGAAGTCCACGGCGTGGTTGTTGGCCATCGAGACGACGTCGACGCCCGAGTCCTTGAGCACCGACAGCGCCTTGGGCGAGGTGCGGAAGGTGTACGTCTTCGGCTCCGGGGCGCCGCGCCCGGTGATCGCGGTCTCCAGGTTGAGGACGGACAGGTCGGCGTCGGCGAGGGTGCGGGAGATCGGGCCGAGCGCGGGCTCGGGCGGCTGGACGGACAGCCGGGCCTCGGTGCGGCCCTCGAAGTGGACGTCCCCGGCGAACGCGACGGTGATGGTGCCGTCGGGCCGGGGCGGGGCACTCTTGCCCGGGGCCGTGCCGGTGGGCGAGCCGCCCGGCGCCGAGGACGGCGGGACGGGGGCGGCGGAGGCCGGGGCCGGTTCGGGGTCGTCCGGCCCGCAGGCGGCGACGGCGGTTATTCCGACGAGCAGCGCGACGGCGGCCGCGACACGGCGCATGAGTGGATCCCCCCGAGGATGATGCAAGAGCGGTCAGCCTACGCCACCGAATCACCACCATCCGGACCCGAGCCCGCAACATTCCGGCCACAAGGGACACCCCCGGGCCGGGGTGGGCATCGACGGCCGGACATCGACCGGCGGACACCGCCGGCCGCGCATCGACGGCCCGGCATGACCGGCCCGGCATCGAGGGCCCGGCATCGAGGGCCCGGCATCGACGGCCGGTCGCCGGACGGACCCCTGGCCCGACCGTCCCAATGGCCCCGGCCGACCCGGCCACCGTGTCCCTGGCGCGGAGGCGGGCGGGGCGCGCAGCGTGGTGTGCAGGGAGCGAGTCCCGCGCCGAAGGCCGGGAGGTGTGGCGTGATGGGCAGCAATCAGATCTCCGCCGTGGGCGGCAGTCCCCCGTCCCTCACCCGGGAGCACCGGATCGTGGTCGGGATCGACGGCTCCGGGCCGTCGAAGGCGGCTCTGCGCTGGGCGGTCGGCCAGGCCGTGCTGACCGGCGCGGCGGTGCACGCGGTGGCGGCCTGGGAGTACCCCTCGCTGTACGGGTGGTTCGCGCCGATGGTGGACGACGGCTTCGAGCGGACCGCCCGCCGCACGCTGAGCGCCGAGATCAACGAGATCCTCGGCCCGGACCGCTCGGTGGAGGTCCGGGAGAGCCTGGTGCTCGGCCACGCCGCCGAGGTACTGCTGGAGGCGGCGGAGGGGGCCGACCTGCTGGTGCTGGGCAGCCGGGGCCGGGGCACCTTCGCCCGGACGCTGCTCGGCTCGGTGTCCACCCGCTGCGCCGTGCACGGCGCCTGCCCGGTGGTGATCGTCCGCGCCGACGGGACGGTGGCCGCCCCGTCGCCGGCCGAGGCCGGCGGCGAGGGCGTCGAGCAGTCGGCCCCCGGCGCCGTGCGCACCAAGGACTGGCAGCTCAGCCTGCACGTGGTCGAGGACGAGGACACCACCCGGGTGCACGCCGTGCTGAACGCCGACGGCGACGTGCTGCACAGTGACGCCCGTTCCCGCCGCAACCCGCGCGACGCCCCGGCCCCCGCCGTCGGCGACGAGTTCGCGGTCGGCCGCGCCCTGGTGGACCTCGGCCACCAACTGCTGCGCTCCGGCGTCCACGGCGCCACCGGGCCCTCCGAGGAGTGAACCGCCGCCCGCGGGCGACCGCCGGGCCGCGGCATGCGCATCGCCCCGTCGGGTACGCCATGCTGAATCACCGCTGAATCACCGCTGAACCGCCGTACCGCCCCGCCCGCGACCCGACCGGAAGAGCCGCACCCCGCCATGGACACCACCCCGGCCCCCGAACCCCCGGCCGCCGAACCCCCGAGCCCCGAGGCCGCGATCCCCGAGGCCGTGGCCTCCGAGACCTTGCCCTTCGAGACCACGGCGTCCGGGACCGCGGCGTCCCCGTGCGCCCCGCCCGGCGAAGCCCCCGCACCGGACTTCACCCCCGACGAGCGCGCCCGGGGCCGCGCGCTGCGCCGCGCCCAGCTGCCGTGGGCACTGGGCGGACGGCTGGCGGGCCTGGCGCTGACCCTGCTGCTCGGCCTCACCCCGGCCGGTGCCGCCCTGGTGACCGCCGTCGGCGGGTGGTTCGGCGGCTCCCGGACGGCCGGGGTACTGGCCGGCGCGGCGGCCCTGGTGGTGCTCGGCCAGGCGCTGCAACTGCCGTTCGGCGCCGGGGCGCGGACCGTCCGGGCCCGCTACGGGCTGGTGACCCAGGGCTGGGCCGGCTGGGCGCTGGACGCGGTACGCGGCCTCGCGCTCACCCTCGTCCTCGTCCTCCCGCTCGCACTGGGCCTGTTCGCGCTGACCGCCTGGTCGCCGCAGCGCTGGTGGCTGCCGGCGGCGGGCGCGGCGGCGCTGCTGACGGCCGCGCTCTCCTTCCTCCATCCACTGCTGATCGAGCCGGTGTTCAACCGCTTCTCCCCGATGCCCCCCGGGGAGCTGCGCACCGCGCTGCTCGCACTGGCCCAGCGGGACGACGTCCGGGTGCGGGACGTCCTGGTCGCGGACGCCTCCCGTCGCACCACCGCGCTCAACGCGTACGTCTCCGGGTTCGGGGCGACCCGCCGGATCGTCGCGTACGACACGCTGCTGACCACCGCGGAGCCGCGCGAGGTGGAGCTGGTGGTCGCGCACGAGCTGGGCCACGTCAAGCACCGGGACGTGCCGGTCGGCACCGCGCTGGGCGCGGTCGGCGCGGCCGTCGCGGTGGCCGTCCTCGGCCTGCTCGCCACGTGGCCGCCGCTGCTGGACGCGGCCGGGGCAACGGACGCGGCGGACCCCCGGGCGCTGCCGCTGCTGGCGGCGCTCGCGGCGCTGCTGGGCGCGCTGTCGGGGCCACCGCAGTGCGCGGTGAGCCGCCGGATCGAGGCCAGGGCGGACCGGCACGCACTCGAACTGACCGGGGACGTCGAGCAGTTCGTGGCCATGCAGCGCAGACTGGCCGTGGCGAACGTCTCGGATGTCGACCCGCCGAGGGTGCTTGAGCTACTGTTCGCCACTCACCCGAGTGCGACCAGGCGGATCGCCGCCGCCCGCGCCTGGCGGGCCGCACCGGAGCAGCGAGCGCCGGGGCGGCGGGCAGCGGGGCGACGGGCAGCAGGGCGATGAGCGCCGGAGCGGCGAGCACCGGAGCAGCGTGCGATCCCGGGCAAATCCGTTGTATAGTGCAACAAATATCGAGGAGATAGGAACGCCGTGCCCGGCCGCCAGTCGTCCATCGAGACCATCCAGCGCGAGCTGACCGCCTTCGCCCGCCGCGCCCGGCACAAGGCCTCCCAGCTGCACCCCGACCTCTCCCTGGTCACCTACAGCATCCTCGACCTGATCACCGAGCGCGGCGGCTGCCGGGCCGCCGACGTGGCCGCGCACTTCATGCTCGACAAGTCCACCGTCAGCCGCCAGGTCACCGCCCTGGAGAAGCTCGGCCTGCTGGCCCGCGAGACCGATCCGGACGACCAGCGCGGCCAGATCCTGCGCGCCACCGAGGCCGGCCTCACCCTGCTGCGGGACGCCAACGAGCAGCGCCGGCTCTCCTTCACCGCGCGCTTCACCGACTGGTCCGACGAGGACGTCGCCCGCTTCGCCGACTACCTGGCCCGGTACGGCCAGGAGGGCTGACCTGGGGGAGTCACCCGGAACACCGGCCGAAGGGGCCGGTCGAAGGGGCCGACCGGAGAGCCGGCCGAAGGGGCCGGCCGAGCCCTTCCGGGTGCGCCCCGCCGCCTCCACGGTGTACAGAGGAGGAGTGCCCCTCCGGCAGCGTCCCGATGCGCCGCACCGCTCGAACGCGACGCATCCCCCCGACCGCCGCCGCGCCTGGCTGCCCGACCGCCGGGTGCTGACGGCGCTCACCCTCGCGCTGATCGTGCTGATCGCCGTGGTCGACATCCTCTCCCCGCCGGACATCCACCTCGGCCCGCTGCTGATCGTCGCCCCCGCCCTCACCGCCTCCTTCGCCGGACCCCGGGCCACCGCCGCGGTCGCCGCGCTCGCGTTCGCCGCGCTGACCGTCATCGGCGCCGTCCGCGACAGCCTGACCAGCGCGAACATCGAGACCCAGCTGAGCGCGCAGCTGATCGTCTCGGTGCTGATCGTCGGCCTGCGGGTGCTGCGAGAGCGGCACGAGCGCGAGCTGGCCCGGGTGCGCTCGGTGTCCGAGGCCGCTCAGCGGGTGCTGCTGCGCCCGCTGCCGGAACGGATCGGACCGCTGCACCTGGCCTCCGTCTACCTGGCCGCCGAGGCCGAGGCACAGGTCGGCGGCGACCTGTACGCGGCCGCCCGCACCGCCACCGGCACCCGGCTGCTGGTCGGCGACGTCCGCGGCAAGGGACTGTCCTCGCTCGGCGACGCGGCCCTGCTGCTCGGCGCCTTCCGCGCCGCCGCCCACCTGCACGCCGAACTGCCCGACCTGGCGGCCTACCTGGACGGCAGTGTCAGCTGGGACCTCGCCCAGCTCGCCGAACAGTCCCGACGGGACCGCCGCGACCGGCGTGAGCGGCAGGGCCTGCAAGCGTTGTCCGCCCTGCCCCTCCCCTCGCCCGAGGAGCCCCCCGAGGAGAGCGGCGAAGCCGGAGAATCCTTCATCACCGCCGTCCTGCTCGACATCCCCGACGACGGTTCCCCTGTCCGCCTGATCGACTGCGGCCACCCGCCCCCACTGCTGCTGCGCGCCGGCGGCATCACCACCCTCGCCGCGCACCACCCCTCCCCGCCGCTGGGCCTCGGCGAACTCGCGCCGGCGCGGTACGAGGCGGAGACCTTCCCGTTCCGGCCCGGCGACCGGCTGCTCATCTACACCGACGGCGTGATCGAGGCCCGCGACGCCCAGCGGCGTTTCTACCCGCTCACCGAACGCGTCACCGCCTGGCACTCCGAGCGCCCCACCGCCCTGCTCCAGAGCCTGCGCCGCGATCTGCTCGCGCACGTCGGCGGCAGGCTGGACGACGACGCGGCCATGGTGGTGGTCGAGCGGCTGCCGTGAGCGCGGGCGACCGACAACGACAAGTAACGGATGACGGATAACAGATGACAGATTTCGAAATCTGTTATCTGTTATCCGTCATCTGAAAGCTGTTCCCTGAAAGCTGTCAGCTGAAGTCCGTCGGCTGCCGGCTGTCTGCTGTCTGCTGTCTGCTGTCTGCTGTCTGCTGTCGATCGGACCCTGCGCTACGGCTTGTACGGCAACTGCGGCACGTCGAAGCAGTTCGCGGTCATCGACGGCACCTGGGTGACCCAGCCGCCCTGGCCGCTCTGGGCCGAGTCCTGCCAACGAGCGGCGTTCAGGCACGCCCGGGTCGGCCCCGTGGGAGGCGGCTGCGGGACGAAGGAGGCGGGAAGGATCAAGCCGTGCGCGTCGTAGGGCTCGGCGCGGTTCATGAACGCCTCGACGCAGGAGCGCGTCGGCGCGGCGCCGCAGGAGTCCAGCGCGTCGGTCAGCCACTGCGCACCCGCCCAGCCCTCCAGCTCCCAGGCGGACAGCAGGGCGGCCCGGTCCGGGTGGTAGCGGGCCATCGCGGTCCGGAAGTCGTGGACCGCCGGGTACTGCTCGTCCTCGTAGTTCAGGCTCGACGAGGTCGCCCACAGCGCGTTGCGGCAGTCCGGCGAGGAGGCGTAGTCGGTGCGCACCGTCTCCGACCAGTTCTGCACGTTGGTGACCTTCGCCGCCACCGTCACCCCGGCCTCGTCCAGCGCCCGGCACAGCGCCGCGTTGCCCCGGGAGTCCATCGCGTCGAACAGCAGCTGCGAGCCGTCGGCGTGCACCGCCGCAGCCACCGCCTGGAAGTTCGGCAGCGCGAAGTCCACCGTCTGGAGCAGCACCCGGTACCCCTCGGCCTCCAGCCCGGCCTTCAGCTGTCCGGCGTAACGTGTCGAGTCGGCCTGGTTGTAGGCGACCACGGCGGCGCTGGTCGCGCCCAGTCGCTGTTTGAAGAACCGGAAGACCTCGGTGCTCTGGTAGAGCGTGCCGTTCCAGCCGACCGACCGCCCGTCGCGCGGGGCGGCGCTGCCGTAGATCCCGTAGAGGTGCGGCCAGCGGTCGTACTCCGTGCCGATCGGCTGGCCGCCGACGTCCGGCACCGCCTTGCCGCTCACGTACGGGGCGCCCGCGTAGTCGAGGACGCTGCCGCTGACGAAGGCGAAGACGTGTTCCCGGTCGATCAGCCGGTGCACGCAGTCCTGGTTGCCGACCCCGCTGCCGCCGTCGTCGCAGGTCACCAGCCGGACGGTGCGCCCGTGCAGGCCGCCGCGGTCGTTGAGGGCCTGGAAGAAGGCCTGGGCGCCGTAGCGCGGACCGCTGAACACCTCGCTGCCGACCGGGCTGGTGAGCGAGGTGACCAGCCCGATCCTGATCTCCGTGGCGGTGACGCCGGTGTCGGAGGCGGGGTTGCCGCTCCCGGCCGCGCCGGTGGCTCCGGTGGCTCCGGCAGGGGACGCGAGGGTCGGGCGGGTCGTGAAGGCCTCGGCCGGCAGCCGGGTGCCGCAGCCGGTGAGCAGCGCCGCGAGCAGGGCGGCGAGGGGCAGCAGGAGGACCGCGAAGCGGGCGGTGAGGGCGCCGCGGGAACGGTCCGGGCGGACCGTCCCCGGGACATGGCCGGGCCACCGGCGCGGGAGCGCGTCGTCGGCCCGGCGGCGCGGCGGGGCGGTCGGCCGCATCCGGTCAGCTGCAGCCGGGGATCGGGGTGGCCGTGGGCCCGCCGGCCTGGACGAGCAGACCGCACAGGGTCGAGCGGGACACCTTCCAGGTGCCGTTGTCGAGGACGGACTGGCCGGTCGCGCTCGGCTCCACCACGTTGCCCTGCAGCGAGAGCGCATAGGTGACGGTCGCGTCGCTCGCGTCGGTGAACGCGACGTCGGCGACCTTCGCCTGCACCTGGCCGACCCTCGGGTCCTGGGCGAAGCCCTGGAGCGCCGGGAGCAGTTCGTCGCCGCCCTGGAGCAGCTTGGCCTTGTCGGCGATCGGGGTGTCGGGGTCGAAGAACTTCTCCCAGTTGGTGGTGATCTCCCCCTTCGCGGCGGCCGGGTCGGCGGGGGCCGTGCCGGTGGCGGTAGCGGTGGCGGTGGCCGTCGCGGGGGCGGACTCGGTGGCGGTCGCCGTGACGGTGGCACCCGTCGCCGCCGGGGAGGTGGCCGCCGAGCCGGACGTGCCGTCGCTGCCGCACGCCGCCGCCGTACCCGCGAGCAGCAGGACGAGCAGGACGCTCGCCGCCCGCCGGGCCCGGCCGCCGTCCTCGGGGGTGCCGCTTCGCGTCACGTGCATGGTGGTCTTCCCTCTCGACTGCGCCGCCCGGGCCCCGCTCTCCGTGTCCCGGATGCTGTTCCAGGCCGATCCTGGAAACGTCTCAAGTGACACCATGAAGGCGGATCCATGGACGAATCACAATCCGACGGAGAAATCACCCGTAACGCCCCGGAGGGTTCGCCCGTCCGGCGCGGCGGCCGCCCGCTGCGCGCCGTCCGGCACGGGTTCCTCCGGGACGGGTTCCGTCGGACTCGGCCGCTGCGGACCGCCCGGGAGTGGGCGGGCTGGCTGCTCGCCGCGGCCGGCGCCGTGCTGTGCGTGCTCGGCTGGTACGGGACCTCCGGTGAGCGCTTCGTCGAGCAGCAGGTCCCCTACCTGGCCTCGTCCACCATCCCCGGCGCGGCACTGATCGTGTCCGGGACCCTCCTGGTCGCACTGCGACCGCCGTCCCCGTCGGAGCGCACGGATCTGACCGACCGACGGGTGGAGCGGCTGTACGACCTGCTGGTCGAACCGGACGCCGGGCCCGCTCCACCGGACCCGGCCGACCGTTCCGGACAGGCCGACCGTTCGGGGCAGGCCAACGAGGCCGGCGAGGCCGATGTCACCGATGACGCCCGGTGGCTGGCCGTCCCCGAGGGCACCCGCTACCACCGGCCGGACTGCCCGCTGGTCACCGGCAAGGACCTGGCCGCACCGGTGGACGCGAACGCCGTCCGGGCCCGGGGCCTGACACCCTGCCCGCTCTGCTCGCCGTCCGCCGCCGCCGGGCCGGGCCCCACCCGTCCGGGCGAATCCGCCCCGCCGGACGGCTGACCGCCCATGAGCCCGTCGCCCCTCGACGCCGTCACCACCGTCACCGCCCTCGCCTCCTCCTCCGGCTCGTTCGACCTCACCGTCGACCTCGCCCTCGCCGGACTCACCGTCGGCGCCGCCGCCGCGCTCAGCGGCATCGGCCTGGTCGTCTGCCACCGCGCCACCGGCGTGCTCAACATCGCTCAGGGCGCCCAGGCCATGGCCATCGCCTACCTGCTGCGCGACCTCGTCGTGGTGCGGCACTGGCCGGTCTGGCCCGCCGTCGCCTGCTGCCTGCTGGTCGTGGCCCCCGCACTCGGGGTGCTGCTCGACCTCCTGGTCTACCGCCCGCTGCAGCGGCGCGGCGCCGGCCCGGCCGAAACCATGGTGGCCGGGATCGGCGTGTTCGTTCTGCTCATCGGCCTGGCCGTCCTGTTGTGGGGCCCGGCGCCACTGGCCGGCGCACCCTCCGCACTCGGCGGCGCCCCGATCCGGCTTCCCGGCGGGCACAGCCTGCGGCCGGACACCGTCGCCCAGCTCGCCGCCATCCTCGTCCTCGGCCTCTCCGTGCTCGCCGCCACCCGGTGGACCGGCCTCGGCCTCCGGCTGCGCGCCGTCGTCGACGACCGCCGCCTCGCCGCCCTCACCGGGGTCGACGCCGACCGGGTCTCCGCCGCCGGCTGGGCCTTCGGCACCTTCACCGCCGGGCTGGTCGGCATCGCCCTCGCGCCGTACCTGCTGCTCGACCCGTACGGGCTGCCGCTGCTGGTGATGGAGACCATGGCCGTCGCGGTCGCCGCCCGGCTGCGCAGCATCCCGGTCGCGATCGCCACCGGGCTCGGGCTCGGCATCGCCCAGGCCGAGCTCACCCGGCTGCGGCCGTCCGGACAGCTGCTGCCGCTGGTCCAGGCCGTGCAATCCAACCTGTTCGTGATCGCGCTGCTCGCCACCGCCCTGCTCGCCGGACCGGGCATCACCGGCGAACGGACCGAGGCCGGAACGGCGCCGCCGGCCGCTCACCGTACGAAGAACGCGGGCGGGGGCGCGGGCGCGGGCGGGGCCCGTGACGGAGGCCGTGGCAGTAACAGGGGCAGTGGCGGAGGCGGTGGACGGCTGGCGGGCGCCGTCTGCCTGGTGCTGCTCCTGCTGCCGCTCGGCTTCCGGGGCAACGACCTGCGCAACGCCCTGCTCGTACCCGCGCTCGCGCTCGTCCTGCTGTCCATCGTCGTGGTCACCGGCTACGGCGGGCAGATCTCGCTCGGCCAGGCCGGCTACGCGGGCCTCGGCGCCCTCGGCACCGCACTGCTGATGTCCGGCCGGGTCCCCGGCCTTCCGCCCCTGCCCGCTGTGCCGGCGCTGCTGCTCGCCGTCCTGGTCACCGCCCCGCTCGGGCTGCTCGTCGGGTGGCCCGCGATCCGCCGACGCGGACTCGCCCTCGCCCTGGTCACCTTCGCGGTGGGGACGGCGATGAGCCGGTTCGTCTTCGAGCAGCCGTACGCCACCACCGGGCTCGTGCTCGACCGCCCCGCCTTCCTGACCGGGGACCGCGTCTTCTACCTCGCCGAGCTCCTCCTCCTCGGCCTCGGCCTGCTCACCGTCCGCACCCTGCACCGGGGCCGCCTCGGCCGGGCACTGACCGCCATGCGGGACCACGAACCGGGCGCGGTCGCGGCCGGCGTGGACGTCCCTGGCCTCAAGCTCCTCGCCTTCGTCGCGGGCGCCGCGCTGGCGGCTCTCGGCGGCGGACTGATGGGTCTCGCCGGACGCGCCTTCGACCCCACCGCCTTCGACCCGGTGCGCGGCCTCCTCTGGTTCGCCGCCGTCATGGTCGCCGGCGCCGACAGTGCCCTCGCCGCCGTCCTCGCCGCCGCCCTCCTGATCGGCCTCGACGCCGGCACCGTCGCCGGAGTCTCCGCCGTCGCCGTCGGCGTCCTCGCCGCCACGATCGGCCGCCTCCCCGGCGGACTCGCCGCCATCCCCCTCCCCGGCCGCCGCCCGCCCCCGACGGCCCCTCTCCCCGCGTCCCGCCTCACCCCGACCGGCCGCCGACTACGGGCCCTCATCGCACGGGACGGACGACGATGACCCCCGACTCCACCACCACGCAGGCCGTCGGGCGACCCGGCGGAACCTTCGGGGGCCCCGGCCGCGAGGAGGACCACCGAGCCGCCGGGCCGGGTGGCAGATGGGCAGATGGGCAGTTCGGCGGGCGGGCGCACGGCCGGCCGGGACGGCTCCCGCACAGCACACCGGGACGGCAAGGGCCGGCAAGCCCCTCGGCCGCGGACAGCTGTTGTCGCACGGCCCGCAGAAGGAGGGACGGCTGTCGCCGTCGGACCACGGCAGGCAGAGCCCGGCGGGCCAGGGCACGCACGCTCCGGAACAGCGGCGCGGCGGCGGCGAGCTGCGGCGGGCCCACTCAACCCCATGTGGTTGCCGCCGAGCCCACGGCGGATCACCGCGCGAGGCGGGACGGCCGTGATCGCCAGGTCCCCCCTGCGCCCAACCCGTCTGCGCCCAACCCGTCGGGCGGTACCGCAGGGCCGTCTGAGCCACCCGGCGAAGCCACCGGCGAGTCACAGCCACGAGCGACCCGTGACTCGCGGAACTCGCGGGACTCACGGGCCGGGCGGTGTCCAGCGGATGCGAGCGATGGGCACCGCAGCGAGGGCGGTCCCGCGGTTCTCCGCTCACCCGCTGCTCACCAGCTGCTCACCGCAACGGACAGTGCAGCGCACCGGCCGACCGCGGGCAGGGGGGCCGGCCGCACGGGCGCATCGTCATCCGGCAAGCGCACGCACACACGCACGCGCACGGCGCAGATCACCGCACCGGAGGAACTGCCATGACCACCCCGCCCCCCAACGGCAGGCCGCTCCGCAGCGCACGGGGCACGACCATGAGCGCCACTGCCCCCACCGCCCGACTCACCGCGCGGGGCATCGTGCGGCGGTACGGGGGGATCGAGGCGGTGGGCGGGGTGGACCTGGTGGCGCGGGCGGGGCGGATCACCGCGTTGATCGGGCCCAACGGGGCGGGGAAGAGCACGTTGTTCGACTGTCTGGCCGGGACGGTGCGGCCCGACGGCGGGCGGGTGCTGCTCGGCGGGCGGGACGTCACCGGGCTGCCCGCGCACCGGCGGGTGCGACTGGGGCTCGGGCGAACCTTCCAGCAGATCGCCGTCTTTCCGACCCTCTCGGTGGCCGACAACGTCCGGGTGGGCGCCGAGCAGTACGCCCGGCGGGTGGACGCCCGGACGGCCGCCGAACGTTCGGCTCGCGCGCTGCGGTTGTTCGGCTTGCAGGAGATCGCCGCCGAACCGGCCGGTGGGCAGCCCACGGGGGTGTTGCGCCTGGTGGAGCTGGCACGGGCGTTGGCGGGCGAGCCCCGGGTGCTGCTGCTGGACGAACCGGCGGCGGGCCTCGACGCCGCGCAGACGGCCCGCCTGGTGTCCGTCCTGCGCGGCCTCGCCGAGCGCGGCATGGCGCTGCTGCTGGTCGAGCACGACGCCGAACTGGTCGCCGAACTCGCCGATGCCGTCTACGCCATGGCGCAGGGCCGGGTGGTCGCCGCCGGACCGGCCGCGGCCGTCCTGGCCGATCCTCGGGTCACCCGGGCGTGGGGAGCCGCCACATGATGCCGAACCGCCCGACCTCCGAGGTGGGTTGATGCCCGTCGAAGCCGCCCTTCGTGCCGCCCGGGTCCGCTACGGCCCGCTGGAGGCGCTGCACGGTGTCGACCTGGACTTCCCGTCCGCCGCCGTCACGGTCCTGCTCGGCCGCAACGGGGCCGGGCGGACCAGCGCGCTGCACGCCCTGGCCGGGGTGGTGCCGCTGGCCGGCGGGCGGGCGCTCTGGCGGGGCCGGGACATCGGCGGGCTGTCGGTGTACCAGCGGGTGCGGCGGGGTCTGGCCGTGGTCCCGGCCGGTCGCGGGGTGTTCGGTTCGCTGACCGTGGCCGAGAACCTGCTCCTGGGCGGGCCGGGGCGCGCCGAGGTGCTGGAGCTGTTCCCGGAGCTGATCGCTCTGCTGGGCCGCCGGGCCGGCGTCCTGTCGGGTGGCGAGCAGCAACTCGTCGCTGTCGGGCGGGCCTTGGCATCTCGGCCCGCTCTGCTCCTGCTGGACGAGCCGGAGCGCGGCCTGGCCCCGGCCGTCGCCGCGCGGCTGCACGCCCACCTGCTGGCCGGCGCCGCCGACGGCCGTACGGTCGTGCTCGCCGCGCAGTCGCTGCCGCACGCCCTGGCCGGGGCCGCGGTGGTGCACGTGCTGCACCGGGGCGAGGTGGTGTTCTCCGGCGAGCCCGGGGAGATCCTCCCGGGCGGCCTCCTCCCGCCCGGTCCGGACGAGGCTCGGTTTCCGCGCCGGTGACCGACTGCCCACTATCCGACAGGAAGCAAGGCGACCAGCCCTGTTGAATTACTTTCTCATGACTTTCGGATGACCTTTCCCTTCCAAACCGGTCGTTACGATGGCCGCACCCATGTCGATCGGGATCGACATAGCCGGGTAGGGGGACCTGACCGTGAACCACATCCACGTCCAGACACATGCGTTGCGGCAGTCGGCGAACGGCCTCACGGAGGCCGCCAAGACCTTCGGCCCCGTCGGGCACTGGCTCGACAACAGCCACACGGCCGCCGACGCGATGTCGGCCTGGGAATCCGGTCCGGCGCTGAAGGACTGCGCCGACGCCTGGCAGGCCCACGTGAAGTCGGTCGTCGATCAACTCCATCTGTACTCCTCACAGTTGCACGAGTCGGCGCAGTCCTACGACCAGGCCGACCAGGAGTACGCCCGCCGCCTCGACGCCGCACTCGGTGACCTCGGGGGCACGGAACCGGGGCAGCAGCCGTGACGATGACCATCGCGGCGCTCAAGGCCGCCAACAGCATCGACGTCGATGCCGCCGCCGGCTCCTGGCTCGCCCTGTCCAAGCAGGCGTGGCAGGCCGTCAACGACATCCATGCCAACGGCGTCGACCCGCTCAAGGAGAACTGGAAGGACAAGGTCGGCGAGGCCGCCGGCCGCAAGCTCCAGGAGCAGGCCCAGATCCTGGAGGCCGGCGCGGACATCATGCGCGGCGTCGTCATGATCCTCGACGGGCTGAGCGCCGGCATCACCCGGGCCAAGCTCACCCTGAACTCCGCCCTGGACATGGCCCAGCAGTACGGCCTCACCGTCGACGAGACCACCGCCACCGTCCACGGCAGCGGCGGCGCGGCGGCCTCTAACGACAACGCCGTCCAGGAGGTGGACGCGATGCTCCAGGAGGCGCTGCGCGAGGCCGCCCAGGCCGACAAGCTGGCCTCCGCCGAACTGCGCAAGCTCGCCGCCGCGACCTGCGAGACCGACCCGCGCAAGGCGCTGGACCAGCTCCAGCGCGAAGCCTCGCAGACCGAACTGTCCATGTACACCGGGGGCATCCCCAGCGGGCAGGACCCCCGGCTGGTCGCCGACTGGTGGAAGGCACTGACCGACAACCAGCACAAGCAGCTGATGCTCTCCGACCCCGTGACCCTCGCCAACCTCCCGGGCATCCCCGACGACGTGAAGGTGGGCCTGCGCGGCGGGCCCAACGCCAAGTACGACCGGGTGAAGACGGTGCAGTGGGCGCTGGAGCACTGGAACGACACCACCATCGACGTCTTCGACGACAACTGCACCAACTTCGCCTCCGAGGCGCTGCGCCAGGGCGGCGTGCACGCCAAGTGGGACCAGTGGTGGGGCTGGCGCGGGGACGACACCTGGGGACGCAGCGACGACGCGGGCGGCGACTGGCTCGACCAGCGGCTCGACTATTCGAAGAGCTGGGCCGGGGCACAGAACATGCACGACTTCATGCTGCGCCACGGCGGTCAGGAGGTCCCGCCGGGCGAAGTGAAGCCCGGGGACATCGTCTACTACGAGGAGGACTCCGACCAGGACTCCCAGGACAAAAAGGGCGTCGTCCACCACACCGCGGTGGTGACGGCGGTGACCCCGGACGGGGACATCCGCTACACCCAGCACAGCGGCGGCCAGCAGAACGCGAGCATGGGCGGCCGGATCGACAGCTTCCAGGAGCAGCGCGGGCACCAGAAGCTGCACTTCGTCCGCGTGAATCCGGACTGGTACTAGGCGTATGAGTGAAGAACAGCGCTCCCCGCGGTGGCTCCGGGCGGGCGGCCCGCTGCTGCTCGCCTGCCTCGGGTGGGCGTGCGGCGTGCCGACGCTGGTCGCGGACGGCGACATCCACGGGCTCGTGAGCCGCTGCCAGGACAGCCCCGGCGCCCCGGCGCCCGTACTGCCGCTCGCCTGGGCGGGGTTGGGGCTGGCCGTCGTCTCGGTGTGCTGGGGCGGCTGGCAGCTCGTCACCGCCGTGCGCCGCAGGACGTTCCGGATCGGCCCGGGGCACGCCCTGCTGTGCGTACTGCTGCCGCTGGCGGTGATCGGGGTGCCGTTCCAGTACGCCCTGGTGCAGACCGCCGTGCACGACACCGGGGCCCAGCGGAGCAGCTGCTTCGGACAGGGCCCGCTCACGGACGCGGTCGATCCGGCCGCGGTGCCCCGGACACGGCTCCCGGCCTGATCGCCGCCGGGTGACCCGGCGCACGAGGCCGAGACCGAACCCGAGACCGAGCCGGAGACCGAGGCCGAGCCCGAGACCGAAGCTGAGAGCGAAGCCGCCGAGGGCGGCGGGCACGACGGCCGTCGTGCCGAGGACGCGCGGGTGGTAGAGGTCGAACACGCCGAGGCTCCTCCCCGGGGACTCGGACGGTCCCCGCTCGTGGTGCCTCAACGATGACCTCGGCCGGCCCTCCCCCGCATGTACCGAACGGCACATCCTGAGCAGCGGCACCCCCGTGCTCCCCTGCCGATCGGCCCAGTTTCCCAGGTCCCGGCCCCTCCGGCCCCGGCGCCCTCGACTCCCGGCCCCTCGGCTCCCGCCCCCTCGGCCGCCCTCGGCGGGGCCTACGGCTGGTGCACGTAAGGGGTCGTCGTGCTCACCCAGGCGAAGCCGAGGCGCTGGAGGATGGGCCGGCTCTGGTCGCTCGCGTCGACCTGGAGGTACTGGTAGCCGAGTTCGGCCGCGAGCCGGGCCCGGTGGGCGATGAGGGCCCGGTAGATGCCCCGGCCGCGCCAGTCCGGTGCGGTGCCGCCGCCCCAGAGGCCGGCGAACCCGGTGCCCGGGACCAGCTCCATCCGGGCGCCGCTGACCGGGCGGTCGCCGGCCATCGCGACGACCATGCTGACGGTCGAGCTGCCGTGCCGCAGGTGGTCGAGCAACCGCGCGCGCAGCCCGGGGTTCTCGGAGCCGAAGGCCTGTTCGTTGGCCTCCATCAGCAGGTCCACCCCCGCCGGGTCGGTCACCGGGAGCAGCCGGACGCCCTCGGGCAGGGCCGCGTCGGTGGGCAGGTCCGCGATCCGGGCGAGCATCAGCGCCTCGTCCGGCTCCGGGGTGAAGCCGGCCGCCAGCAGCCTGGCGCCGAGGTCGGCGGGGCGGTCGTGGGAGTAGGCCTTCCACTCGAACTCCAGGCCCAGTCCGGCGAAGTGGCGCACCTGCGCGGCGATCGCCGCGTCCGCGCCGGCCTCGTCCAGGCCGGACCAGACCACACCGTTCCAGCTGTGCTCCGAGCCCACCTGCCGGATCACCGCACCGTCGCGTTCGACGCGACAGCCGGGGTCGGGCGACGCGTTGCGCCGGAGCCGGTCGTCGAACAGGGCGAGCACCTCGTCATGATCCATCCGCTCACTCCAGCACGAGCCGGGAGCGCGCGCCATCGAGTTTCCGTACCGCCGAACGCGGGCGACGGTCCCCGGCGGCGGTCGCACCCGCGGGAGACGCACCCGCGGGGGACTCATCCGAGGGGGACTCATCCGAGGGCGAAGCATCCGCGCCCGGTGTCCGCTCCGCCGCCCCGATCCGGCCGGACCGGATCGCCTCGCCCGGCGCCCGAGCACCCATGATGGCGTCCAACAGGCCCCGGGCCCGGTCGAGTTCGTCCATCTGTCGGGTGATCCTGGCGCGCTCCCGGGCCAGGCCGGCGAGCAACTCGGGGCAGGTCGGGCCGGGCGGGCGCCGCCCGGGAAGCGGCAGGCCGTGGAGGATCTCGGCGATCACGGTGCTGTTGAGCCCGGCCGCGAGGAGGGTGCGGATGCCCCGGACGGTGTCCACGTCCCGCTCGTCGTACTCGCGGTAGCCGCTGGGGCGGCGCTCGGGGGCGAGCAGCCCCTGTTCCTCGTAGTAGCGCAGGGCGCGCGGGGTGACGCCGGCGCGCCGGGCGAGTTCTCCGATCCGCATCGCGGACACCTCCTCGGCGGAGCGTCCGCGCCGTCCGCCGCGACGTTCCACCGTGCCTCTGCGCCTTGACTCTGCCGTCGGCGTGAAGCTCTAGCGTAGCCGCCGTGCCGAACGAACGAACTTCCTCAACCACCCCTGCCCGAACAGCTGTTGCCGTGCTTGGCCTGGGCCCGATGGGCCGGGCGCTCACCGGGGCGCTGCGGGCCGCCGGGCATCCGGTCACCGTGTGGAACCGCACGCCGGGCCGGGACGCCGAGCCGCTCGACCTCGGCGCGCGGTCGGCCGCGAGCGCCGCCGAGGCGGTGGCGGACGCCCCGCTCGCGCTGCTCTGCGTCCGCGACCAGCCGGCCGCCCGTAGCGTGCTGGAGGCGGCCGGAACGGCGCTGCGCGGCCGGACCGTCGTCAACGCCACCTCGGTCTCCCCGGACGACGCGCGGGCGAACGCCGCCGACGCCGAGGCCCGGGGCTTCCGCCTCCTGGACGCCGCGGTCCTCACCCCCACCCCGACCGTCGGCCGCCCGGAGGGCACTGTCCTGCTGAGCGGCGACGCCGAGGCCTTCGCCGCCCACGAGGCGGCGCTGCGGGCACTGGGCGGCACCGTACGCCACGTGGGCGCGGACCCGGGGCGGGCGAGCGCCTTCGACGCCGCCCTGCTCGACCTGTTCTGGACCACCGTGCACGGCTACCTGCACGCCCTGGCGCTGGCCCGTGCCGAGGGCATCGGCGGCGTCGAACTCGCCCCGTACGCCCAGGGCCTGCCGCGCCTGCTGCCGCCGCTGATCGACGGCTACGCGCAGCGCGCGGACGAGCGCAGGCATCCGGGCGACCGCAGCAGTCTCGCCTCCGCCGAGGCCGGTCTGGCGCACGTCGCGCACACCGCCCGGGCGCGCGGCCTGGACACCTCCGTGCTGGACGCGGCGCTCGCCCTCACCCGGACGGCGGTCGGCGCCGGGCACGGGGCGGACGGAGTGTCCGTCCTGGTCGAGCTGCTCGCCAGGGACCGGCCGTCCGGCGGCGGCCCTACTGCGCCAGGTACCCGCCGTCCACCGGCAGCACGACCCCGGTGACGAAGGACGCGTCGTCGGAGGCGAGGAAGAGGACGGCCGCCGCGACCTCGGCCGGGTCCCCGAGCCGCCCCATCGGGTGCCGCTTCTCGATCGCCCCGAGGTACTCCGGGCCACCGGGCTCGTCGTACAGCCGGGCGACGCGCGCGGTGGTGATGGTGCCGGGGGCGACGGCGTTGACCCGGATGCCGCGGTCGGCCCATTCCACGGCGAGGTGTTTGGTGAGGCCGGAGGCGACGAACTTGGCGGGCCCGTACACCGCCTGGCCGCGCTGACCGGCCTCGCCGGAGATGGAGGACAGGCAGACGATCGAGCCGCCGGGCCGGTCCTGGGCGGTCATCGCCTCGATCGCGTACTTGCAGGTGAGGAACATACCGCGGCCGTCCACCGCCATCACGTGGTCCCACTCCTCGGCGGTGGCCTCGGTGATCTCCATCAGGGGGATGATCCCGGCGTTGGCCACCAGGACGTCCAGTCGCCCGTGCCGCTCGACGGCGGCGGCCACCATCCGGCGGGCGTCCTCGTCCCGGGCCACGTCACCGACCACCGTGCTGACGGCGCCGGGGAACCGTTCGGCCAGCCGGTCCAGCCCGGCCGCGTCCACATCGGTGGCGACCACCGACGCGCCCTCCCGGGCGAAGCGTTCGGCGACCGCCCTCCCGATGCCGTTGGCCGCACCCGTCACCACACAGGAGCGGCCGGCCAGCCGCCCGCCCGCCGGGCTCTCCGCGTTCACAGTCACCATGGCGGGACTCTATCCAGCCGACGGACGGGAGCCGGGGCTCTTCGGCCGGTACGCCGGATCCGGACGGTCGGCGGCGCAAAAGCGGTCCCGGAACAGTCCCGGAGCGGTCCTGGAGCGGTCCCAGGACGACGCGAAGCGGCGCGAAGGGACCGCGAAGGGGACATGAAGGGAGCGCGAGGACCAAGCCGGCGGAGAACCGGAACGGCGGCGGCCGGGACCGTCGGGACGGTCCCCGCCCCCGCGCCCCCGCGCCGGG
>NZ_JBHVRT010000041.1:0-95246 GCF_042885555.1 Kitasatospora sp. NPDC058048 | reverse complement strand
TTTGGCACGCTGTTGAGTTCTCAAGGAACGGACGCTTCCTTCGGACCGCCTTCCAGCGGACCCTCCGGGCTTCGTTCTTTCGTGTTTCCAGCTTACCAGACGTTTTCCGCTCCGTTTACCGGGGCTTTTCGCATCTGAAATCTGGTGTTAACCGCCAAGTTGTGGCGACTCGACCAACCATAGCGGGTCGGCAGTCGGAGCGCGAATCGGGCGCACCGGGAGTCCCCCGGACGGCGGCATGATTTGTTGCTCTCGCGAGCATATACAGCAATGGTCCCGATTCGCCAAGATGCCTGTAGAGTGCGGCGCATCGGAGCCAAGAGGACTAGACCACTCGCGGGTCGGCGAGTCGCCGGCCGGCTGGGCGGGCAGGGCGGGTCTTCGCCCGGGAATGTCAGCAGATGTCCAAAGTTGACATGATTTAGGCTTCGGTTGATCGTCGTGCCGCTCCTCGCGGCCGCACGCTGTACCGCGTACTTGGGAGGCACAACCATGACCACTGTGACGTCGCCGCTGACCGGCAAGATCGTGGGGCTCGCGGGCGTGCCCGACCCGGTGTTCTCGGGTGCGATGGTCGGCCCGGGCACCGCGATCGACCCCGTTCGCGAGCAGACCACGGCGGTCGCTCCGGTGGACGGTGTCGTCGTCTCCATGCACCCGCACGCGTTCGTCGTCGTGGACGCCGAGGGCCACGGTGTGCTGACCCACCTCGGGATCGACACCGTTCAGCTGAACGGCGAGGGCTTCGAGCTGCTCGTCAACAAGGGCGACACGGTGACCCGGGGTCAGGCCGTCATCAAGTGGGACCCGGCCGCCGTCGAGGCCGCGGGCAAGTCGCCGATCTCGCCGATCGTGGCGCTGGAGGCCACCGTGGACTCGCTGGGCGGCCTGCGGGAGGACGGCGACGCCAAGGCCGGCGAGCAGCTGTTCAACTGGAGCTGACCTCTTCCTTCCGACCCGCCCCGGACGAGATGACGGGGCGGCCCCCACACACAGCGGTTCCCGGCGGGGCCGCTCATCTCAGCGGAGACAGGTGACATGGAGAAGACGCTGCGCGGCGTGGGCGTGAGCCACGGGGTCGCGATCGGCCAGGTGCGGCACATGGGGACGGCGGTGCTCGAGCCCCCGGCCACCCAGATCCCGACCGAGGACGCCCCCCGTGAGCAGGCTCGCGCCCAGGCCGCCGTCGAGGCGGTCGCCGCCGACCTCATCGCGCGCGGCAACCTCGCGGGCGGCGAGGCCCAGGCCGTGCTGGAGGCCCAGGCGCTGATGGCGCAGGACCCGGAGCTGATGGCCGACGTGTCCCGCCGGATCGCCGTCGGCAGCAGTGCCGAGCGCGGCATCTACGACGCGTTCGCGGCCTACCGGGCGCTGCTCGCCTCCGCCGGGGAGTACCTGGCCGGGCGAGTCGCCGACCTGGACGACGTGCGCAACCGGATCGTGGCCCGGCTGCTCGGCGTGCCGATGCCGGGCGTGCCGGACAGTGACGAGCCGTACGTGCTGTTCGCGCGGGACCTGGCGCCGGCCGACACCGCGCTGCTGGACCCGACGCTGGTGCTCGGCTTCGTGACCGAGGAGGGCGGGCCGACCAGCCACAGCGCCATCCTGGCCCGGGCGATGGGCGTGCCGGCCGTCGTGGCGCTACCGGGGGCGATCGAGGTCGCCGAGGGCACCGTCGTCGCGGTGGACGGCAGCTCCGGCGACGTACTGCTGGAGCCGTCCCAGGAGAAGCAGGACGAGCTGCGGGCGGCCGCCGCCGAGCGCAGGGCCGCGCTGGCCGCCTCCTCCGGCCCGGGGCAGACCTCGGACGGGCACCGGGTGCCGCTGCTGGCCAACGTGGGCGGACCGGCCGACGTGCCGGCCGCGCTGGAGAACGGCGCCGAGGGCGTCGGCCTGTTCCGCACCGAGTTCCTGTTCCTGGACGACTCGGCGAAGGCGCCCGGCGCGGAGAAGCAGGTCGAGGCGTACCGCAAGGTGCTGGAGGCCTTCCCCGAGGGCCGGGTCGTGGTCCGGGTGCTGGACGCCGGCGCCGACAAGCCGCTGGACTTCCTGACCCCGGCCGACGAGCCCAACCCGGCTCTGGGCGTGCGCGGTCTGCGCACCCTGCTCGAACACCCCGAGGTGCTGCGGACCCAGCTGGAGTCGCTGGCCAAGGCGGCCGAGGGCCTGCCGGTGCACCTTGAGGTGATGGCCCCGATGGTGGCCGACCGCAAGGACGCCAAGGACTTCGCGACCGCCTGCCGTGAGGCCGGGCTGGACGCCAAGTTCGGCGCGATGGTGGAGATCCCGTCGGCCGCGCTGCGCGCCAGGGCGATCCTCCAGGAGGTCGAGTTCCTGTCGCTGGGGACCAACGACCTCGCGCAGTACACCTTCGCGGCCGACCGCCAGGTCGGTGCGCTGGCCCGGCTCCAGGACCCGTGGCAGCCGGCTCTGCTGGACCTGGTCGCCGCGGCGGCCGACGCCGCGCGGGCGGCCGGCAAGAGCTGCGGCGTCTGCGGCGAGGCGGCCTCCGACCCGCTGCTGGCCGTGGTGCTGACCGGTCTGGGCGTCACCAGCCTGTCGATGGGCGCGGCCTCGATCCCCTACGTGCGGACCACGCTCGCCAAGTACACGCTGGCGCAGTGCCGCCGGGCGGCCGAGGCGGCCCGGGCCGCGGACAGCGCCGAGGAGGCGCGGGCCGCCGCGCAGCAGGTGCTCTCCGGCGAGTAGCCGGGAGCTGCGCAAGCGGGAACAGCGAGAGGGGCGCCCCCACCCGGGATGGTGGGGGCGCCCCTCTCGTCCGTCCCGGGGCCGGTCAGGCCCGGCGGTCGAGGCGGAGCTGCTCGAAGAAGCGCAGGTGCTCGATGCGGTCGACGGAGCCGGGGTTGACGGCCTGCTCCAGCGGGGTGCCGGAGAGGATGCGCTTGACCGGGACCTCGATCCGCTTGCCGGTGAGGGTGTGCGGGAGGCCGTCGACGGCGATGACCTCGTCGGGCACGTGGCGCGGGGAGAGTTCGGTGCGCAGCGCGGTGCGGATGCGGCCGACCAGGTCGTCGTTCAGTTCCGCGCCGGGGGCGAGGACGACGAACAGCGGCATCCAGTAGCCGCCGTCGGGCTCCTCCAGGCCGATGACCAGGGACTCGGCGATCTCGGGGAGGCGCTCGACGACCTCGTAGATGTCCGAGGAGCCCATCCGGACGCCCTGGCGGTTGAGGGTGGAGTCGGAGCGGCCGTGGATGACGACGGTGCCCCGGGAGGTGACGGTGATCCAGTCGCCGTGGCGCCAGATGCCCGGGTACATGTCGAAGTAGCTGTCGTGGAAGCGGGTGCCCTTGTCGTCGTTCCAGAAGCCGGTGGGCATGGACGGGAGGGGCTTGGTGACGACGAGTTCGCCGACGGTGTCGGTGTGCGGGTGGCCCTGGACGTCCCAGGACTCGACGGCGGCGCCGAGGCAGGGGGCCTGGATCTCGCCGACGTGGACCGGCAGGGTCGGGACGCCGCCGACGAAGCAGGAGCAGACGTCGGTGCCGCCGCTGACCGAGGCGAGCCAGACGTCCTCACTGACCTCGTCGTAGATCCAGCGGAAGCCGTCGGGCGGGAGCGGGGAGCCGGTGGTGCCGATGCAGCGGACGGCGGAGAGGTCGAGCTCGCGGCCGGGGTGGAGTTCGGCCTTGCGGCTGGCGCCGATGTAGGCGGCGGAGGTGCCGAAGACCGTGGTGCCGGTGCGGGCGGCGACCGACCACAGGGCGCCGGCGTCGGGGTGGCCGGGGCTGCCGTCGTAGGTGACGATCGTGGATCCGACCAGGAGGCCGGCGACCAGGAAGTTCCACATCATCCAGCCGGTCGAGGTGAACCAGAAGAAGCGGTCCTGCGGGCCGAGGCCGAGGTGGAGGCCGACCTGCTTGAGGTGCTCGACCAGGATGCCGCCCTGGCTCTGGACGATCGGCTTGGGCAGGCCGGTGGTGCCGGAGGAGTAGAGCACCCAGAGCGGGTGGTCGAACGGGAGCTGGGCGAACTCCGCTTCGCCGTCGGCTCCCGGGGCCCGGCCGGAGACCAGCTCGGCCCAGTCGAGGGCGCCTTCGGGAGCCGGGCCGCCGAGCAGCGGGACGTGGACGACGGTGCGCAGCGAGGGCAGTTCGCGGCGCAGCTCGGCGACGACGTCGGTGCGGTCGTGGGCCTTTCCGCCGTAGTGGTAGCCGTCGACGGCGATCAGGACGTCCGGTTCGAGCTGCTGGAAGCGGTCGAGCACGCTGCGGGCGCCGAAGTCGGGGGCGCAGGAGGTCCAGACGGCGCCGACGGCGTTGGTGGCGAGGAGCGCGACGACGGCCTGCGGGATGTTGGGCAGGTAGGCGGCGACACGGTCGTGGGGGCCGATTCCCTGGGCGCGCAGGGCGGCGGCGAGGGAGAGGACCTGGCGGCGCAGTTCGGCCCAGGTGGTCGGGACCGGGTCACCGCTCGTCTCGTCGACGTGGAGGATGGCGGGCCGGTCGGCGTTGGCCGGGTCCTCGGAGTGGCGCAGGACGTGCTCGGCGTAGTTCAGGCGGGCGCCGGGGAACCACTGGGAGCCGGTGCGGGTCTCGTCGGCGAGGACGGCGTCGGGCATCCGGGGGTCGGCGAGGACGGCGTCGGGGGCCTGGCTGAAGCGGACGTCGAACCACTGGGTGATCGCGGTCCAGAACCGGTCGAGGTCCTCGGTGGACCAGGCGTGCAGGTCGGCGTAGCGCCGGGCGGCCTGCTGGTCGTCGTCGGCCGGGGCGAGCGGGGCGGCCGGGGCGCCGTGGTGCTCGGCCGCCCAGGCCTGGAAGGCCACCAGGGGGGTGGCGGCGGCGCGAGCGGGGTTGGGGCGCCAGAGCGGCTGGTCCTGCGGTGGGGTGCTCACGGTGGTGGTCTCCCGGCCGGTGGTGGGGACGGGAGGGCTCGTGGCAGACCCGTCCGGTTGGGCTGTCGGTGCAGACCATGCCATGTGATCGGCCGCCGCGCCAGGGTCGGCCGATGGGGGTCGGGGGCCCGCGCCGCAGGGCGGCCCCGGGGTCAGCGGGGGGTGAACTCGCCGCTGAACCAGCGGCGCAGGACACCCTTGTGGAAGTCCCAGACGAGCGCGGTGTCGGCGGTGGCGAGCAGCCAGCCGTCGGTCTCGTCGGTGGGGCGCGAGGGCGGGAGCTCCGCGAGCGGGCGGGCCGGGAGCAGGCCGCAGAGCATGACGAAGCGGCCGGCGGGGTCGGACGCGGTGTGGATCAGGGTGACGTCGGCCGGGTCGGCGGTGATGCCGGTCTCCTCGTGCAGTTCGCGCACGCAGGCCTGCTGCCAGCTCTCGCCGTAGTCCATGTAGCCGCCGGGGAAGGCGAGTTCGCCGTAGCCGGGTTCGATGGTGCGGCGGATGACGACCAGGGCCGGGTCGGCGTCGGGGCGGGTGACGGGGAGGACGGTGACCGCGACGGGCAGCGGGTTGCGGTAGCTGATCTCGGCGCAGCCGGGGCAGGTGCGGGGCCAGAGGCGGGTGCCGGGCGGGTAGGGCGTGCCGCAGAAGTGGCAGTGCGAGAACGGCCGGTGGGCTTCGGCGGTGGTCGTCGCTTCGTCAGTGGTCATGGCCGGATGGTAGCCCGGTCGGCCGACGGCGTTGCCGTGGGCCGCCGGGCCTCAGGGGGCGCCGGCGGCGCCGGCCGGGTCGTCGCGGGTGGGGCGGAGCAGCGCGGGGTGCAGCAGGCGGGCGTCGCCGGCGTGGTAGGTGCGGGCGCGGGGGCCGCCGCGGGCGCCGCCGCGCTCGGTGGTGGCGCCGGTGCTCTCGACGAAGCCGGGCACGGACAGCACCTTGCGGTGGAAGTTGCCGGGGTGGAGCTTCTCGTCCCAGACCGCCTCGTAGACGGCGCGGAGGTCGGGGATGGTGAAGTCGTACGGCAGGAAGGCGGTGGCCAGCGGGCTGTACTCCAGCTTGGCGCGCACCCGGTCGAGGCCGTCGGAGAGGATGCGGGCGTGGTCGAAGGCCAGCGTGACCGGGCCTGGGCCGGCGCGCCCGTCGACACCACCCCCGTGGGTGTCGGCGGGCGCACCGGCGACTCGGGACCGGCCGCAGGGCCGGAGGTCCAGGTCGGAGACGGGGTGCCAGGCGGCAGCCGCGGCGTCCGTCCCGGCCCGGGGGTCGGGCAGGTCCGGGGCGAAGGCGAGGTAGGCGACGGAGACGACGTGCATCCGCGGATCCCGCTCGGGGGCGCCGTAGGTGCCGAGTTGTTCCAGGTGGAGGCGGCAGGGCGTGGCCCCGGCCGCGGAGGCGCTCAGCAGGCCCGTCTCCTCGGCGAGCTCGCGGGCGGCGGCCTCGTCCAGGTCCTCCTCGCCGGCCCGCAGGAAGCCCCCGGGCAGCGCCCAGCAGCCCTGGTGGGGCGGGGCGCCGCGCTCGACGAGCAGGACGTGCAGGCCGCCGTGGCGCAAGGTCAGGGCGACCACGTCCACGGTGACGGCGATCGGGGCGTAGGCGCGCGGGTCGTACGCGGCGAGCCACTGCTGCTCGGCTCCGGGCCCGGTGGGGGGCGGTTGGTCGTCCGCTGCCATCGCCGGGCTCCTCTCCATGGTCGCCGGTGCCTTTGGGCCTGTTCCGCCGGTGCTCTTCCAGCGGTGCTGTTCTTCTCGGGCTGAGCACAACGTAGCGAGTGCGTTCCCCGGCGGCAAATGGTTTTCCTGCCCGGCCCGGGGGCGCCCGCCCCTAGGCTGTGACCAGGAACTCTTCCAGAGGAGACCGAGATGCCCACTGCTCCCCCGCCGGACTTCGCCGCCGCGCTGGCCGCCGGTCCGCTGGTGCTCGACGGCGGGATGTCGAACCAGTTGGCGGCGGCCGGGCACGACCTCTCGGACGAGCTCTGGTCGGCGCGGCTGCTGGCGGACGACCCGCAGGCGGTGGTGGCGGCGCACCGGGCGTACTTCGCGGCGGGCGCGGACGTCGCGATAACCGCGAGCTACCAGGCGAGCTTCGAGGGCTTCGCGCGCCGCGGGGTCGGCCGGGCGCAGGCCGCGCGGCTGCTGGCGCGGAGCGTGGAGCTGGCCCGGGAGGCGGCGCGGCCGGAGCCGGGCGGGCGGCGGCGCTGGGTGGCGGCCTCGGTCGGCCCGTACGGGGCGGTGCTGGCGGACGGCTCGGAGTACCGGGGCCGGTACGGGCTGAGCGTCGCGGAGCTGGCGGACTTCCACCGGCCGCGGCTGGAGGTGCTGGCGGCGACCCGGCCGGACGTGCTGGCGCTGGAGACGGTGCCGGACGCGGACGAGGCGCGGGCGCTGCTGGGGCTGGTGCGCGGACTGGGGGTGCCGGCCTGGCTGTCGTACAGCGTCGAGGGCGACCGGACCAGGGCCGGGCAGCCGCTGGCGGAGGCCTTCGCGCTGGCCGCGGAGGTGGACGAGGTGGTCGCGGTGGGCGTCAACTGCTGCACGCCGCAGGACGCGGACCGGGCGGTGGCGGTGGCCGCCGAGGTGACCGGGAAGCCGGTGGTGGTCTACCCGAACAGCGGGGAGAGCTGGGACGCCGCCCGCCGGGGCTGGTGCGGCGAGCCGACCTTCCGCTCGGCCCGGGTGGGCGGCTGGCTCACGGACGGCGCGCGGCTGGTGGGCGGCTGCTGCCGGGTCGGGACGGACGGGATCGCGGCGCTGGCGGCGGAGGTGGCGGTGCTGCGGGCGCAGCGGGCGGGGGCGGTGGGGTGACGGCGCGGGAGCGGTGAGGGCCCGGCGCGGGGCCGTCCGCGCACCCGGCGGACCGCGCCGCGGGCGGGAGGGCCGGGGCGGGTTACCCGGGGGGAAGGTGCACGGAGTCCGGGCGGCCTGGCAGACTCGTCCCGTCATCACTGTGGTCGACATTGTCGACCGCCTTTCAGCGCGGAGGTACCCATGCCCGGCCCGATCCAGTCGCTTTCCCGGGCCGCCGCGATCATGCGCCTGCTGGCCGGCGGCGAACGCCGGCTGGGCCTGTCCGAGGTCGCGACGGCGCTGGACCTGGCCAAGGGGACCGCGCACGGCATCCTGCGCACGCTGCAGCAGGAGGGGTTCGTCGAGCAGGACCCGGAGACCGGCAAGTACCAGCTGGGCGCCGAGCTGCTGCGGCTGGGGCAGAGCTACCTGGACGTGCACGAGCTGCGGGCGCGGGCGCTGGTCTGGGCGGACGACCTGGCCCGGGCGTCCGGGGAGACGGTCTACCTGGGGGTGCTGCACCAGCAGGGCGTGCTGATCGTGCACCACGTGTTCCGGCCGGACGACACCCGGCAAGTGCTGGAGGTGGGCTCGATGCAGCCGCTGCACAGCACCGCGCTGGGCAAGGTGCTGGTGGCCTACGACCCGGTGGCGCGCGGGGAGCTGGGCGACGGGCCGTACGAGTCGTACACCGTGCGGACGCTGACCGGGGCGGCCGACGTGGACGCCGAGTGCGCGCTGATCCGGGAGCGCGGCTGGGCGGACTCGATCGAGGAGACCTGGGAGGGCGTGGCCTCGATCGGCGCGCTGATCCAGGACCGGCGGCGCAACCCGGTGGGCGCGGTGTGCATCAGCGGGGCGGTCGAGCGGGTCTGCGAGGACGGCTTCGTGAAGCCCTCGCTGGTGGCCTCGGTGCGCAGCGCGGCGCGGGCGATCTCCCGCGACCTGGGCGCCGGGCGGTTCTGAGCACATCCACGGACGGCCCGCCGAGGGCCGTCTATTCGTCACGCTGAGGCGCGGACGGGCGGGAGCCCTGTCCGCGCCTCTGGCGTTTTGTCCCGTTTCGGGGCGCTCCGCTCGGTAACGTCGACGGACCTGCCGAGGCGAGGGTCACAGCTGCGTAACCCTGCCTTGACGTGGGGGCGACCTGGGGAGGAAGCTTCCGCATGACGGTCGACATTGTCGAACGATGGCCGGAGAGATCGCTCCCACAGTGCGCTCATCCGCACAGCGATCGACCGGCCGCCTGCCCCCACCTACCCTCCGGGCCATATGGACAAGGGAGTCTTTGTGTCCGCGTTCTCCAACGGCGACGTCTTCGTCGGCGAAACCCTCGGCACCGCCGCCCTGATACTCCTCGGCGGTGGCGTCTGCGCCGCCGTGACCCTCAAGAAGTCGAAGGCCGTCAACGCCGGCTGGCTGGCGATCACCTTCGGCTGGGGATTCGCGGTCCTCATCGCCGCCTACATGTCGGCTCCGAAGTCCGGCGCCCACCTGAACCCCGCCGTCACCATCGCGCTCGCGGTGAAGAGCGGCGAGTGGAGCCAGGTGCCGCTCTACCTCGGCTCCCAGCTGCTCGGCGCGATCATCGGCGCCGTACTGGTCTGGGTCACCTACCTGGGCCAGTTCAACGCGAACGAGGAGCCCACCCTCGGCATCTTCTCGACCGGCCCCGAGATCCGGAACCCGATCCAGAACGTGCTCACCGAGGTCATCGGCACCTTCGTGCTCTGCTTCGCGATCCTCACCATCGGCACCAACTCCGGCCTCTCCCAGTCCGGCACCGGCACCCTGATGGTCGCCTTCACCGTCGTCGGCATCGGCCTCTCGCTGGGCGGCCCGACCGGCTACGCGATCAACCCGGCCCGTGACCTCGGCCCGCGCATCGCGCACGCCCTGCTGCCGATCCCGAAGAAGGGCGGCTCCGACTGGTCGTACGCCTGGATCCCGGTCGTCGGCCCGATCCTGGGCGGCCTCGCGGCCGGTGGCGTCTACAACGCCATCTTCTAAAGGACGGGTTCGCCCCCGCCGTACACGGGGACTGACCGATACGACGCGCGTCAGGCCCACCCACCCCGTATCCCCCGAACCCGAGCCGAGGACCCTCCCCATGACCTCCACCGGTAACTACATCGCCGCGATCGACCAGGGCACCACCTCCAGCCGCTGCATCATCTTCGGCGCCGACGGCCGGATCGTCTCCGTCGACCAGCAGGAGCACCGGCAGATCTTCCCCCAGCCCGGCTACGTCGAGCACGACGCCGCCGAGATCTGGACCCGGGTGCAGTCGGTCGTCCGCGGCGCGCTGGAGAAGGCCGGCCTGACCAAGGACGACATCCGCGCGATCGGCATCACCAACCAGCGCGAGACCACCGTCCTGTGGGACAAGAACACCGGTGAGCCGGTGCACAACGCGCTGGTGTGGCAGGACACCCGCACCGAGGCGCTCTGCCGCGAGCTCGGCCGCAACGTCGGCCAGGACCGCTTCCGCCGCGAGACCGGCCTCCCGCTGGCCAGCTACTTCGCCGGGCCGAAGATCCGCTGGCTGCTGGACAACGTCGAGGGCCTGCGCGAGCGCGCCGAGGCCGGCGACATCCTGTTCGGCACCATGGACACCTGGGTGATCTGGAACCTCACCGGCGGCGTCAACGGCGGCAAGCACGTCACCGACGTCACCAACGCCAGCCGCACCATGCTGATGAACCTGAACACGCTGGCGTGGGACGAGAAGATCGCCGACTCGATGGGCGTGCCGATGGCCGTCCTGCCGGAGATCCGCTCCTCCGCCGAGGTCTACGGCGAGGCCGTCGGCGACCTGGCCGGCGTCCCGGTCGCCGCCGCGCTCGGCGACCAGCAGGCCGCGCTGTTCGGCCAGACCTGCTTCGACGAGGGCGAGGCCAAGTCCACCTACGGCACCGGCACCTTCCTGCTGCTGAACACCGGCGAGAAGATCGTCAACTCGTACCACGGCCTGCTGACCACCGTCGGCTACCGGATCGGCGACCAGGCCCCGGTGTACGCCCTGGAAGGCTCGATCGCCGTCACCGGCTCGCTCGTCCAGTGGCTGCGCGACCAGCTCGGCATCATCTCCACCGCCGCCGAGATCGAGACCCTCGCCAACACCGTCGAGGACAACGGCGGCGCCTACTTCGTCCCGGCCTTCTCCGGCCTGTTCGCCCCGTACTGGCGCTCCGACGCCCGCGGTGTGATCGCCGGTCTGACCCGGTACGTCACCAAGGGCCACCTGGCCCGGGCCGTCCTGGAGGCCACCGCCTGGCAGACCCGCGAGGTCGTCGACGCCATGCAGAAGGACTCCGGGGTCGAGCTCACCGCCCTCAAGGTCGACGGCGGCATGACCAGCAACAACCTGCTCATGCAGAACATCGCCGACGTCCTGGACGCCCCGGTCGAGCGCCCGTACGTGGCCGAGACCACCGCCCTCGGCGCCGCCTACGCGGCCGGACTCGCCGTCGGCTTCTGGAACGACCTCGACACCCTGCGGGCCAACTGGCACCGCGCCGCCGAGTGGACCCCGCGCATGGACGAGGCCACCCGGGAGCGTGAGTACAAGAAGTGGCTCAAGGCCGTGGAGCGCACCATGGGCTGGGTGGAGGAGGAAGAGAACAACTGACCGACAAGCCGGTCGGGGCCCCGCGCCCCGACCGGCCGCCCGCTGTTCCGGCAACGGGTGTCACCGGCTTCAACCGGCCCGCCGCACCGGGCCGACCGGCCTCTCCCGCAGAGGCCGCACCGCACACGAGAGGAGTAACGGCGCCGCCCGACCCGCGCGCGCCGTACACAACCACCATGGCAACCATTCCGACCCTGGGCGCCGAGCGCACCGCCGGCCGCACCGCCTCCCGCGCCGAGACCCGCGAGCTGCTCGGCAAGGCCACCTACGACCTGCTGGTGATCGGGGGCGGCATCCTCGGCACGGCCGTCGCCTGGACCGCGTCCCAGGCCGGCCTCAAGGTCGCCATGGTCGACGCCGGCGACTTCGCCGGCGCCACCTCCAGCGCCTCCTCCAAGCTCGTCCACGGCGGTCTGCGCTACCTGCAGACCGGCGCGGTCAAGCTGGTCGCGGAGAACCACAAGGAGCGCCGCGCGCTCTCCACCGACGTGGCCCCGCACCTGGTCAACCCGCTGACCTTCTTCGTGCCGGTCTACAAGGGCGGCCCGCACGGCGCCGCCAAGCTCGGCGCCGGCGTCTTCCTGTACTCCGCGCTGTCCGCCTTCCGCGACGGCATGGGCCGGGTCTCCACCGCCGCCCACGCCGCCCAGCAGGTGCCCGCGCTGCGCACCGAGGGCCTGCGCTCGGTGGCCGTCTACGGCGACCACCAGATGAACGACTCGCGCGTCGCCGTGATGACCGTGCGCGCCGCCGTCGACGCCGGCGCCGTGGTGCTCAACCACGCCGAGGTCACCGGCCTGCGCTTCACCGGCGGCCGGGTCACCGGCGCCGACCTCCGCGACCGCCTGGACGGCAGCGAGTTCGGCATCGACGCCCGCCTGGTGCTGAACGCCACCGGCCCGTGGGTGGACCACCTGCGCAAGATGGAGGACGCCGGCGCCGCGCCGTCGATCCGCCTCTCCAAGGGCGCCCACGTGGTCGTCAAGCGCCGCTCGCCGTGGCGCGCCGCGCTGACCATCCCGATCGACAAGTACCGCGTCTCCTTCGCCATCCCGTGGGAGGACCACGTCCTCCTCGGCACCACCGACGAGGAGTACACCGGCGACCCGAAGGACGTCCGGGCCACCGAGGCGGACATCGACCAGATCATGGGCGAGGCCGCGCACGCGATCCGCGACGAGCACCTCGACCGCGACCTGATCACCTACTCCTTCGCCGGCCTGCGGGTGCTGCCGGGCGGCCCGGGCGACACCGCCGCCGCCAAGCGCGAGACCGTCGTCACCGAGGGCCGCGGCGGCATGCTGTCGGTCTCCGGCGGCAAGTGGACCACCTACCGGCACATCGGCCGCGCCGTCCTGGAGAAGCTGGCCCACGTGCCCGGCACCAGCCTCGGCGAGGACATGTCCCCGATCGCCCCGACCGTCCCGCTGCCGGGCGTCGGCGCGCCGAACGCGGTGGCGCACCGCCTGCTGATCGACCGTGAGCCGGGCTCGCGGATGGAGCCGCTGGTGGCCAAGCACCTGGCCAGCCACTACGGCACGCTGTCCTTCGACATCGCCCGCATGATCGACGAGAACCCGGAGCTCGGCCGGCCGATCCACGAGGACGGTCCGGACGTCTGGGCGCAGGTCGCGTACGCGGCGGACAACGAGTGGGCGTACACCTCGGACGACGTGCTGCGCCGCCGCACCACGATGACGGTGCGCGGGCTGGACACGCCGGAGATCAAGGCCGAGGTCGAGGCCTTCCTCGCGAAGCGTGGGAACAAGTAAGCACAGCCTCGCGAAGCGCGGGAACAAGTAGGCACAGCCTCGCCGAGCTGGTCGAGGCCTTCACGGCGGGCGGGCGTCCGGGGTTTCCCCGGGCGCCCGCCCGCCGTTTCGCCGTCAGACCGGGACGCCGGCCTTGACCACCCGCTTCGGGTGGAGGTCGGGGCGGGTGAGCACGGCGAGGTCGGCGAGCGGGTCGCCGTCCAGGACGAGCAGGTCGGCGTGGGCGCCCGGGGCGAGGGTGCCGATCTCCCCCGCCAGGCCGAGCAGCCGGGCCGCCGTGGTGGTCGCCGAGCGCAGCACGTCCGCGACCGGCTGGACCTGGGCGCGCAGGGTGAACTCCTCCAGCTGGGCCGGGTGCAGCGGGCCGAGCAGGTCGCTGCCGTAGACGAGGTTGACGCCCGCGCGGTGGGCGCGCTCCAGCGCCTCCAGGCCCCGGTCGCGGACCTCGGCGAGCTTGCCCAGGGAGGCGGGCGGCAGGCCGGAGGCGGCGCCGGCCCGGGCGGTCTGCTCGTAGGCGACCAGGGTGGGCACCAGGAAGGCGTCCTTCTCCAGCAGCAGGGCGACCGTGCCGTCGTCCAGCAGGTTCCCGTGCTCGACGCAGCGCACGCCGGCCCGCAGGGCGCGGTCGATCGCCCGCGGGTGGTAGGCGTGCACGGTGACGTAGCGGTTGTGGTTCTCGGCCTCCTCGACGGCCGCGCGGATCTCCTCCTCGCTGTACTGGACGGCGCCGATCTCGTCGTGCGGGGAGGCGACGCCGCCGGAGAGCAGCACCTTGAGGTGGCGGGCGCCCTTGCGGAACTCGTCCCGGGCGGCGGCCCGCACCGCGTCCACGCCGTCGGCGATCCGGCCGAAGTGCGGGCGGGACTCGCAGCAGGGCAGGGAGTCGTCGCCGAGCGGGCGCAGGTCGCCGTGGCCGCCGGTCTGGGAGAGCGCCTTGCCGCCGTGCAGCAGCCGCGGGCCGGGCACCAGGCCCTCGGCGAGGGCGCGGGCCATCCCGTGGTCGGCGCCGCCGACGTCGCGGACGGTGGTGAAGCCGCGGCGCAGCATGCGCTCGGCCTCGGCGAGGGCGCGCACGGTGGCGTAGCCGGGGGTCCAGCTGGTGAAGTCGTGCAGGTCGAGCGAGGTGACCAGCAGGTGGACGTGGGCGTCGATCAGGCCGGGCAGGACGGTGCCTCCGGCCGCGTCGAGGACCCGGACGTCCTCGGCGGCGGCGGGCGGGCGGCCGGTGCCAGTGGCCGCGATCCGGCCGTCGGCGGCCTCCAGCCAGCCGAGGTCGGTGCGGGTGCCGTCCTCGGGGTGGAGCAGGTGGGCGTTGGTGATCAGCAGGCGGCTCATGGCCCTCGTTTCAGTACGGCTCGTATTGAATACGACTCGTACTGAATACACCATGTATCGTGCTGCTGTGAACCCGCCCCCCGCCGATACCGCCCCCCGACCACCCCGACGCCGCATCCACACCCGGGCCCGGCTGCTCGCCGCCGCACGCGAGCTGTTCCTCTCCGTCGGCTTCGCCCGGACGAGCATCGAGGACGTCTGCGCCGCCGCCGGCTACACCCGCGGCGCCTTCTACTCGAACTTCGGCGGCAAGGAGGAGCTGCTGCTGGCGCTCTTCGACGACCAGGCCGCTCAGCGGATGGCCGAACTGGCCGAACTGGCCGCCGCCTGCGAGGCGCTGGCGCCCCGGGAGCGGGCGCGGCGGCTGGTCGAGGCGCTGCTGCGGGTCGAGCCGACGGAGTCCGGGTGGATCCTGCTGTTCCTGGAGTTCCGGCTGGTCGCGGCCCGGACGGAGGCACTGGCCGAGCAGGTCGCCGCGCACGACCGGGCGGTCGCACGGGCGCTGGCCGAGGTCCTGGAGCGGGCGCTGCCGGAGCTGGTGCCCCCGGGCGCGAGCGCCGACCAGGCCGCGACGGTGGTCCTGGCGGCGCGGGAGGGGCTGCTGGCCCGGACGGCGGCGGGCGGCGCGGTCGCGGAGGACCTGCTGACGGCGACGGCGGCGGTGCTGTCGGGGCTGCTGGACGGGTCGGACCGATGAAACGCCGAGGGGCGGCACCCGTACGGTCACGGGTGCCGCCCCTCGGCGGTCGTTGCTTCGCGCGCTAGATGATCAGGCTGAGCGGCATGATCAGGGCGATGGCGACCACCGAGATCACCGTCTCCATCACCGACCAGGACTTCAGCGTCTGCCCGACGCTCATCCCGAAGTACTCCTTCACCAGCCAGAAGCCGGCGTCGTTGACGTGCGAGAAGAACAGCGAGCCGGCGCCGATCGCGAGCACCAGCAGGGCCGCGTGGGTCGAGGACATGTTCGCGGCCAGCGGGGAGACGATGCCGGCGGCGGTGATCGTGGCGACCGTCGCCGAGCCGGTGGCCAGCCGGATCAGCACGGCGATCAGCCAGCCGAGCAGCAGCGCCGAGATGTGCCACTTGCCGGACCACTCGCTGACCGCGTTGCCG
Source organism: Kitasatospora sp. NPDC058048 (assembly GCF_042885555.1). Taxonomy (NCBI): domain Bacteria; kingdom Bacillati; phylum Actinomycetota; class Actinomycetes; order Kitasatosporales; family Streptomycetaceae; genus Kitasatospora; species Kitasatospora sp. NPDC058048. The sequence goes on along the minus strand of NZ_JBHVRT010000041.1, from coordinate 79,751 downwards.
ACGCCCACGTCGATCAGGGTCTGCTTGAAGCCTCCGCCCGCGCCGACGATGAACACGATGCCGGCGATGGGGCCGAGGGACTTGCCGACGGTGTCGGAGATCCGGGCCTTGTCGAAGCCGGCCGCCCTGCCGAGGGTCACCATGCCGAGCAGGGTCGCGGCGAGCAGGGCGATCAGCGGGGAGCCTATGAAGTCGAACACCCGCTGGACCAGCGCCTTCGGGTCGTCGATCACGACGTCGGCCAGGGCCTTGCCGAGCATCAGCACGACGGGCAGCAGGATGGTGGCCAGCACCGCGGCGAAGGACGGGGTGCGGTCGTGCTTGGCCGTCTCCTCGGGGGCGGTGGCCGCCGGGATCTCCAGCGGGCCGACCCAGCGCTCGGCCAGCCGCGCGAACAGCGGGCCCGCGATGATCAGGGTCGGGACGGCGATCAGCAGGCCGAGCGCCAGGGTGATGCCGAGGTCGGCCTTCAGCGCGTCGACCGCGACCAGCGGGCCCGGGTGCGGGGGCACCAGGCCGTGCAGCACCGACAGGCCGGCCAGCGCCGGGATGCCGACCCGCATCAGCGGTACGTTGCCGCGGCGGGCGACCAGCAGCACGATCGGGATCAGCAGGACGACCCCGACCTCGAAGAACAGCGGCAGGCCGAGCACGGCCGCGATCAGCGCCATCGCCCAGGGCAGCGCCTTGTTGCCGGTCCGGGAGAGGACGGTGTCCGCGATGATGTTGGCGCCGCCGGAGTCGGCGAGCAGCTTGCCGAGCATCGCGCCGAGGCCGATCAGCAGGCCGACGCTGGCGACGGTGGATCCGAAGCCCGTGGAGAAGCTGCTCAGCAGCTTGTCGAAGGGGGCGCCCGCGACGGCGGCCAGCAGGCCGGAGCCGAGCGTGAGGGCGAGGAACGGGTGCAGCTTCAGCTCGGTGATCAGTACGACGATCGCACCGATACTGAGCAGCACCGCGATCAGCAGCTGGGAGTCGCTGCTGGTGTGCGGCAGGGCCGGTGGGGCGGCCGCCAGCAGGGTGGGGGCAATGCTCACGCGAGGTCTCCATTGACGGGCCGCAGCAGCGCCACGGCCATCTCGACGAGTTCTTCGGGGGACGGGCCGACGTCCAGGACGCCTCCGCGCTCGTCCGCCGCCAGCGGTTCCAGGGCGGCGTACTGCGAGTCGAGCAGCGAGGACGGCATGAAGTGGCCGGTGCGGTGGCTGAGCCGGTCCTCGACCAGCTCGTGGCCACCGCTGAGGTGCAGGAAGAAGGCGCCCGGGCAGGCCGCGCGCAGGGTTTCGCGATAGCGGTGCTTCAGCGCCGAGCAGGTGACCACACCGCCGGTGCCGGCCTCGGTCCGCTCCTTGAGCCAGGCGCCGACGGCGCGCAGCCAGGGGGCGCGGTCCTGGTCGTCCAGCGGGACGCCGGCGGACATCTTGGCGATGTTGGCCGCGGGGTGGAACTCGTCCGCCTCGGCGAAGGGGAGGGCGAGACGGTCCGCCAGCAGGCGGGCCAGGGTGGTCTTGCCGACGCCCGAGACGCCCATCACCACGACGGTGAGGGGGGCCTGCGGGAGGTCGTGGTTCTCGACGCTGAGAGCCATGGGGTGGTGCTCCTTCGTTGCCTGGCCGCCACTATCGCCTCAAAGATATGACGTATTCAAGTGACGGAAACCAAATCGTCATACTTTTACGATGTGGTCTGGGTCGCAGGGCGAGGTGAAGGCCCGCGGAGCGGGCGTCTACGCTGGGCGGATGGAGATCCAGGGGCTGCCCGGTCGGCTGCTTGCCGAGCTCGGGCCGGCGATCGCGTCGGGGGAGATCCCCGAGGGGGCGGTACTGCGCGGAGAGGAACTGGAGGGCCGGTTCGGGGTGTCCCGGACGGTCGTCCGGGAGGCGGTGCGCGTCCTGGAGGGGATGCGGATGGTGGCGTCCCGGCGACGGGTCGGGATCACCGTGCAGCCGAAGTCGCTCTGGGACGTCTTCGACCCGATGGTGATCCGCTGGCGCCTGGCCGGCGCGGACCGCCCGGCCCAGCTGCGCTCGCTCGGCTCGCTGCGCGTGGCCGTCGAACCGGCCGCGGCCGCGCTCGCCGCCACCCACGCGAGCGACGACGACCGGCGCGAACTCAGCTCACTGGCCGTGGACCTGACGGTCACCGCACGGGCCGCCGACCTGAACGCCTTCCTCAGGCACGACATCGCCTTCCACTCGCTGGTGCTGCGCGCCTCGGGCAACGAGATGTTCGCCCACCTCGGGGACAGCGTCGCGGCGGTGCTCACCGGCCGGACCGAGTACCATCTGATGCCCCATCAGCCGGAGCCGTACGCGATCCGCCTGCACCGCGAGGTCGCGGAGGCGATCTGCGCCGAGGACGCCGTCCACGCCGAGCGGGCGATGCGGACGATCGTGACCGGCGCGCTGGAGGAGCTCAACGTCCAGCTGGACTGAACCGGGCCGCCTGAGGGCGCCGGGCCTTGCCCGGACGGCCCGGATGACACGACGGGACGGCCTGGATGACACGATTTGAAGGCAGTTCGGCGGTTTCGGACGCATAGTCCTGGTTCGGCGGGGCAGAGTGAGGCGAGGGGCGCGTTTCGTGTGCACCCGTTCCGTATGCTTCACAGAACACGCGCCACGCGCCTGGGGGTCGCTCGATGTCCGTGCCACGCCGCCGCCGTCGCCGCCGCCTGCCCGACGAGGTGCGCGCCGCCGCAGTCCGGGCGGTGCTCTGCCTGTCCTTCACCCTGGTGGGCGTCGTGGTGGCCACCCTGGCCTCGTACGCGGGCAGTTGGCTGCTGACACCGGCACTGCTGGCCATGGGGCTCGGGGTGTTCGGCACCATGTGGTGCCTGCTGGAGATCCTGATCTCCCGCCAGGTCGCGGCCCAGCGGATGCGGACGCCGGGCGCCACGAACCCGACGGCGGGCGGCCGGGGGCCCTCCGAGCCGCTGGCCGCCCGGCCGTTCCCCCGGCCCGGGCCTTCCTCGGTGTACCGGCAGCCGTACGAGTCGCCCCAGCCGCAGTCGCAGCAGCAGCAGCAGCCACCGCAGCCGTACGGCGGTCCGGGGCGGCAGCAGCCGTACGGGCCCGGGCACCAGCCGCAGCGAGCGCCGCACCAGCAGCCGTACCAACCGCCGCGCCAGGCACCGCAACAGCCGCCGCGCCAGGCCCGGGTGCGGCCCAACCACCCGTAGCGCCGGGCCGATCGGTCAGTCCCGCGCCGGCAGCGCCCGGTAGTGGGTGGTGAGCCGGCGGTCCCCGTCCAGGACGTGGAAGGCCAGCATCGGCGGGTGGTCGAAGGAGATGCCGCGCCCGCCCTCGAACGGCAGCGTGACGGTGGAGGCCACGCCGGGCGCGACCAGCAGCGGCAGACCGGCGAAGGTGGTGGCCGCGGAGGTGTGCGCGTGGCCGCAGAGCAGGGCGGCCACCCGGGGGTGCCGGCGCAGCACCTGCGCCAGCCGCGCCTCGCCGAACTGGCGGATCGGGTCGACGTACGGCAGGTGCAGCTCCACCGGCGGGTGATGGAAGGCCACCAGCGCGGGCAACTCGCCGCGGCCGGACGCCAGTTCGGCGTCCAGCCAGTCCAGCGTCCGCTCGTCCAGCAGGCCGTCGTCCTGCCCGGGTATCGAGGAGTCGAGCATCAGCACGTCGGCGCCCGGCAGTTGGTGCAGGCGATTGATCGGCCCCTCCCCCGGCCCCTCCCCCGGCGCCTCGCCGAGCAGCACCTCCCGGTACGGCGCCCTGGAGTCGTGGTTGCCGGGGCAAATGAGCACCGGGTGACGGGAGGCCAGCACCTCGGCGACCTCCCGGTACTCCTCGGGCAGGCCATGGTCGGCGAGGTCGCCGGTGACCAGCACGGCGTCCAGCGGGCCGGGCAGGGCGTCGAGGTACGCCATCACCTGCTCGGCCCGCCGCCGGGCGCGCCTGCCGCCGTCCCGGCGGTGGACCTGGCCGAGGTGGGTGTCACTGAGGTGCGCGATCGTCAGCATGGAGATCACGCTAGTCAGTTCACGGTCGGACCGGAACCTCCCCCGGCCGGACGGGGCCCGCTCACGTCTGCGCCGGAACCTCCGCGGGGCGCTTGAACATCCGGGTGGCGGTGATCTCGCCGTGGATGGTCGGGCCGTCCGGGTCCGGCGCGGCCGGCAGGCCCGGGCGCAGGTGCTCCTCGACCGAGATGTACTTGAGGCCCGCGCGCAGGTCGGCGTCGTTGCGCAGGCGGATCACCAGCGGGAACTCGGCGAGCGCCGTGGTGTCGAACAGGCCGGTGGTGTAGATCAGCTGGACGCCGAGCGCGTCGGCCACGGCCCGCTGGAGCTCCAGCAGGTAGGTCGCGTTGGCGCGGCCGATCGGGTTGTCCAGGAACAGCGTGCCGGCGTGCCGCAGCTGGGACTGGCCGCGGTCGTTGGCGCGCAGCGCGGCCATCGTGCAGTACAGCGCGATGGCCGCGGTGAGCAGCTGGCCGCCGGAGAAGACGTCGGACATCTGGCCGACCCCGACCCGCTCGGCCCGCAGCACCGCGTCGGGCTTGAGGATCTCGACGCTGACGCCCTTGGGGCCGATCGCGGCGGCGACCCCGCGCAGCAGCAGCGACATGCCGTCGCGGCGCAGGTCGCTGTTCTTCTTCACGGCGGCGCGGGTGGCCTCGTCGATGACCTCGCCCAGGCGCTCGACCAGGGTGGCGTGGTCCGGGTCCTCGAAGCGGATCCGGAGGAACTCCTGGCCGGACCACTCCCCCAGGCCCTCGGGCAGCCGGGACAGCCGCTGAGCGGCGCGCAGCGTGGTGAGCGAGGACTCGACCAGACCGCGCAGCCGGTCCACGATCGAGCCGCGGTTCTTCTCCAGCTGGGCCAGCTCGTCGGTGAGCACCCGCAGCCGGGGCGCGAAGGCCGCGGCCCAGGCGGCGGCGTGCTCGGGCAGCGCGGAGGCGGGCAGTTCCCGGATCTGCTGGCGGGCGGGGGTGCGGACGGCCTCGTAGCGGGCCGCGTTGGCGTGCCGGACCAGGGCGTCGGAGGCGTCGCGGACGGCGAGTTCGGAGGAGGACAGCTCGCCGGCGGCGGTGCGCAGCGAGCGGCGGGCCTCGGTGGCGCCGGTGCGGGCGTCGGCCAGCGAGCCCAGGTACGGCTCGACCGGGTCGTCCGGGTCCTCCTGCTGGTCGCGCAGGCCGTCGCGCAACTGGCCGGCCAGCTCGTCGAAGTCGGCGGCCGAGGCCTGGGCGCTGTCGAAGGTGCGCTGGAGGTCGGCGTGGGCGGTGCGGGCGGCGTCCAGGGCCTCGCGGCGCTCGGCGAGTCGGCTGGTGGCGGTGCGCAGCAGGACCTGGGCGTGCTCCGGATCGGTGGGGACGAGGTCCTCGGGCAGCTCGGTGTGCGCCTCGCCGTCGGCGGGGGCGGAGCGCTCGGCCTCGCCGCGCAGCCGGCCGAGCTGCTCGCTGGCGGCGGCGGAGCGGGCCTCGATGGTGGCGACCAGCTCCTCGGCGCGGGCGGCGGCGGCCTGGCGGGCCGGGCCGTCGGCGCCGTCGGGGCTGCCGAGGAGCTCCTCGGCGCGGGTGCGGACCTTGTTGGTGAGGCGGTCGAGTTCGGTCGCGGCGGCGGCCTCGTCGCCCTCGGCGCGGGCCTGTTCGGCGCGCAGGTCGGCGCCGACGCCGACCTTCTCGTACAGCTGGGAGGCGGCGCGGTAGGCCTCGCGCAGTGCGGGCAGTGCGGCGGGGGCGGTCTCGACGGGCTCGTCGGACTGCTCGGCGGCGGGGATCTCGGCACGTTCGGCGCGCAGCGCGCGGGCCGTGCGGCGGGCGTCGTCGGCGGCGCGCTGGGCGGCGCGGCGGTCCTCGTCGCAGGTGCGGGCGCGCTCGGCGCACAGCACCTGGCGGCGGTCGCACTCGGCGGCGTCCTCGGCGAGTTCGCGCTGGCGGCGGGCCCAGTTGCCGCGCTCGCGCAGCCGGAAGGCGAGGCCGGAGAGGGCGTCGGCGCGGCGGCGGGCGCGCTGGGCGGCCTCCCGGTGCTCCTCGTGGACGGAGGCGGCCGCGGCGTGGTCGGTCTCGGCCTCGTCGTGGTCGGCGCGCAGGGTGGCCAGGGCGGCGGCGGCCTGCTCGGCGTGCTCGCGGGCGGCCTCGGCGGCGGCGGCGAATTCGGCGAGGGTGCCGGGCGGGCAGCTGGCGTGCCAGGAGGCGAGGCGGGCGGCGAGGGCGCGGTCGGCACCGAGGCGGCCGGCCAGTTCGCGGATGTGCTCCTCGCGGGCGCTCGCCCGGGCGCGCAGTTCGCGGCGCTCGCCGTCGGCGGCGGACTCGTCGTGCATGGCCGGGTTCGGCGGGACGAGGAAGAAGGCGGGCTCGTCGGTGATCGGGGCGATCAGCGAGGCGGCGGCGCCGACGGCGACGGTGGAGCGCGGCAGCAGGGCGGCGGCCTGCAGGGCCTCGCGGGCGCGTTCCAGCGAGGCCGGGTCGGTGACGACCACGCCGTCGACCAGTTCGGGGCGGGCGGCGAGGATCGCGTCGTGGTCGGCCGGGTCCACGGACTGGGCGAGGTAGCGCCAGCCGGGCAGGGCCGGGATGCCGTGCTCGGCGAGGTACTCGACGGTGGCGAGCACGTCCGGGCCGGGCGGCAGCAGACCGCCGTCGCCGAGGGCGGCGAGGATGCGGGAGTCGTCGGCGGCGGCCGTGCGGAGGTCGAACAGGGTGCGTTCGGCGGTGGCGATGGACTCGTCGAGGAGTTCGCGCAGGTACTCGGCGTTGCGGTCGAGCACGGCGGGGGTGAGGAACCCGGCGTCCTCCTCGGCGCCCGACCCGTCCTCGCTCCAATCGGTAGGTGTGGGGGTCAGGGAGAGCAGGTCGGCGAGGCGCTCCTCGGTGGCGAGCAGGGCGGCGGTGCGCTGCTCGGCGGCGAGGGCGCGGGCGGCGTCCTTGCGGGCGTCGCCGGCCCGCTCGGCGGCGAGTTCGGCGCGCGAGGTGGCGGCGGCGGACTCGCGCAGCCGGGCGGCGGCGGACTCGGCGGCGGTACGGGCCTGGGCGAGCGCGGCGGCGGCGGCCTTCTCGACGTCGGCGGCGTGCAGCGCGGCGCGGGCCGGGTCCACGTCGCCGTCGGCGTCGATGAAGCCGGCCGAGACGGCGGCCTCGGTCTCCTGCTCGACCTCGGCGAGACGCTGGCGCAGGTGCTCGGCCTCGCTGCGGGCCTTCTGGGCGGCGGTGGCGGCCTCGGTGGCGTCGGACTGCGCCTTGCCGCCGTCCTGCTGGAGTTCGCCCGCGCGCTCCTCCTCGGTGTCGGCGCGGGACTCGGCGGCCGCGGCGGCGGCCTCCAGGGCGCGGGCCAGGGCGGTCGCGGCGCGGGCGCGGGCGGCGAGCGCGGGGGCGGCGTCCAGCTCGGCCTCGCGGATGGCGGCGGCGACCCGGGTGACACGGTCGGCGGCGGCGCGCTGGCGCAGTACCGCCTCGGCGGCCTGCCAGGCGGAGTGCAGGGTGCGGGCGTCGATGAGTTCGCGGCGCAGCGCGGCGGCCTCGGCGGTGGCCGCGGCGAGGCCCAACGTGGCGTGCCGGTGGGTGAGTTCGTCGGTGATCAGGCTGTGCCGGGTGCGGTCGGCCTCGGCGGCGGTGACGGCGCTCGCGGCGGCGGCGACCTCGATGGCGAGGTCCTGGGCGCGGTCGCGTTCGGCGGTGGCGCGGGAGGCGAGGGCGTGGGCGAGGCGGCGGGTGCGGCGTTCGGCGGTGCGGTGGGCCTCGCGGACGGTCTCGCGGGCGGTGGTGGTCTCGGCGATGCGCTCCAGCAGGTCCAGCGAGCCGGCGGTGAAGTCGCGTTCGGCGGTGAGTTCGGCGCGGCGGCCGAGCTTGGCGGCGAAGCCGTGCACGAGGTCGGCGAGGCCGTCGGTGTCCCGGGTGTCGGTGACGGCGCGCAGCAGGAGGTCGGTGAAGTCGCTGTCGTGCTTGACCGCGAAGAGGCCGGCCGCCTCGCCCTCGTCGGCGTTCATCTCTCGCTGGTAGCGGAAGAGTTCGGGGTCGAGGCCGAGTTCGCCGAGGTGCTCGGTCCAGCGGTCGTGGCCGTCCTCGAAGACCAGGTCGAGGTGGGGGTGGGCCTTGCCGGCCTCGGTGAGGGCGTCGCGGAAGCCCTTCATGGTGCGGCGGCGGCCGCGGGCCTTCTGGTCTCCGGCCAGGCTGACCCGTTCGGCGACCGGCAGCGAGTCGAGGGTCAGGCCGGCGCCGGGGCGGAAGGAGTACCAGGTCTCGGCGAACTTGCGCGGGTCGGAGGAGACCTGGCGGCCGCGCCACTCGCTGACCTTGCCGACCACGATCAGCTCGCCCGTGACGGTGTGCTGCCATTCCAGGGCGACGTGGCCGCAGTCGTCGGCGAGCAGGAACTTGCGCAGCACGCCGGAGCTGGCGCCGCCGAGGGTGTTGCGGTGGCCGGGGAGCATGACCGAGAAGATCAGCTTGAGCAGGACGGACTTGCCGCCGCCGTTCTCCAGGAAGAGCACGCCGGCGGGGGCGGGGCGGCGGACCGGGCCGTCGGTGTCCTCGCCGAACAGGCCGATCTGCTGCGGGGCCGGGTCGGCGACCGGCTCGCCGACGCCGCGCAGGTCGAGCACCGTGTCGGCGTAGCGGGCGCCGGCCGGTCCGATCGAGTAGAGGCGGACCCGGTTGAGCTCGTACATGTGCGGCGGTTCTCCGTGGCTTGCGTGGCGTGAGGGGTGGGCGGCGGGCCGGTTCGGGGCGGGTGGGCCGGGGGCCGGCGCGGTGCTCCGGGACCGGGTGTGCCCGGCGGGAGGCCGGCACGGTGGGCTCGGAGCGGATGGGATCTGGGCGGGTGGGCTCTGGGCGCCGGTGCTCGGAGCGGGTGGACTCCGGGCACCGGGGTTCAGAGCGAGTGGAACGGCAGGCCCGCGTCGGCGACCAGTTCGTCGCCGGTGTCCGGCGGCAACAGGCTGGCGGTGCCGTCGGAGACCGGGACGATGCCGAGGTCGAGCAGTTCGGCCATGGCCGCGCTGCCCGCCAGGTCGCGCACCTGGAGCTGGTAGCGGGCGGTGGTGCGGTAGGTGCCGCCGGAATCGTCGGAGACCTTCTGGAGGAAGCCGGAGTCGACCAGGAACAGCACGGCCTTGGCGACGATGCCGATGGTGGAGCCGGAGAGCCGGCGGGCGTCCTTGGTGGCACCGGTGGCGGTGCGCCGGGCCCAGACCCGCCAGGCCGCCTCCAGGCCGGGGGCGTCGGAGGCCGGGTCGGTGTTGGCGCCCTCGGCATCGGCCTGCTCCTCCAGGCGGCGGCAGGCCTGGCGCACGAAGGAGTCGACGCCGTTGACGGTGATCCGGCCGAGGTAGCCGTCGTCGGCGAGGTCCTCGGGGCGGGGGAAGGCCATCGCGGCGACGGCCAGGTGGGCCAGGCCGTGCAGGAAGCGGTCGGTGGACTCGGAGGCGGCGCGGCGCGAGTAGTCGCCCATCCGGACGGCGAACAGCGAGTCCTCGGCGGCGGCCACGGCCATGCCGGCCCGCGGGGAGACCTCCAGGACGACCAGGCCCATGCCGGTGGCGACGGCGTCGGCGAGCCGGGCGAACGGCGGGTCCTCGCGGTGGCGGCGCACCAGCTCGGCGTACTCGGCGTCCCGGGCGGGCAGCAGCTTGGCCTGGAGGCCGAAGGAGACCAGCCGGGCGGCGTCCGCGACGTCGGCCGGGGTGATCGGCGCGGGGGCCGCGGGTTCGCTCTCGGTCGCCCAGGACGTGTCGTGGTGGGTCGTCACGGGCGGTGCTCCTCGGGGGTGGCGCGGTGGTTACGGTTCGTCAAGGTTGGTCCCGGCAAGGTGTGCCTCCCGGCCGGTCAGCCGGCGTCCTTGCGGTCGGCGGCCATGCCGACCGCGTCGAGCAGGGCGCTGCCGACGATCAGGTCGGCGCCGCCGAACTCCGGGTCGTGCAGCGGGGTGCCGTCGTCCACGGCGAACAGCAGCCGCTCCTCGCCCTGGCGGTAGGCGGTGCCGACCGGCGGGCTGGCGGCGTGCACGGCGAGCAGGGCCAGCAGGTACGGCAGGTCCGGGTCCTGCTTGCGGGCGTCGGCCAGCAGGCCGGAGAGCCGGCGGGGGGCGTCCGGGGGCAGGTCGAGCAGGACCATCGCGGACTCCAGCTGGGCCTCGGAGAACCGGCTGTCGTCCGGGGTGGCGACCAGGTCGGGGTCGGGCAGCTCGGCGCCGAGGTGCTCGCGTTCGACCGGCGGGGTGAGCAGCAGGTCGACCAGGTCGGCGACCCGGACCGAGACCGGGGTGCGCAGGCCGGCGCCACGGGCGAAGAAGGCGCCGGTGGGGCGGACGGCCTGCTCCACCGGCAGCCGCAGCACGGGGGCGAGCAGCTGCCCGTAGAGGTCGATGCCGCTGCGGGCTCCGGGGGTGGCGAAGGCCTGCCGGTCCTGCTCGGCGCGGAACAGCGGGCCGGCCTCCAGCAGGCGGGTCTGGAGCTGGGTGTGGCGGCGGATGCAGTCCTTGACGATGTCGACCAGCTCGGCGGCGCGGCGCTTGTGCTCCGGGTCCTCGGCCTCGTCGCGGGCCTTGCGGATGTTGGTGAGAATCGCGTTCTCGTGCCGGTAGCGGTCCGCGATGTGGTCCAGTGCCTCCGCGATGAGGTCGGGGACGGCGCGCATCCAGTCGACGGCGCGGACGTTGCGGCGGGTGGCGTCCAGGGCGCGGCGCAGCGTCTCGGCGTACTGGACGGTGCGGTAGCGGGCCTGCTCGGCGGCGAGCTGGGCGTCGGCCAGGCGGCCGCGGCGGATCAGCACCTCCAGCTTGACCTCGGCGGCGATCTGGGCCGAGGTGACGTCGGTGTCGAGCGCGCCGACCAGGACGTTGACCGCCTCGTCGGTGGTGCGCAGGTAGACGCCGCCGTCCGGGCCGGGGACCTCCTCGATCAGCTTGAAGTCGTAGTCCCGGCGGACGTACTCGCCGTCCGCGCCGAAGGTGCCGTAGACGGCGCGGAAGCCGCGGTCCACGCTGCCGACGTTGATCAGCGACTCCAGCACCCAGCGGGCGACCCGCTCGTGCTCGGCGGCGGGGCGGCCGGTCGCCTGGACGGCGACCCGGGGCAGCAGGCGGGCGAGCACTATGTCGCGGTCGGCCCCGGTGTCGAAGTCCATGTTCAGGGTGACCAGGTCGATCGCGGCGAGGCCGACCTCGGCCATCGCGTAGCCGCCGTACTCGCCGGCCAGGTTGACCTTGCGGTTGTCCAGGTCGTGCAGCGGGGCGGTGCAGGCCAGCGCCTTGAGCCGGCGGGCCAGGCCCTCGTCGGCGGCGGGGCCGGGCGCGGGGCGCGCGGCGGCCGGGCCGGCGGGCGGGCGGAGGCCGGGCTCGGTGAGCGGGTCTGCGATGACGGTCACGGAGGACAAGATTAGAGGTTCGCACCGACATCGACCGAAACGGACCTTGCGGGCGGGCGGAGCGGCAGGTGGACGACGGTACGGGTGACGGATTCAGAACGTGATTTCGACGAGATCCCGCCATTCCCGAACCGGCATTCGAGAAAAGCGTGAGGACGGCGCGCTTGTTCGGTGATGATCGACCAATGATCACCCGACTGGCCAAAGCGGGCCTCGCCGCCGCGCTGTCCGTGACCACCCTCGCCACCGGCGCCGTCCTCGTCACCGGCGCCACCGCCGAGGCCGCGACCCCGGCGGCCTCGACCTCCGCCCAGCACGTGACCGTCTCGCAGAGCGGGAACTACCCCGGCGGGTTCTTCACCACCGGCAACATGTCGGTGGCCTGGACCGTGTCCGGCACCGCGGACCTGACCGGGCCGACCCACATCACCCTCGACCTGCCGCCCGGCGTCACCACCGACGGTGCGATGTTCTTCCCCACGCCGCCGGACTACACCTTCACCACCGCCCTCTCCCCCGACCACCGCCACCTGGAGGCCGTGTTCACCGCCACCCGGGCGGTCGGGAGCTACAACTTCATGAAGCTCAACCTGGCCACCACGCCCGGCGTGCCGATCGTCGGCGCGATCACCGCGACGGTCGCCAACCCGAACGACGCCGACCCGACCGGGCACGTCTCCGGCTACGACCTCGGCAGCAAGAGCTACCTGCCGGCGACCGTCCAGGCCGCCCCCGCCGTCACCGGCCTCGACACCGCCACCGGCCCGGGCACCGGCGGCACCGCGGTGACCGTCAGCGGCAGCAACCTGGCCAACGGCATGGTGCTGGTCGGCGGCGTCCCGGCCCCCGGCCGCTGCACCGACACCGCCTGCGCGGTGACCACCCCGGGCGGCACGGGCAGCACCCCGGTCAGCGTGGTGACGCCCGGCGGCACAGCCTCGGCTCCGGTCACCTTCGACTACACCGGCGCCCCGCCGCCGGCCCCGGCCGCGCCGGTGGTCAGCAGCATCTCTCCGGTCTCCGGCCCGGCCGTCGGCGGTACCCGGGTGTACCTGTTCGGCAGCAACCTGACGTACGGGTCGGTGGCCTTCGGCGGGGTGCCGGCCACCCATGTCTCCTGCGGTCCGACCGCCTGCACCGCCACGGCCCCGGCGGGCGCCCAGCCCGGGGCGGTGGGCGTCACGGTCACCACGGCGGGCGGGACCAGCGCGCCGGTGACGTACACCTACACGGCGTAACGGCCTCACGCGGCGCACTGGCCGCCAGCGGTGCCCGGGCTCCACGGAGCCCGGGCACCGCTGCGTTCCGGGGCGGCCCCGGCCGCCCCTGCCCCACCCCACCCAAAATGCGAGTTGAACACGTTCAAAAGATAGGTCTAGAGTCGGTTCCGCGCAGGTCGGACAAGGCTCCGCCTGCACTTCGGCATGCTCGGCATGGAGGTGGGCGAAATGAACGGCGACCCCGCGGTCATCCTTCGCAAGGTCCGACGGTGGCTCTGGTTCTTCCTGGTCTGCCTGGTGCTCAGCGGTCTGACCGCGTTCCCCCTGGAGACCGAGACCCGCTGGCTGGTCGACTTCGCCTCCGGGCCGGCCGCCCCGCTGAGCGACCGCCTCCCCGCAGCGGCGGCCTGGCTCGAACGGGTCCACACCGGCCTCGCCGAGACCAACGGGCGCTACCCCTTCCTGGCCTACGGCACCGACTGGCTGGCCTTCGCCCACCTGGTGATCGCCGCCGCCTTCTGGGGGCCGCTCAAGGACCCGGTCCGCAACATCTGGGTAATCCGCTGGGCCGTGCTCGCCTGCGGGGCCGTCATCCCGCTGGCACTGATCTGCGGGCCGCTGCGCGGGATTCCACTGGCCTGGCGATTCGTCGACATGTCGTTCGGGGTCCTCGGCGTCGTACCGCTGCTGATCGTGCTGCGGGCGCTGCGTCCACTGGAGCGCGCCTACCGCACACCGGTGACCGCCGGCTGAGTCCGGGCGGTCCACGCCCGCTCGCGCCCCGGCGCCACCCCGTGAGGCGCCGCCCCGGGGCGTGCGGCCCCGGGCACACGCCGCGGCACCCGCGGGGCTCCGGGTCACGGGCAACGGCCTTCATCCGCAGGCCCTACCATCTGGCTCAACAGCTGCTGGGAGGCGGACGGGCGTGGCCGATGCGGTGATCGATCTCAATGCGGACCTCGGTGAGGGGTTCGGACGCTGGACCCTGACCGACGACGAGGCCCTGCTGTCCGTGGTGACCAGCGCCAACGTCGCCTGCGGGTTCCACGCCGGGGACCCGTCGACGATGCGCCGGGTCTGCGCCCTGGCGGCCGAGCGCGGCGTCCGGATCGGCGCCCAGGTCTCCTACCGCGACCTGGCCGGCTTCGGCCGCCGCGCGATGGACGTGCCCCCGGAGGAGCTCGCCGACGAGATCGCGTACCAGATCGGCGCCCTCCAGGTGTTCGCCCGCGCGGCCGGTTCCAAGGTCTCCTACGTCAAGCCGCACGGCGCCCTCTACAACCGGGTGGTCGGCGACTCCGAGCAGGCCGAGGCCGTGGTGGCCGGCGTGCTGCGGGCGGGCGCGGTCTGCGACGGGCCGCTGCCCGTGCTCGGCCTGCCGGGCTCGCTGCTGCTGGAGGTGGCCGAGGGCGTCGGGCTCCCGGTGGTCGCCGAGGCCTTCGCCGACCGCACGTACACCCGCACCGGCACCCTCGTCCCGCGCCGCGAGCCGGACGCGGTGGTGCACGACCCCGAGTCGGTGATCACCCGCGCCGTCGCCATCGCCCGGGACGGCACCGTGGAGGCCGCCGGCGGCGAGCGGATCGCCGTCGAGGCCCGCTCGCTGTGCGTCCACGGCGACACCCCCGGCGCCGCCCAGCTCGCCTGGCGGATCCGCGGCGCCCTGGCCTCCGCCGGAGTCCGGGTGGAGGCGTTCACGTGACAGCCCCTCGCATACCCGGCCCCGACGCGACGGCGGGGACGGTGCGCCGGGTCGGCGAGCGGGCGCTCCTGGTCGAGCTGCCCGGGACGGCCGAGGTGGCGGCGCTGTACGGCTGGCTGAGCGAGCGCCGGGAGGCCGGGGCGCTCGGCGCGGTGGAAGAGCTGGTACCGGCCGCGCGAACCCTGCTGCTGGACGGCGTCGCGGACGTCGGCGCGGTGGCGGCGCTGCTGCGCACCGCCCGTCCGGCGACGGCCGGGGCGGCGCGCGGGCCGCTGCTGGAGGTCCCGACCGTGTACGACGGCGCCGACCTGGCCGAGGTCGCCGCACTGTGGGGAGTGTCCGAGGAGGCCGCCGTCCGGATCCACACCGGATCCGAGTACGTCGTCGCGTTCTGCGGCTTCGCCCCCGGTTTCGGCTACCTCACCGGCCTCCCGGCGCGCTACGAGGTGCCGCGCCGGGCCACCCCGCGCAGCTCCGTCCCGGCCGGCTCGGTCGCCCTGGCCGGCCCGTACACCGGCGTCTACCCGCACCCCTCCCCCGGCGGCTGGCAGCTCATCGGCCGGACGGCGCTCACCCTCTGGGACACCGACCGCGAGCCCCCGGCCCTGCTGGCGCCGGGCACCCGGGTCCGCTTCACGGCGGAACGGGCCTGAGGGGAGCCGGAGTTGAACGAACTGGTGGTGGAGCGGCCGGGACCGCTGACCACGGTCCAGGACCTCGGGCGGCTCGGGGTCGCCCACCTCGGGGTGCCGAGGGCCGGGGCACTGGACGAGCCGGCGCTGCGGGCGGCCAACCGGCTGGTGGGCAACGAACCCGGGGCCGCCGGGCTGGAGACCACGCTCGGCGGGGTCGCGCTGCGGGCCGTCGGAACGGCGCTGGTCGCCGTCACCGGTGCGCCCTCGCCTGTCCGGGTGGACGGCCGGCCGGCCGCCTGGGGCGCGCCGGTGGTGGTGCCGGCCGGGGCGCTGGTCGAGGTGGGGGCGGCGACGGCCGGGATACGCGGCTACCTGGCGGTGGCGGGCGGGATCGCCGTCCCGCCGGTGCTCGGCAGCCGCTCGGCGGACCTGCTCTCCGGGCTCGGGCCGGCCCCGCTGGCCGCCGGGGACCGGCTGCCGGTGGGCGCCCCGCCGCCGTACCGGGCCGGGCCCGAGCTGGTGCCGCTGCCCGGCCCCCCGGCCGAGCTGGTGCTGCGGCTGCGGCTCGGACCGCGCGCGGACTGGTTCGACCCGGAGGCGGTGGCCCGTCTCGGCCGCGACCGGTACCTGGTCTCCCCGACCGGCAACCGGGTCGGGCTGCGCACCGAGGGCCCGCCGGTCGCCCGCGCCAGGGGCGGCGAACTGCCCAGCGAGGGCATGGTGTTGGGCGCCGTTCAGATTCCGCCGGACGGGCAGCCGGTGGTGTTCCTGGCCGACCACCCGACCACCGGCGGCTACCCGGTGATCGGCGTCGTGCCGGCCGGCGACCTCCCGGCCGCCGCACAGGCCAGGCCGGGGACACCGGTGCGCTTCGTGCCCCTGCGGGAGCACTGAGCGGAAGCACCGCGCGGGAACGCCAAGCGGAAGCACCGAGCGGGAGGACCCGAGCAGCAGCACCTCGCAGGCACGGAAAGCCGCGCGGGCTCTCCGGTCAGCGCCCCAACAGCACCTCGGCGACGGTACGTTGGGCCGGGTCCAGCTCCGCCCCGCCCTCCTCGGCCACCCAGACCGCGTTCTGCAGCACCCGGGCGAGCGTCCAGGCCGCCGCCACCTCGCGGTCCAGCTCCAGCACCTCCGTCAACAGGTCGAAGCGCCGCCGCAGCGCCCTAGTGGCATCCCCGGTGGCCACCACGTCCTCCCAGCGGTTGCGCAGCGCCGGGAGCAGCTCGAAGCCGGGGTGGCCGGCCAGCGGCTTGGGGTCGATGGCCAGCCAGGGCGCCCGGCCGCTGCCCGGGAGCGGGGCCAGCACATTGCCATAGTGCAGGTCCCAGTGCAGCAGCCGGTCGCCGGGGTCGGCGCGGACCTCGCACAGGGCGGCCGCGCAGTCGGCGAGCAGGCGCCGCTCCACCGGGTCGGCGAGGACCGCGACGGCCGCCGGGGCCCGGTCGAGCAGGTCGCTCGCCGCACCCGCCAGGGTCCGCAGCCCGGACGGCGCCTGACGTTTCGTCAATTCTCTGAGCAGCTCGGCGATCAAGCGAAGCGCCGCGAGGTCGTCGGGCAGGTCGAGCAGTGAGCGCCCGGGGTCCAGCCGCTCCAGCAGCAGGGAGCCGGTGGCCGGTTCGTGGTCGAGCAGCCGCACGGCGCCGCGGCCGCCCCAGGCTCGCAGGGCGAGCGGTTCGCCCACCGTCTCCTCGTCCACGGGCTGGAGCTTGAGCACGGCCGGCATCCCGTCGGCGCGCAGCACCGGGAGCACCAGCCCGACCACGCCGTGCGCGACCGGCCCGTCCGGGCGCAGCTCCCAGCGGTCCAGCAACTCGTCGGCCAGGGTGGGCAGTCGGGCAACCCAGGCGCGCCCCTCGGCGCCAAGGAAGCCCTCCAGGGACGCGGCCAGCGCGGGCGGGACCTGAACGGACATCGGGCGGGCTCCTCTCGGACGGTCCGCCCCAGCCTACGACGGGCGGCGACCGGCGCCTCCCCCGCTCACCCGTGCGCGAGCGCCCGTGCTGCAGCGGCCGCGAAGCCGTCCGGGTTGTCGAGCATGATGTTGTGCCCGCAGTCCGGCACCGCGACCACCCGTACGCCCGCCGCGCGGAGGGTCCCGGCGCCCGCCGGCTCGCCGTCCACCGCCGGGTGGAGGAAGGTGCGCGGGAGGTCGAGGCCGAGCAGCAGCTCGCGCATGGTCGGTTCGGTCGCCCGGGCGAGGTAGCGGGCGCTGCGGTGGAGCGCCTCCGGGCCGGCCAGCCGCATGGTGGACCACCAGAACGGGCCGACCCGCTCGGCGACTTCGTCCCGGCCGCCGGCCAGGAACTCCTCCTCCGCGTAGGCCGCGATGCCGCTGCTGCCGGGGTGGCGCCGGTCGGGGTCGACCCGGTCCAGGTTGGCGTCCACCAGGAGCAGCCGTTCGACCAGGTGCGGGTGCCGCTGGGCGAGGACGATCGCGACCGCCCCGCCCATGCTGTGGCCGATCACCTCGACCCGGGCCGTCCCGGCGGCCGCGACGGCCGCCGCGACCGCGTCCGCGTGCTCCTCCAGGGTGTAGCCGAAGTCCGTCGGCCGGTCGCTGAGGCCGAAGCCGAGCAGGTCCAGCAGCAGCGAGCGCCGCCCGGCGAGCAGCGGGTGGGTGGCGGCGGCCGCGAAGTAGGCCGGCGAGGTGGCGCCGAGCCCGTGCAGGTAGAGCCGGGCCGGCTCGGCGCCGGGCAGCTCGACCCAGCGGATCCGGTCGCCGTTCGGGGTGACGGGGGCCTCGCGCATGCTCACTCGCTCCTTCTCCTGGGTGTGCCGGCGCCTCCTGGGTGTGCCGGCTCCCGGCTCCGGGGACTCCGGCGGACGACCAGGACCATACATCGAAGTCGAGGTATAGCGATAGTGAGATACCCATGCCCCGAGGGAAGGATCTGAGAGAGTGGCCCCATGCTGAAGCTCGCCATCCTCGGGTTCCTGTACGACCGCCCCCTGCACGGCTACGAGCTGCGCCGCCACCTCGCCGCGCTCACCGGCCACGTCCGCCCGATCAGCGACGGCACCCTCTACCCCGCGATCAAACGCCTGGAGACGGACGGCCTGCTGGTCCGCGAGACCGAGCCGGGCAGCGCCGCCGCGCCCCGGCACACCCTGCACCTCACCGAGGCCGGCCGCACCGCACTGCTCGACCGGCTGCGCGAGCCCGAGCCGCTCGACGTCAGCGACGAGAACCGCTGGTTCACCCTGCTCGCCTTCCTGCGACACCTCGCCGACCCCGCCGACCAGGCCGCCGTACTGCGCCGCCGACTGGCCTTCCTCGCCGAACCGGCCAGCTTCTTCTACGAGGGCGACCGCCCGGTGGGCGCCGAGGAGTTCGCCGACCCGTTCCGGCGCGGCCTGCTGCTGGTCGCCCGCGCCACCACCGAGGCCGAACTCGCCTGGCTGCACGCGACCCTGGCCGACCTGGAGGGCAGCCCGCGCTAGACCGGGGCCGCACACGCCGCGGCCGACGGCGGATCGGGCCCCGCACACGCCGCGGCCCGGGGCGCCCCGGGGAACGGGGGGGGGGGGCCGCGGGGCGGGGGGTAGGTAACCCCCGGGGGGTTCAGTTGCCCGGGGGGGGGGGGCCCACCGGGGGGGCGGCCCCCCGGGTCTCCCGGGGCCCCCCCCCCCCGGGCCCCGCGGGCGCCGGGGCCCCCCCCCCCCCCGCGCCCCCCCCCCCCCCCCCCCGGGGGGCCCCGGGCCGCAGGCGAGAGGCTTCGATACCCCCGGTCGGTATCAGTGCCCGTGGTGGGCGTGCACCACGGCGTGGCCGCGCCCCCGGCCGATCATCCACTTGTTGACCGGGACGGTCAGCGCGAACGCCAGGGCCAGCGAACCCGCCAGCGCCACCCAGAACAACAGGTCGCCGAGGCCCGCGTCCATCGCCCCCGGAACGGTGACCATCACGGTGTTGTCGATCAGCTCCATCACCAGGATCGAGACGGTGTCGGCGGCCAGCGCGACCTTGACCGCGGCGCCGACGTCGAGGCCGGCCTTCAGCACGCCGCGCATGGTCAGCGCGTAACCGAAGACGAAGGCCAGCAGAATCGAGAGCACCACGGTCGCGCCGTTGTGCAGGCCGAAGGCGGTGCCGAGCACCATGCCCAGGATCTCGCCGATGGCGCACCCGGTGAGGCAGTGCAGGGTCGCCTGCGCGGCCGTCCGCCAGCCGGCTCCGCCACCGCCGTGGTCGTGCCCGTGCCCGTGGTGTCCGTGGTGATCATGGTGCTCGTGCTGCTCGGGGTGTGCCATGTCGTCCTCCACGCGCCCCGGCGCCCCGTTCGGCGCCGCTTCCCTCACTCCGTCGCTGTCGAACATATACCCCCCTGGGGTATCTGACAATCCCGTTCAGACGCCCTCTTCCCCTGTGCACCCGTCCGTGTTCCGATGAAGGGCATGGCGGACGAACGACGCGCGGGTTACGACGGAACGGGTGAGGGCGCGATCAGCCCGGACGGCTGCGCCGTCGAGGTGTGGAGCCGGCTCCCCGCGGGCGACGCCCCGGACGTGATCGAGGCCGCGGTGCCGCCCGGCGCGCGCATCCTCGAACTCGGTTGCGGCGTCGGCCGGATGACGCACCCGCTGACCGACCGCGGCTTCGCCGTGACGGCCGTGGACGAGTCCCCCGACATGCTGGCCCGGGTCCGCGCGGATGTCCGCACGGTGCGCAGCCCGATCGAGGAGCTGGACCTCGGTGAGCGCTTCGACGTCGTCGTGCTCGCCTCCTTCCTGGTGCACGCCGGTGACGTGACGGTCCGCCGGGGCCTGCTGGAGACCTGCCGTCGCCACGTCACCGAGGACGGCTGCGTCCTGGTGCAGCGCGAGGGCGAGGACTGGCACCGGAACGTGCCGCGGGAGAGCGCCATCGGCCCGGGCGCCCGGGCCCGGCTGGTCTCGGCCACGCCGGTCGGCGACGGCGTCAACTCCGTGCGCTTCGAGTACGTTTTCCCGGACGGCACCTGGACGCAGACCTTCCTGTCCCGCCCGCTCGGCACGGAGGCGTTCGAGCGGGCGCTCGCGGAGGCCGACCTGGTGGTCGAGCGCTACCTGACCGCGGACCGCACCTGGGTCCGGGCCCGGCCGGTGCTCTAGGCCCTCTCTTTCGGATCACGTCGGACCAGTGGGCGTCGTTGGAGTGCGTGCATCGGCGGTGCGGAGGAGGGAGTCCATGCGGAGCATCGGCGACCGACGACAAGCCGGCGAGGTGCGTGCTCCGGCGGCGACCGCCTGGCGTGATCCGAAAGAGAGGGCCTAGGCCCGACGCCGGGCGGGTTCCGGAGCGGCGGCGGGCTTGTGCGCAAAGCCGCGACAAAGGGTGAACAAAGAACCGTCACCTTCACCCCGTACCATCAGCCGCGCGCCGGGCTCGCGCGCGGCCCGCGGGCCGGGCGGGTCACGGCGGCCCCGCATGCCCTTCCGACCCGCAAGGACCCGCCCATGCCGCCCCTGCCCCACGCCCGACGGATATCCCCGGCGGGTGCCCGGTGATCGACTGGTTCCACGGGGCCGTCCTCGGCCTGATCCAGGGTCTCACCGAGTTCCTGCCGATCTCCTCCAGTGCCCACCTGCGGGTCTTCTCCGCCCTGTTGGGCTGGGACGACCCGGGCGCGGCCTTCACGGCCGTCACCCAGCTCGGCACCGAGACGGCGGTGCTGATCTACTTCCGGCGTGACATCGCCTCGATCATCAAGACCTGGTCGCTGTCCCTGTTCCGGCCGGCGCTGCGTTCGGACCCGGACGCGCGGATGGGCTGGTTCGTGATCATCGGCACCCTGCCGATCGGCATCCTGGGCAAGCTGTTCCAGGACACCATCGAGACCCACCTGCGCGACCTGCGGATCATCGGCACCACCCTGATCGTCTTCGGCCTGGTCCTGGCCTTCGCCGACCGCACCCGGGCCGTCCGCCACGCCCGTCCGATCACCGACCTGACGCTGCCGCACGCGGGCATCTACGGCTTCGCCCAGGCGCTGGCGCTGATCCCGGGCGTGTCCCGCTCCGGCGGCACGATCAGCGCGGGCCTGCTGCTCGGCTACAGCCGGGAGGCGGCCGCCCGCTACTCGTTCCTGCTCGCCATCCCGGCGGTGCTCGCCTCCGGGGCGCTGGAGCTGTTCAAGATCGGTGAGGGTCCGGCGCCGGCCTGGGGGCCGACCATCCTGGCCACCGTGATCGCCTTCGTGGTCGGCTACGCGGCGATCGCCTGGTTCCTGAAGTACATCTCCAGCCACAGCTTCATGCCGTTCGTGGTCTACCGGGTCCTGCTCGGCGTCCTGATCATCGGACTGGTCATAGGAGGCGTGCTGACCCCGGACGCGGGCGCGGTGAAGTAGAACCGGATTTCAGTACGAGGACCCGCGAAAACGAGTGGGCCGGGACACCGTGTCGGTGTCCCGGCCCACTGAACGTTGTGGGCCGACCCTAACGCCCGAACTCCCGGGCGGCAGTCAGTCGGCCGCGCACGGCGGCGTGGACCTCGGCCTCCTCGGCCGGGTCGGCGGCGAGCCTGCGCAACCGCTCCAGCACACGCGCGTCGCCCGTGGTGGCGACGTGGCGCGCGGCGAGCTCGCGCGTGGACTCCTCGCAGTCCCAGAGGCACTCGACGGCGGGCCCCTCGGGGAAGTGCACGTCGGTCGCGGCCAGCGCCTGGGCGGCGCGTCCGCGCAGCTCGGAGGAGGCGGCCTCGCCGTAGATGTGGCGCAGGACCGGCACGGCGTCGGCGGCGGCCAGCCGCCCCGCACCGTCCACCAGCGACCCGAGCCCGGTACCGCTGACCCCGCGCACGGAGATCCAGTGGCGCAGCCCGGCCACCACCAGCGGTGCGTCGGCCGGCTCCCCGGCGTCGGCGAGCAGCTGGACGGCGGCCTCGCCGAGCGCGCTGTCGGCGCCGCCGCTGGCCGGGTCGGCCCAGCGGCGGGCCTGGGCCAGCACCTCGGGGCCGCGCATCCGGCCGAGCAGTTCCAGCGCGGCCCGGACGATCCGGTCGTCCACGTCCGCGGCGGCGGCCTCGATGAGCCCGACGGCGGCCGGGTCGCGCTGCTCCACCAGGTGGCGCAGGGCGGCCCGGCGCGCGCCGGGCAGGCCGTCGCGCGCCGTTTCCAGCAGCAGCGGGCGGTCCTCGGGCCGGACCACGGCGGTCAGGCAGCGGGCGGCAGCGGCGGCGCGGCGGTCCACCGCGTCGGGGCCGGACGGCGCGTCGGTGCCGCGTGCGGGCTCCCCGCGGCCGTCGGGGCGGCCGAGGAACGCGCCGACCCCGAGGCCGCCGAGCTCGCCCTGGTCGGCCCAGGCCAGTACGTCGGTGGTGGACCAGCCGGGGGTGACGCCGCTGCGGTTGATCTGGCGTTGCCACAGGTCGAAGGGTGACTGCTCGCTGGCCGCGGCCACTCTGGGGTGGTAGGCCGCCCACAGCCGCCAGGGCCGGGGCTCGTACGCGTTGCGGATGAACTCGCGCAGCTCGGCGTCGCCCTCGGGGCCCGGCGCGAAGTGGTCCAGGACGGCGGTGCCGAGCAGCAGCAGGCCGCGGTCGTCGTCCCGCAGGGCGAGCTCGTCGAGGGCCCAGGACCAGTTGGCGCCGGTGGCGGCGTACTCGCGCAGCATCAGCAGCGCGTCGCGCCGGCCGTACGCGGCGAGGTGGCCCAGGACGGAAAGGGCGAGGCCGGTGCGGCTCTCGTCGTCGGTGACCAGGTCCTCGGCGGAGTGGAGGTGGTCCTCGATGCCTTCGAGGGGGGCTTCCAGGTCCATGTAGATGCGGGCGTAGTAGAGGGAGCGGCTCTCGACCTGCCAGTCGGCTCGCGGATCCCTGGTGACGCACTCCTCCAGCGCGGCGATGGCCTCGGCACGGTCGGCGGCCAGCGCGTGGAGCTGCCCGTCACCACGGCCTCGCTGAAGGAGGCCTAGGAGGCTGGCACTGGGTGCTATCACTGGCTCGAACATGAGGTCAGCATCCGTTGCGGCGGTCGGAGTGGCAACGGGATTTCCGTCGCCGGGGTCTCTGGTCGGTACTGCGGTGGGCGCCCGGGCGCCGGAATCACCGAAGGTTACCGCCTCGGGCCCCGGTCCGCACACAGGGCGACGAAGGCTCCGGCCACAGTGGCATATGCCAGAGGAATTTTGCCTGCGTTCTGTCCAAATCGCCCGCAAGGGTGACGACGCTGTGCGACAGTCTTCTCACTGTCCGAACGGCTCGCACCCCACGGGCCGTACCCGAGCGATGGGTTCGCCATGAACATGCCCTTAGGCGCCACCCGCCCGCCGGGAGCCGCCGCGGTGGACGGCGCCCCGACGGGCGGGACCGGCACGGTGCACGGCACCGCGGCGGACGCTCCCGGCACCGCGGGCGGAAACGGTGCCGGCGACGGCACGGGCGACGCCGGCAGCGGAACGGACGGCAGAGTGGACGGCACCACGCAGGAGCCGTCCGGCCGCTACCTGGACGACGGCGGCGGCCACGGCGCAATCGACGAGGGTCTGCTCGGCTCAGCCGCATGGGACCTGCTCACCGACGGGATCCACTGGAGCCCGGAGACCTACCGCCTCCTCGGCTGCGACCCGGAGCACGGCCCGCTCAGCCTCGACCGGCTGCCCGACCGCCTCCCCGAAGCGGACCGGCCGCTGCTGCGGCGGATGATGACCGACGCCCTGGTGCACGGCCGCCACGCCGCCGGCACCCTGCGGGTCCGCCGCCCCTGCGGACGGCACGACGGCGTCGAGTGCGCGAGCGAGCCCGTCCTCGGCACGGACGGCACCGTGGTCGCCCTGCACATGCTGCTCCGCCCGGCCCCGCCGCTCTGACCCCGGCGGACGGACACCCGCGCCCCCGGGGCGCACCCGCCGGGGGCCGCCCGGGAGCCCGTCAGGTCAGCCGCCGCCGGTTCTTGGCGTCCGCCGCCCGCAGCTCCCGGCCCAGTTCCTCCCGCAGCTCGTCCACCACCGCCAGCCCCCGGTACTGCGCGGTCAGCCGGTACATCTCCCGCAGTCGGTCCCAGGTCCGGTGCGAGGAGTTCTGGCCGATCAGGTTCAGCACCATCTTGGCCTGGAACTGCGCCGCGTCCGGCTCCCCGGTGATCAGGTGCACCGACGCCAGGGTGATCCGGTCGAACAGCGCCGAACGCAGCTGCCCGGTGCCCTCCCGCAGGGTGATCACCCGCTCCGCGTGCCGACGGGCCTCGTCGGCCGCCGCCGGGACGTGCTCGGACAGCGTGCGCAGCACCAGGGCCTGCATACCGCGCAGTTCGGCTTCGTCGAACACCTGCATCCACGAGGGCGGCGGCTCCGACGCCTCCTCGCCGAACAGGTCCTCGGCCTCCCCCAGCAGCCGGTAGGTGTCCTGGGAGTGCCCGATCGAGGCGTGCGCCCACGCCTCGACGGTATTGAGCATGGCGCGCGTTCTGGGCAGCAGCCGCCCGCCGGCCGCCTTGGCCGCCGACATCAGGTCGAGCGCGTCGTCGGCGCGGCCCAGGTGCACCATCTGCCGTGCGGCCCGGGAGATCGCCTCACCCGCCCGCGGCCGGTCGCCGGCCTCCTTGGCCGCGTCCGCCGCCATCATGAAGTACTTCTGGGCGGTGGGCTCCAGGCCCACGTCGTGCGACATCCAGCCCGCCAGCACCGCCAGGTTGGCCGCGACCAGCCACAGCCGCTGCTCGACCGCCGGTGCGTGCCGGTGCGTCAACAGCCCGCCGACCTCGTTCAGTTGGCCGACCACCGCCTTGCGCTGCAGGCCGCCGCCGCGGGCGGCGTCCCAGGCCCGGAACACCTGCACCGAGTGCTCCAGCGACTCCACCTCGTCGAACCCGACCGGGCCCGCGTCGTACACGTCCACCACCGGGTGCGCTCCGCTCCCGGTGACCACCTGTCGCGGCCCGGGGACGGACGCCGCGTACGCGACCGCGTCCCCTCCCAGCCAGCCCTTCAGCGAGTCGGCGATGACCGCCCCGGCCGTGAGCGCGGCTCCGGCGCCCACCAATCCACGTCGGTTCAGCATGAGGTCCATTCCCGTGAACTCGGTGAGGACCGCGGCTGTTCGATCCGGCGACCACGGGACTGCTCCGGACGTGTCCGCTCCGGACCTGGTGGGCCGGTGTCGTTCCAGACCGAGGTCCTCAGTGGTGACGACACGGCCGAGCCGCTCCGTGAACACGGCCGCCAGCACCCTCGGCACCGGATCGCGCGGGATCTCCCCCTGCTCGATCCAACGCCGTACCCTCGACGTGTCGGTGGACAGCTGCAGCTGACCCATCGCGGCACCCCGACGGTTGACCAGCCGCGCCAGCTCGCCCTTCGACCATCCGGTCAGGACGAACAGATCGGCCAGTCGGGTGTTGGGTTCCCTGCTCAATGAAGCCCCCAGGTTCCTCGGCTGATCCGAGGCTAGAGGCTCGGGCAAGTGCCGGGCGAGCATTCGCCACCGTTCGCCAGGGCCCGCCAGACTACTAAGCCAGTGCCCGACGGGTGTGTTGTAGGGGTGCGCCACCTCGCCCCCCGGGTCGGGCGGCGTCCCACCAGCGTCGGGGCTGTCCCCCGACGGTGGCGCGGGACGCTCCCGGTCCTCACCCGAGGGGGTGGCGCGGCCGGGTGGCGCGGGAGCGCCGGGCACGGCCACGGCAGTCCGGCCGACCGCATTCCCCAGGGTGCGGACGGCCGGAGCACCGCCGAACAGGGGTTCCTGACCCCGCGTCCGTGCCCGGCGCCCGCGCACCACCCCCCGCACCACCCGACGTACCGCACCACCCGACGTACCGCACCACCCGACGTACCGCACCACCCGCAGGGCCGCCGTCACGCCAGGAAGCACACGGCACCGGCCCTCCCCCGCCCCCGCGGGGCAACACCCGCCGACGGACCGGAAGGGACCACCCTCAGCCCATGTACTCCTCAGCGACGACCCCCACGCCCACCGCGACCCGCCCCGCGCTGCGCCCCCCCGCCGCAGCCGCCGGCCGCACCGGCCCGAGGGCGGTGCCCCCGGCGAGCCGTCCGGCGGCCCCGCGCGGCGCGGAGGGCCGGGCCACGGACACCCGGGTCGTCCCGACCGGCCGCACGGCGCTGGGCCCCACCGGCCGTACCGCGCTGGGGCTGCGCGCCCCCGAGACCGCCATGCCGGCCGGAGGCCGGATGCCGCTGGCCCGGCAGGCCGACGGCCAGGTGCTGCGGGCCCGGCGGCCCGGCCAGCCCGGCGGCGGCCCCGAGCGGATCGATCCCTCCGCACTCCAGACCCCGGCGGTCCGGGCGGCGCTCGCCAGTGTCGCGCGGATATGTCCCGCGTTCACCCCGCGCCAGGTCCTGCGCGAGGGCAGCCGCCACATCCTGGTGGCGGGCACCATCGGGCGGGCTCCGGTGGTCGCCAAGTGCCTGGCGCCGCAGGCGGTGCGGAGTGAGTACTTCGAGCAGCTGGTGGCCGACTTCCACCACGAGGTCGCGGTCTACCGGGCGTTCGTCCGGCACCGCCCGCCGGTGCGGCTGCCCCGGCTGGTGGCGGCCGACCACGACCGGTGCGTGCTGGTCATGGAGCGCATCCCCGGGCGCCCGGCCGCCCGCGAGCGCCACCCGGTCAACGCGCCCACCCCGGGCGAGGTGCGGGCGCTGCTCACCGCGGTCCGCACGCTGAACCTGTGGCGGCCGCCGACCGACGTCTTCCAGCCGCGCCTGGACTACCAGTTGGAGATCGCCCGCTACCACTCGGTGGGCCAGCTCACCGACCGGGACGCCGGCGACCTGCGCGGCCTGCTGCACGGCCTCGGCCACACCCCGCTCCAGCTCTGCCACGGCGACGCCCTGCTCAGCAACATGCTGCTGGCGCCGTCCGGCCCGGTGCTGGTCGACTGGGAGCAGGCCGGCTGGTACCTGCCCGGCTACGACCTGGCGGTGCTCTGGAGCGTCCTGTCCGGGGACACCGCGGCACGCCGCCAGATCAGCCAACTCGCCCAGAACGGCGGCACGATGGCCCGGGACGCGTTCCTGGTGAACCTGGTGCTGGTGCTCATGCGGGAGATCCGGCTGTACGACGTGCCGGGCGCCGGCGAGGAGCAGCGGATCATGATCCGCCGGCTCTACGACGACGCGGCGCTCGCCCGCCGCGCCGTCCGCGCCGCGGTCGGGACCCGCTGAGCCGCGGGGGTCAGAGGTCCGACGCCCTGCCCTGCCCGCCCGCCCTGCCCTGCTCGCCCCGCTGGTCGGCGTGGGCGGGGCGCGGCGGCGGGGTCCGGGCATCGCCGGACGGAGGTCGGGGGCCTCTCCCGGCCGCCGGGCCGGGGCACCTCGTGGCCCCGGTAACGACCGCCGGGCCCGGGCGCTACGGCCGGGTACCCCGTTCCAGCGCGGCCCGTCCGACGGCCTCCAGGACGGTCTCGTCGGCGGCCAGGTGCACCCGGCTGCTGAGCACGTCCCGCAGGTAGCGCTCCAGCGGGTGACGCCGGCTCAGGCCGGGGTTGCCGGTGAGGGCGACGGCCTGCTGGACCACCGCCGTCGCGGCCCGGGTCGCCAGCAGGTGGGCCGGACCGGACCGGGCGACCGCCTCCGGCTCGCCCCGGTCCACCCGGGAGGCCAGCCCCTCGACCAGTTCCTCGGCACCGATCAGCTGGGCCTCGATCTCACCGAGGGCGGTCCGGTAGCGCGGCAGGGTGCCGAGCGGCTCGGTCAGGTTGGCCGGAGTGCGCTGGTTGAGGAAACGGATCAGCCAGGCCTCGGCTGCCCGGGCGACGCCGATCGCCACCGCCGAGAGGGCCAGGTCGTGCCAGGCCAGGGAGAGTTCGGCCTCGGCGTCGACGCCCTGACGGGTCGTCCGGCGGCCGGTCGTCAGGCCGAGCGCGAGGTCGGCCGGCACCCGGACCCCGTCCAGTACGACATCGTGGCTGGCGCTCGCCCGCAGGCCGAGCTGGTCCCAGGTCGGGTCGATCTCCAGACCCTCGCTCTCGCCGCGGACCAGGAAGGTGCCGACCCTCGGCTCCTCCTCGTCGGTCCGCGCGGTGACCGCCATCCAGGCGAGCGCCTCGGCGCCGGTGCAGTACGTCTTCCGGCCCGTCAGCAGCCAGCCGTCGCCGTCCCGTCGGGCGACCGTGGCGGGCAGCTCGCCCACGACGGCCCCGGGCTCCGCCCGCAGGGTGTTGATCAGTACCGGGCCGCGCCGGGACTCGGTGAGCAGCCGCCGGTATCCGGCCGTCGGCCAGTCGGCGCGGCGGGCCTGCTCGGCGTGCCGGAGCAGGGTGAAGGCGGTGACCACGGCCACCGAGGCATCGCCGCGGCCGAGTTGGGACAGCACCCGGACGGTGTCGGCGAGCGTTCCGCCCGGACCGCCGTACCGCGCGGAGACGGTGAGGGTGAGCAGCCCGGCCTCGTGGACCGCCTCGATGCCCTGGTAGGGGAAGGTCGCGTCGCGGTCGTGCTCCTCGGCGCGGGCGGCCAGCAGGTCGACCACCCGGGGCAGCCCGGCGAGCGCGGCCTCGATCCCGGTGCGGTCGGGCCCGGGGTCGGTGGCGGCGGACGCGGAAGCAGCGCGCGCGGTGGCGGAGGCGGAACGCACCGGGCCGGCGGAGGCGGGCCCGGCGGATGCGGCGGACGCGGAGCCGGCAGCGGCGGGCATGGAACCGGCGGAAGCGGCGGAACCGGCGGGTGTGGAACCGGTGGATTCGAGATGGCCGGAATCGGACCGGTCGGAATCCGCCGTTCGCGGAGCGGTCCGGGAGCGGCGTCCGGCGGGAGCGTCCTCGGACGCACGATCGACGGTCGAACGGTTGACGGTGCGGGTCGTCATGATGCGGTGCCTCCGGGCGGCAGCGTGGGCTCGGCGAATGCGGGCGGCACGCCGTACGGGCGCGCGGTACCGACTGGCGGCCCCGGAGGCCGGCTCGCGGCCCGCCCCCTGGTGTCGGCGCCGACCGGACACCCGGTCGACCGCCCGCCGCCGGGGGACGAATCCCCCCTCAGCGGCCCGGACACGCCGCGCTGGCGGTGCGCCGCAGGTCCAGATGCCTGCGACGGGTCAGCAGCGGGAGACGGCACGGCATGTTCGCGACTGTACGAACCGTTGATCGATACCGTCAAGCAGCGTCCGCCCCCCGGGCGGGACCGACCGGCCCCGCCGGGATCAGCCCTGCTGGAACATGTCCGCGGGGAGCGGCTTCAGCAGCTGATACAGGTCGTCCGAAATCGGTCGGTCCCAGGACGCGATGGTGACCAGGACGCCGTCGCTGCGGCCGAACTGGGCGCAGAACACGCGTTCCTCGCTGACCTTGACCTTCTTCACGATCAGCAGGTCGTCCCCGAGCATCACCGGGAAGTCCTCGGCCGAGACGAACTCGACCGGCTCGTCGTTCTCCAGCGCCGCGAGCAGCTGCCGCACCTCGAAGGGCACGTCGTCGCCGGTCTCCCTGGCGGGCGACCCCTCGGGGAGGTTGCCGATGAACATCGCCGGGCCTCTGCCGCCGAACAGGTCGTAGCGCAGGAAAATCCCCTGGCAGGAGCCGTCCGGGCCGGTCATCATGGCCGCACCGAAGTCACCGGGCCAGTCACCCGGGTCCATCGCGAGCACGTCGAAGTCCGGGCCGGCGGGCTGTCCGGAGCGACGGCGGAGAAAAGACATGGGAACATCGTACGTGTCCGGCAGACCACGCTCGCGAGGTGGGTCGGGCGCCGCCGGGGGACGAGCGGGAGATCGACGCTCAGAGACCAATGTTGACTCTGAGCAACCGTCCGGGCTACGTTCGGTTCAGCACGACAGCCGTTCTGGGTTTCACCCTTCGGGGGGACGGCATGTCGCAACGCGGCCCTACACGCGTTTCCCTCACTGTGCACTTGTCGTGCCGAACCGCCGAGCACCCAGCTTCGTCGTCGCACACAGCACGAACACACAAGCCAACAGTTCCATGCATCACAAGCCAGATCCGCGGGGCCCCGGCCCGTCGCTCCCGTGGATCTGCTCGGGACGCCGCCGCGTGGGGGCGTGCGGGTCCCGAGCATCGGTGCCGTCATCCGAGTCGCTCTCGGCGTCGGCGCCAACCTCCCGGCGACTGCCGGCCCCTCATGGGGCCGGGACCGGCCGACGCACCCCGGTGCGCAGGGGATGACTGGGAGGATGGCCTGGCAGTACTGCCGGGCCGCACAGCAGGCGCCGTGTCTGGCCGCGTGGGGGCGGTGGGCACGGCGTCTGCCCGTGCTCATACTCTGAGCTGCGTTTGTCTAACAGTCAACAGAAATTCTGACGGGGCACGCTCAATGGATCATCACTTGTGATGTTCGGACCCGAAAGATCGTCTGCGGAGCGGACCCCCGTCGATCGGGGGTCCGCTCCCGCTGTGAACCGCCCGGCGCGCCGCCTCAGGTGAGGTCGAACTCGCCGTCCCGGGCGCCGAGCACGAAGGCCCGCCACTCGCCCGGCGTGAAGACCAGGACCGGCCCGTCCTCCTGACGGCCGTCCCGCATTCCGATGTAGCCGTCCACGAAGGCGATCTGCACGTCCCCGACGCCCTGACTGCTGCACAGCCACTCCGCCCCGGTGAAGTCCACCCTGGGCTTCCCGTTCGGCGCCAACTCCGGCCGCGCCACGCCGGCCTCCGTATTCGTCCCGCTGCTGGATCCCACTGACCGATCTCCTCCCGACGGCGTTCCGGAGCCAGCCTAGCCACACCGCCCGGCCCCGGTCAGCGGGTTGACGAGGACTCCTCCGGGCGGGGACGGACACCGCCGGAGGACGGGTCGAGGCGTGTCCCGACCGGCGGGGGCGGCGGGCAGCTGCCAGAGTGCTGCCAGGGCGCCGCCCCACCGCCCTGCCGGCCCGCGCCACTCGAACGATTCAGCCACCGATCCGGACGCCGATCCATTCACCGGCCCCGCCCAACGATCCATCCACCGGTTCACCCAGCGACCCGCCCGCTGACCCGCCCAACGATCCATCCACCGATCCACCCAGCGACCCGCCCGCTGACCCGCCCAACGATCCATCCACCGATCCACCCAAGGATCCGCTCAAGGGAGCAGCCGATGAGCCGCCGGGACGGCACCCGCGCCGACGTCATCCCCATCTCCGACGCCCCCTCGGCCCACCCCCCGGCACCCCGTACGCCCCCCTCGCCCGCCTCGGTGCCCCGGCCGACCCCCGCCCGGCCCGCCGTGCACGGGAGGGTCGGGATCGTCCTGGTCTCGCACAGCCAGGAACTGGCCACCGCCGTACGTTCCCTCGCGCTCGCGTTGACCGGATCCGACTCCCCCGCGCCGGTCGCCGCCACCGGGGGCGACCCGTCGGACGGACCGGGCATCAGCGCCGTCCTGGTGGCCGCCGCGACCCGACGGGTGGACCAGGGCCACGGCGTGGTGGTGCTCGCCGACCTGGGCGGGGCGGTCACCACCGTCCGCGCGCTGCTGTCCGACGCGGACGAGCACGGACTGCCGTTCCCCGTCAGGTTCGCCAACGCCCCGTTCGTCGAGGGCGCGGTGGCCGCCACCGCGACGGCCACGGCGGGCGGGGACCTGGCCGCGGTGCTGGACGCGGCGGAGGAGGCCTACCGGCAGTACAAGGGCTGACCTCGCCCGGGCGAGGCCCGGTGGGTCGGGCGGGCGCGGCGGGCTCAGTGGGCGCCCCGGCCGCGACGGGCACGGCCGTTGGGCCGCTCGGGCTCAGGGGCGTTCCTTGCCCTCCCAGGTGAAGACCGCCGGCCCCTCGCACTCCAGCGCGTGGCGCAGCCGCTCGTGCTCGGTCTCGATCATCGGCGGCAGCTCGTCCAGCCCGAACCAGCCGACGTCCAGCGACTCGTCGTCGTTCACCCGCGCCTCGCCGCCGACCGCGCGGCAGCGGAAAGTCAGCACCAGGTACTGCGTCACATCGCCGTTCGGGTACGTGACCTGCGGCGAGACCGTGACGGAGGCGAGCAGCTCGGGCACGACCACCACCCCGGTCTCCTCCTCGCACTCGCGCACCACGCCGTCGGCGGGCTGCTCGCCCGGGTCGAGGATGCCGCCGACCGGCGCCCACCGGCCGTCGTCGGCCCGGCGGGCCAGCAGCACCCGGTCGCGGTCGTCCAGCACGACGGCGACGACGGCGCTGAGCCAGAGCGGACGGGTACCCACGATGGCGCGGAGTTCGGCGAGGAAAGGGGGAATGGCCATGAACCGCAGCCTATCGGGGCGGTTCCGGGGCGACCCGGTGCGCCCGGCCGGTGTCGGGCCGCAGCAGGGCGAGCACGGTGAGCCCGAGGATGTGCAGGTCGAGCCCGAGCGAGCGGTGCTCGACGTACCAGAGGTCGAGTTCGGCCCACTCGGGACGGCTGAGCGGGCGGGGCGTCCGGCCCCGGTCCAGGGCGTGCAGTTGGGCCCAGCCGGTGAGGCCGGGCCGCACCGCGAGGCGGCCGCGCTCCCGGCGGGAGTAGCCCACGACCTGGACGGGGCTGGCCGGCCGGGGACCGATCACCCCCATTTCGCCGCGCACCACGTTCCACAGCCGGGGCAGCTCGTCCAGGCCGGTGCGGCGCAACAGGGTGGTGAGCCGGCCGTCCCCGCCGGTCCGGAAGCGCAGGATCTGGAACTCGTGGCCGTGCCGTCCGGTCCGCGTCCGCCGCTGGAGCACCGGGCCGTCGGCGGAGCAGCGGAGCAGAACGGCGATCAGCAGGGCCAGCGGCAGCGCGACGATCGCGGCCAGGGCGGCGACGGCGAGGTCGCCGGCGCGTCTCATGAGGCGGCCACGGCACGATCCGGTCTGCCGCCCATCGCTCCCCCTCCGCGGCGCTTCGAGTCGAGCCGGAAGAACGCATTCACAGTAGACGCGGGATGAAGCCGTTGTCCGGAAATGGTGAAAGAAGGGGACCCAAGATTGTCCGACTGGACGATATTCAGTCGGTCTGACCAATTTCGCTCGATCTGCCGTTTCGAAATGCCGAGAGCGATCGACATAACGGGTGGGGGCGACGCCCGGACGGAACCCGCCTGCCACGCGGCCGGCACCCCGGCCGGGAGCCGTCAGAGCACGGCGCGGCGACGGTCGCGGAACACGCCGAAGGCGATCCGGCCCAGCAGCAGGACGCCGGCGGCCAGACAGCCGGCCACCGCCATCGCCCAGGCCGGCCCGTCACTGTCCGGCACGAACACGGCCACGGCGATGCCGAGCACCAGGCAGGCCAGGCCCACCACGGCCAGCGGGAGCTGGTGGGTGACCAGCGCTCCGCCACTGCACGCGCGAGCCATTCGGGAGGCCCCGTGGAGATGGAAGGGGTCACGGTCCGCATCTGCCATGAGCCCAAGGTACCCCGGGGCGGGGCGAGTGGCAGCCCGCAGGGAGTGAAGGGTCGAACACCCTCCGCTACCGGAGAATCCGGGCTGGTCAGGGGCTCACCGAGATCGCCGCGAGGTGTGTCCGAGACGTCGGCGCGGGCATTCCGGCTCCACAATCAGTCCACGAAAAATCCTCGTCCCCCCGGTACAACCATCGGTCCGGTACAGCGGTCTCAATGGCATTGAGTGATCCAGGAGCCGTTCGAGGGTGGGCGTGAACCCCCACCGAGAACAGGAATATCCAGGAGCGGAGCCGCCGCCCCTGGAGTCGGAGGCCGGGCTCCGTCCTCCGGCGGTACCGCCACGCCGCTCGGCGAACGAGGGGGAACCGTGCCGCAGTCCCAGTCCAGTACATCGATCTCCACGGCCCGCGCCCGGCCGGCACCCGGCCCGCGCGCGCTGCCCCCGCCCACCGGACGGCCCGCCGACCGGCGCGACATCGGCCGGCCCGCCGACCGCCCGGCCACCGACCGTCTGCACGGCGGGCTGCTCCACGGCGAACTTCTGCACAGTGAGCTTCTGCGCAGTGAGCTCCTTCACGGCGACCATCGACACAGCGAGCCTCGGCATCGCGAACCTCGGCCCGGTGGACACCGGGATGCCGGACACCGGGATGCCGGGCACCGGGACGGCGGGGGCCGTCACGGCGGGCATCGGGACGGCGGGGGCCGTCACCGAGCGGTCGGCGGCACGGAACAGCAGGACGCTCGGGGCGAATGGCTGCGGTTCGCCCCCGTCCAGCCGCTGTTCCGGGCCCTGGCCGCCCAGCGACTCGCCGTGCTCGCGTACCACGGGGTGACCGACCACCACTCCTTCGGCGCCCAGCTCGACCGGCTCCAGCGGCTCGCGACACCCGTCTCGCTCGGCGCGGTCCTCCAGGCCGTCACCGAGCGGCGGCCGCTACCGCCCAGGAGCGTCCTGGTCACCTTCGACGACGCCGACCGGAGCGTGCTCACCCACGCCCTGCCGGCC
Organism: Kitasatospora sp. NPDC058048; assembly: GCF_042885555.1. Classification (NCBI taxonomy): domain Bacteria; kingdom Bacillati; phylum Actinomycetota; class Actinomycetes; order Kitasatosporales; family Streptomycetaceae; genus Kitasatospora; species Kitasatospora sp. NPDC058048. The sequence continues at coordinate 45,657 of NZ_JBHVRT010000041.1, read as the reverse complement.
CTCGACGCCCGGGGCATTCCGGCCACCGCGTTCGTCATCTCGGAGCTCATCGGCACCGAGCGGCCGTTCTGGTGGCACGAGGCCGACTTCCTGGCCCGGCACGGGGGCCGGGCCCGCTCGCTCGACTGCGGACACCCGTCCCAACTGCTCCGGCGGCTCAAGGCCATGCCGGACCCGGACCGCCGGCGCAGCCTGCACGAGCTGCGGGTCAGCGCCGACCGCCGGCCGCCCCGCCAGGAGCAGCTGACCCCGGCCGACCTGCTCGCCCTGCGGGACGGGGGCGTCGCCATCGGCAACCACACCCAGGGGCACCCGTGCCTCGGACGCTGCGACGACGACACCGTGCGCACCGAGATCACCGGCGCCCACGAGGCCCTCACCCGCTGGCTGGGCGAACCACCGATCGCCTTCGCCTACCCGGACGGCGGCCACGACGTCCGTGCTGAAACCGTTCTGCAGGAGCTCGGCTACCGCCTCGGCTTCCTCTCCGACCACCGCCTGGGCCCCCGGCTCCCGTCCCATCCCCTCCAGATCAGCCGCCTCCAGGTCGACTCCACCACCAGCACCCGCCGCTTCGACACCATCCTGTCCGGCCTGGAACCCGCCTACCGCCGCTGGCGCCGTCAAGCCGTCGCCTAACGGGGGGCACCAGGCCCCCATCTACGCGCAGGAAGTCGGCGCGGCCGACTTCCTGCGCGCGCCGCATCAGAAGTGCCATCCAGGCACGGCCGCCGCACCCCGCCTGGCCTCCCGCAATCCCCGCACCAGAAAATCGGCCGCGCCGACTTTTCGATTCCAAGATCATGTGAGCGACGAGCCGGTCCGGGCCGTCACCCCCGCGCGAGAAGTCGACCAGATCGACTTCTCGCGCACTCACCCGGCCGAAGCCGCGCGCCCCAGGAATGCCGATCCCGCCAACTTCCCGCACGCCCAAAGATGGCCCCGCGCCAAAATCCGGCCAGCCCGACTCCCCCACACCCCACCGCGCCCGACACCCCACGCACGACCCGATTCTATGCGCGTAGAGGCCGCCCGAAGCCGGCCCCGCGCACAGCAGCTCGGCATGAGAAGTCGGCCATATCGACTTCCCGTGCACCGGGAGGGCCTCGGCTGGCGATCAGAAGCCCTCAAGCCGCCCGGCAGCGGAGCCGCAGCCACCGCGGCACCGCGCAGGAAGTCGGCCCGGTCGACTTCCTGCGCACGGCAGATCCACGCACCAAAGTCCTCCGGCCTGCGGCCGGCCACGCCGGGAGAGGTGAAGCCCACCCAAGCGAAACGCCGCGTGAGAAGTCGGCCAAATCGACTTCTCACGCACCAGGCGCGCTCGGGTGGGCGATCAACAAGCCTCGGGGCGGCGGAGCCGTGGCGCCCGAGCGCGAAGCGGGAAGTCGACCGGCTCGACTTTCTGCGCTGCGGCGGTCGCTCGGTCGGGGCGGCCGGCTTTCGTCCGGGGTCAGCCGATGAGGGTGGCGAGGGCGTTGCCCTGGGGGTAGAGGGCGGCGACCGGGGGGAGGTTGGCGGGGGCGCCGGCGTGGAGGACCGTGAGGGTGCCGCCGCCCGTCCGGGTGGGGTCGGCGACGCGGCGGAGGGCCTGGGCGGCCACGGCGTCGGCGGAGCCGTGCAGGGTGAGCCCCGGCGAGGCGGTCGGGGCGACGGCGGCGCGGATGCGGTCGTCGACGAGTTCGTAGTGGGTGCAGCCGAGCACGATGACGTCGGTCCCGACCGGCGTCCGGGCGGCGGCGTCGGCGATGGCGGCGGTGATGGCCTCGTCGTCGCCGTGCTCGACCGCGTCCGCGAGGCCCGGGCAGGCGACCTCGGTGACGTCCGCCGAACCGCCGAAGTCACGGATCAGCCCGCGCTGGTAGTCGCTGCCGGTGGTGGCCGGGGTGGCCCAGATGGCGACCCGGCCGCCCTGTGCGGCAGCGGGCTTGATCGCCGGGACGGTGCCGATCACCGGAAGCCCGGGCTCCAGCTCGGCCCGCAAGGTGGCGAGCGCGTGCACGGAGGCGGTGTTGCAGGCGATCACCAGCGCATCGGGTTCGAGCGCGGCGGCGGCCCGGCAGCAGCCGAGGGCCAGCTCCGTGACCTCTTCCGGCGTACGCGGCCCCCACGGCATCGAGGCCGGGTTGGAAGAGAGCACCAGATCCACGTCCGGGCGCAGCTTCCGAAGGGCGGCGGCGGCGGCCAGCAGGCCGATTCCGGAGTCCATCAGTGCGATCTTCACGGGTCAAGACTTTAGTCGATGCGCTCGTCCGGCCCGGTTCTGCGGCAGACTGCCGGGGTGACCGTCCTGCTGTGGATCGCCGCGTTCTCCCTGCTGGTCTGGCTCTGGCTGGCGTGCTGCCACGGTTCGTTCTGGCGCACGGACGTACGGCTGCCGCCGCGTCGCCCACCGGTCCGCTGGCCGCAGGTGGCGGTCGTGGTGCCGGCCCGGGACGAGGCCCCGGTGCTCCCGGCGAGCCTGCCGACGCTGCTCGCGCAGAAGTATCCGGGGCGGGCCCGGGTGTTCCTGGTGGACGACCACAGTTCGGACGGCACCGGTGCCCTGGCGGCGGAACTGCGGACGATCGACGGGCTGGAGCTGACCGTCACCACCCCTCCCCCGCTGCCGCCGGGCTGGACCGGCAAGCTGTGGGCGCTGCGGCACGGCGTGGCGCTGGCCGGGCCGGACGTCGAGTACCTGCTGCTGACGGACGCCGACATCGCGCACGGCCCGGATTCGCTGGCCGAGCTGGTGGCCGCCGCCGAGAGCAACGGGCTGGACCTGGTGTCGCAGATGGCCCGGCTGCGGGTGGAGACCGGCTGGGAGCGGCTGATCGTGCCGGCCTTCGTGTACTTCTTCGCCCAGCTTTACCCGTTCCGCCGGAGCAACCGCCCCGGTGCCCGGACGGCGGCCGCTGCCGGCGGCTGCTCGCTGGTGCGGCGCGAGGCGCTGGAGCGGGCGGGCGGGGTGGCGGCGATCCGCGGCGCGGTGATCGACGACGTGTCGCTGGCCCGGGCGGTGAAGTCCGCCGGCGGCCGGACCTGGCTGGGCCTGGCCGACGACGTGGACAGCGTGCGCCCGTACCCGCGGCTGGAGCAGCTGTGGCGGATGGTCTCCCGCAGCGCCTACGCCCAGCTCAGGCACTCGCCCGTGCTGCTGCTCGGGACGGTGCTGGGGCTGGCGCTGGTCTATCTGGTGCCGCCGGTGGCGACGGTGGCCGGGCTGGTGGGCGGGGTGCCGCCGGTGGCGGCCGCGGGCGGGGCGGCGTGGGCGCTGATGGCGGGCACGTACCTGCCGATGGTCCGGTACTACGGGCAGCCGGCCGCGGCCGTGCTGCTGTTGCCGTTCACCGCGGGGCTGTACCTGCTGATGACGGTCGACTCGGCGGTGCGGCACTGGCGCGGCCGGGGCGCCGCGTGGAAGGGCCGGACGTACCCCCGAACCTGAGAGGTCCCTGTGCCGAACCCGCTGCGCGGTAGGCCGACCCGTTCCATACTGCTCGGATGGACCGTCAGCAGATCTCCCGCCTCGCCCATGCCCGCCACCCGGTCGCGGCCCCGCTGGCGGACGAGTCGGTGGCCCGGTTGCTGGATCGCGCCACGGCCGGGACGGAGCGGGGCCGGGCCCTGGACCTGGGCTGCGGCGAGGGCGTCTGGCTGCTCCGGACGCTGGCCGCCCACCCGGGCTGGCGGGCGGTGGGCGTGGATCTGGACGCGGCCGCGCTGACCCGGGCCCGGGAGACCGCGACCGCGCTCGGCGTGGTCCGCCGGATCGGCCTGCACCACGTGGACGTACGGGAGTTCACCTCGCGGGAGCCGTTCGACCTGGTGCTGTGCGTCGGCGCCACCCACGCGTTCGGCGGTCTGCTGCCGACGCTCGCCGCCGCCCGCGAACTCCTGGCCCCGGGCGGCCGGTTGCTGGTCGGCGAAGGGTTCTGGCAGCGCGAGCCGTCGCAGCCGGCACTGGACGGGCTGGGCGCCGCCCGGGAGGACTTCGCCGATCTGGCGACGACCACCGACCGGGTCCTCGCGGACGGCTGGTCGCCGGTGTTCGGTCACGTCAGCTCCGAACAGGAGTGGGACGACTACGAGTTCTCCTGGACGGGCTCGCTGGCCGAGTGGGCACTGGATCACCCGGACCACCCGGACGCGGCGGCCGCCCGCGAGGCCGCGGACCGGCACCGCACCGAGTGGCTGCACGGCTACCGGGGGACGCTCGGCTTCGTCACGTACCTGCTGCGCCGCGACTGACGGCTGACGGCTGACGGCTGACGCGACTGAAGTGACCGGAGCGACCGCGACGGCCGAAGCCGCGGAAGCCTCCGGCCCCGTTGGAGCGTTCGGAGCGACCGGGTTCCCGCCGCCCGGGCGATCGGCTACTTCGGGATCCGCGCGAGGAAGTCGTCGATCAGCGGGGCGATTTCGGGCAGCTTCTCCTCCAGGGCGAAGTGCCCGGTGTCGAACAGGTGCAGCTCAGCCCCGGGCAGGTCGCGCAGGTAGGCGCGGGCGCCGGCCTCGGTGAAGAACGGGTCGCCCAGGCCCCAGAGCACCAGAGCGGGCGGCTGGTCGGCGCGCAGCCAGGCCTGCCAGGCGGGGTAGAGCTCGACGTTGGAGAAGTAGTCGAGGGCGAGTTCGACCTGGATGTCCTTGCGGCCGGGCAGGTCGAGGAAGTGCTGGTCGAGCGTCCAGCCGTCGGGGGCGATCAGGCTCGGGTCGCCCGTGCCGCCCTCGTACTGGTCGCGGGTGACGTCCAGGGTGAGGATCGAGCGGGCGGCCTGCTCGGCGCCCGGCACGCCGCGCTTGTTGGCGATGAACTCCCGTGCCTGGCCGGAGAGTCCCTCCTCGTAGGCGTTGCCGTTCTGGATCACCAGGCCGGTGATCCACTCCGGGTGCCGGGTCGCCAGGCGCAGGCCGACGGGGGCGCCGAAGTCGAAGACGTACAGCGCGAAGCGGTCCAGGCCGAGGGCGAGGCAGAACCCCTCGATCACCTCGGCGAGGCTGTCGAAGCGGTACGTGAAGGTGCCGGGCGCGGGGCTTTCGCTGTGGCCGAAGCCGGGGTAGTCGGGGGCTATCAGGCGGTAGCGGGTGCCGAGCGCGTCGAGCAGCCGGGCGTACTGGTGGGAGGACGACGGGAAGCCGTGCAGCAGCAGGAGCACGGGCGCGTCGGCCGGGCCGGTTTCGCGGTAGAAGACGCGCAGGCCGTCGACGTCGACGTGGCGGTGGTGGACGTGCGGGATCGTCAGCTCGCTCATGTTAACCATTAAACAGCATCTGAACGGTTAGACAAGCCGAACGGTCGGACAAGGTCCTTGTCCGGCAAACCGCTTGCCGGGCAAGGCACATGTGCGAGCTGATCCGATGTCACCGACGCGGCCGGGCGGGCCGGCTCAGTGGCGGTGCTGCCGCTCCTGCTGCACCAGGTGGTCGAGCACCTCGGGCATCGCCTCGACCCCGCCGGCCTGGGTCGGCGAGGTGCGGTACTCGCCCTGGACGACGACCGTCGGCAGCTCGTTGATGCCGTAACGAGTGAAGGCGGCGGCGGCCTCGTCGACCGACCGGCCCACCGCGGCCGAGCGGTAGGCCCGGCCGAACGCCTGGGCGTCGACGCCGTTGCGCACGGCCCAGTCGGTGGCGGTGGCCTCGGTGGTGAGGTCGAGGCCCTCGTTGTGCACGGCGCGGAACACGCTGGTCTGAAGGCGGCCGACCAGGCCGAGCCGGTCCAGCGTGTAGTACAGCCGGGCGTGGCCGCGTTGCACGGCCTCGTCCTGACTGCCGGGCCAGACGGCCGGGACGCGGCGCAGCACGACATCGGCGCGGTGCCTCTCCGCCCAGGCCTGCAAAGGCTGTTCGAGCGCCTGGGAGTGGCCGCAGTCGTACCAGAAGAATTCGACCGCCTCGGTCCGGGCGCTCACGCGCACCGGTTGCGGGTGGTCGAGTTCGACGAACTTGACGCCCTCGGCAGGGGGTTGGTGGGACATCGCGCCGGCCTGGACGGGGGACGCGGCAATCCCGACGGCGACGGCGAGCAGGACGGTGGACCGCAGCAGCGACTTCGAGTTCACACCGGGCAGTGTGCTGGCGACGGTTCGCTACCGGCCGGTTGCTGCGGCGCAGGCAGGGCCGGATTCGCTCGATCGGCGCACCCGGGCCCGCGCCCGTTGACGGGACGGACCACCCGACGGGGCCAGCAGAACCGACGTGCTCGGCGGGCCCACAGGACCGGGGTGCGCGGCGGGTCAGCCGGCGGCCTCCGGGCCCGCCGTCCACACCTCGGCGACCAGGTGCTGCCAGGCGTCCACGACGGCACCCAGCTCGAAGTGCTCCAGCGCGTGCGCCCGGGCCGCCGCCCCCAGGCCCGCCCGGTTGACCGCCAGCACCTTGCCCAGCGCCTCGGCGAGGGCGAGCGGGTCCCCGGGGGCGACCAGCGCGCCGGTCGCACCGTCCCGGACCACCTCGCGCACCCAGCCGACGTCAGTGGCCACGGCGGGCACCCCGGCCAGCGCCGCCTCGATCAGCGCGCCGGGCACGCCCTCGCTGTCACTGGTCAGCAGCAGCGCGTCGGCGGCGCGGTAGAGCGGGGCCGGGTCGGACAGCGGGCCGAGGAAGTGGGCGCGGGCGGCGGCCGGGTGGCGGGCCAGCGCCTCGCGCAGCGGCCCGTCCCCGGCGACGGCGAGCCGGACGTCGGGCAGCCGGTCGAGCACGTCGAGGGCGAGGTCGAGCCGCTTCTCCGGAGCTATCGCCCCGATCCAGGCGACCAGCAGCACGTCGGCCGGCAGGCCCAGCGCGTGCCGCGCGGCGCGCCGGTCGTCCCGGCCGTCGGCGGGCGGATAGCTTTCGGCAGCACGGGAGTTGGGGATTACGTGGACCTTGCCCTCAGGCAGCCGGAACTGTTCCTCCAGAACGACGCGCGCCTCCTCGGTGAGGGTGGTGACGGCGGCCGCGCGGTGCATCAGCGCGCCGCCGCGCACCCGGCGCAGCCGGTTGGCGGTCCAGTAGCGCGGGTGACCGACCGAGACGTAGACGAAGGGCGTACGGGTCCCGGCCAGGGCGAGGGCGCAGGCGGCCAGGGTGTCCGAGCCGTGGGCGAGCACCACGTCGGCGGCGCGCGCGGCGGCGCGCAGCGCCCGCAGGGTGCTCGGGTGCAGCCGCCCGGGGCCCAGCACGGCGGCGGAGCGCAACCCGGAGGCGGCGGAGCAGTCCGCGGAGGCCCGGCCTGCGGAGCCAGGGCCCCGGTCGGCGGAGTCGGGGGCCCTGCCGGCGGCGTCAGGTGCCCGGCCCGCGGAGTCGGAACCCCCGCCCCCGGAGCCGGAGTCGGGACCCGGATCCGCGCAGTCCCGCCTCGACTCGACGGGGCCGGGGTGGACGGCCGGATGCGGGGCGAGGGCGCACAGCGCGGAGGACTGCCCCCGACGGCCCAGTTCCCGGTGGAGGTCACGGGCGAAGTTCTGTGCGCCGCCACGGCGTGAGTCGCTGATCAGATGCAGGACACGCGGACGGTTTCCGGCCGGATCGGCCGACAAATGGTCGGGCATGGACCGACCTTGGCACAGTGCTCCGTCCGGTACATCCCCTTCGCGCAACCTGATGGTGGCCCATCCGCCCGCACTTGTACACCCGATGTGCGCCACGGGGCCGCCGTCGTGCGCCGGATGCGACCACTGTGCGCCCCGCCTCGCCCCCTGCCGCGCTCCGGTTCACCCCGTCGCGCCGGGTCGGCGCCGTCCCGGCTCGGCGTGTGCCGGTGTCACATGCGCTTTCGCGCAGCGCGGTCGAGGCGGATGTTCGACCGCCGAAAGGCCGGTACGCGGAGCGCCCCCACCCCGCCCGGCCGGTCGGGGCCGGGCCCCGCGGCGGTTACCCGATTCGGGTGAACGCGGTTGGACCTCGACCCGGGCCGCTCGGCAGGATGTCCGGCCGGGGGCGGCACCCGCCGTGCCGCCCCATCTCCCCCTTCCTCGTACGGATTTGGAGTCACCCGGTGTTCAAGGGATTCCGCAGCTTCCTGCTGCGCGGAAACGTGGTGGACCTCGCGGTCGGCATCGTGATCGGCGCGGCCTTCACCGCGGTCGTCACCGGGTTCGTCAGCGCCTTCCTCACCCCGCTGGTCGGCGTCGCGACCGGTGCCGTCGGCGACTTCACCCAGAAGACCTTCGACGTGGCCGGCACCCGGTTCCCGTACGGCCTCTTCGTCAACGCGGTCATCGGGTTCGTGCTGACCGCGGCCGTCATCTACTTCGCCGTGGTGCTGCCGGTCGGCAAGCTCCAGGCCCGCTTCGAATCGGCCAGGCCCGCGCCGGCCTCGAAGGTGGACTGCCCGGAGTGCCTGAGCCCGATCCCGGCCGCCGCGACCCGGTGCTCCTTCTGCACCTCCGAGGTCGGCAAGCCGGCCCTGCCCGCGCAGGCCCAGGCGCTGCAGTCGCACTGACCGCCGCGGCCGCGCCGACACCCGGCCTGCACGGGCCGGAATCGGGAAGCCCCGGGCCAACGGCGCAGGTCACGGGCAGGTCGCAGGCCTGAATCGAACGCCCGGAGAACTGACGAGAATTTTATTCCCGAAACATTCACGAGCCTCCGCCGCCCCCACGGCGGGGGCTCGAATGCGCCCGCGCACGCCCTGTCCGGAAAAAGTTTCTCCGCAGGGCCCCCGACCGTCCACCGGCCGGTCACCACAAGGCCTTCCGGCGACTCCGTCCGGCGACCGTTCGACCACTGACGGGGCGCCAAGGTTGTCCGGAACCGGACGCCGGAATGTCCGTCTTTCCTACTTTCGAAACCTTTGTGCGAGCGAAGACTGTGTAAACACTCGAACTGCTCCCCCTCCCGCTCTCCTCAGCAGGCGCGTTGTGGGCTTACCGTATGGCCCATGACCTCGCCCCGCTCCTACGACGGAGTCGGCTACCCCTCTCCGTCCTTCTCCTCCGGCACGCCGATCTACGACAGCCTCGTGGCTGAGCGCGGCGTCCCCCAGATCGCGCCCATCAACGTGCCGGCCGCCCTGCCGCCGGCCCTGTCGTCCGGTTACGGATCCGGCCCCGGCCAGTCCTACGAGAACCGCTACGGCAACGGGTACGAGAACGCCAGCAGCAACCTCCCCGCGCTGCCGCCCGCCCGCCTCGCCCTGGGCCCCGGCCCGAGCAGCGGTCCCTCCGCCGGCCCCGCCACGGCGTACATCCCCGCGCAGCCCGCGCCGGCGTACGCCGCTCCCCAGCCGCCGGTCCCCGGCTACGGCTCCCCCCAGCCGTACCAGCGACCGCAGCCCGGCGCCCCCGCCTTCGCCCAGGCCACCGGCGGCGGTTACCAGCCGACCGGCGGCCAGAGCTTCGGCGGCCAGAACACCTTCATCGGCGCCCAGGGCGGTCAGCAGACCTTCGGCGCGCAGCAGCCCGGCGGCCAGGGCGGTTTCGGCCAGGGCCAGCCGGCCGGTCCGCAGAGCTTCGGCGGCCAGCAGTCCTTCGGCGGGCCGAGCGCCGGCGGCCCCGGCCTCCAGGGCCAGGGCGGCGACCAGGCCTTCGGCGGCGCCCAGCTGCGCCCGGCCATGGCGCCGGTCGCGCCGGTCCGCCCGATGCAGCCGCAGCGCCCGGGCCCGTACGGCGAGCCCGGCCAGTTCCAGGGCGGCTACCAGCCGCAGGGCCAGGGCTACTGAGCCACTGCCGCCCCGAGGCCGTCCCCCACACGGCCCGAACCCGCACCACCTGAGCACCACCCGGCGCCCCGTGCGCCGGGCGAACGGAGAAACGGGTCATCCACGGACCGCCCGGCACGCCCCCACGGCGTCCGGGCGGTCCGTGCGCATCCGGGGTCCTTCCCTGCGGGCCGGGACCGGCTGGCAGGATGGGGGAATGCAGCTCACCGGACTCCACGTCTACCCCGTCAAGTCGATGTACCGCCTGAGCCCGGACACCGCCGTGGTCCAACCGTGGGGCCTGGCCGGAGACCGTCGCTGGATGCTCGCCGACGCGACCGGACGGTTCGTCAGCCAGCGTGAGAACTCGGCCCTCGGACAGGTCCGCGCCGAACTGCTGCCCGAAGGCGCCCTCGGCCTGACCGCCCCGGACGGCTCCCGGATCGAGGTCACCGCCCCCGCCGTCGCGGCCGGCGACCCGCTCGCCGACGTCGAGGTCTGGGGCACCCGCTTCCACGCCGCCGAGGCCGACAAGGAGACGCACCAGTGGATCGCCGAGCACCTCGGCGACTACCGCCTGGTGCACCTGGACGACCCGCGCGCCCGGCCGGTCGACCCGGAGTACGGCCGGCCCGACGACAACGTCTCGATGGCCGACGGCTTCCCGCTGCTGCTCACCACCACCGCCTCCCTGGACCGGCTCAACGAGCTGATCGCCACCGAGAACCCGGACGGCCACGAGACCCTGCCGATGGAACGTTTCCGCCCGAACGTGGTGGTCGGCGGCGCCGAACCGTGGGCCGAGGACACCTGGAGCAGGATCCGGATCGGCTCGGTCACCTTCAAGGTGGTCAAGCCCTGCGGCCGCTGCGTGATCACCACCACCGACCAGGAGACCGGCGAGCGGCACGGCAAGGAACCGCTGCGCACCCTGGCCCGGCACCACCGGCTGCTGCGCAAGGCCGCGTTCGGGCAGAACCTGATCCCCGAGCGGCCGGCCGGCGTCGAGGGCGACGCGCTCGGCACGCTGCGGCTGGGCGACGAGGTCGAGGTGCTGGAGGACGGGGCGCACTGGCCTGCCGACGGGCGCTGAACGCGTGGGCGGGCGGGCAGGCAGGCGGGCAGGCGGGCGGGCGGCGGCACCGGGATTCCGCGGGGCGGGCCGTGCCGACCGCCCGCGCCCACTGCCCGCGCCGGCCGCCGTTCCAACCTCCCGTTCCGACCTCCCGTGCGACTTCGCGAGCCGACCCGAGCGGAACCACCTCTGTGCGCGCTCGTTGAAACAAGTGGTCGGAACCTGTGGCGGCGCTGAACGCTACCGGTGTCCGCGCGACCGCGGGCGGCCGGACCACCCACGTGGGCGCGCTACGGTGGGCGGACGGCCCGCGCACCCCCGCGCGTACGGCCCGTTGATCGCCGGCTCGACGAAGGTGGGGACGACAGACCGTCATGGCTGAGCACAGGGTCCGAGTCACCCAGGACAGCGCATCCCGCTGGCGTCGCCGCGCGGGAGAGTACGACACGCTCGCGGAGGCCCTGGCCGCCGCCGAACCCGGCGACACCGTGACCGTCCGTCCGGGCACCTTCCGGGAGAACGTGCTCCTGGACAAGCCCGTGACGCTCGTCCCGGCCCAGGGTCCGGGGACGGTCCGGATCGACCCGCCCTCCGGGGTGGCGCTCACCGTGACCGCCGCCGCGACCGTACGCGACCTGGTCGTCGAGGGCGGCGACAGCTCCACCCCCGCCGTCCTGGTCACCGGGCCGGAGGCGACACCCTCCTTCAGCGGCTGCCGGATCGAGACCCGCTCTGCCACCGGGATCGAGATCACCGACGGCGCCCGGCCGACCCTGCGCGGCTGCGTCGTCACCAACCCGGGCGGGCTCGGGCTGCGGCTGCGCGGCGCGGACACCGCCGCCGCCTTCGAGGACTGCGAGGTCGCCGCCGCCGGGCAGGCCGGACTGGCGGTCCTCGGCGGCGCCACCGCGGCCCTGGACCGCTGCCGCGTCCACCACGCCTCCGGCGCCGGCGTCCTGCTCTCCGACCCCGGCAGCGCGGCCGAGCTGACCGGCTGCGAGATCTACGAGATCCGCGGCAGCGGTGTGCAGGCCGAGGCGCAGGCGGGCGGGCGGCTGGTCGACTGCGAGATCCACCGGGTCACCGGCAACGGCCTGACCCTGGACGGCGAGGCCGAACTGGTGCTCACCGGCTGCCGGGTGCACGACCTGCCGGAGAACGGCGCCGACCTGCGCGGACGCGCCCGGCTGAGCCTCGCGAACAGCACCGTCCGGGACTTCGGGCGCGGGGCGCTGTCGGTCTGGGACCAGGGCACCGAGGCCGTCGCCGAGTCCTGCCAGATCCACAGCTCGACCGGCGAGTACCCGGCACTGTGGGTCAGCGACGGTGCCCGGCTGACCCTCACCGACTGCTCGCTGCACGACCTGCCGGACGCCCTGTTCGTCCTCGACCGGGACTCCGCCGCCACCGCCGAGGGCTGCTCGTTCAGCCGGATCCGCAGTTCGGCGGTCTCGGTCAGCGGCGGGGCCACCGTCTCCCTCGCCTCCTGCCGGGTGCAGGAGGCGGGCACCGGGCTCTGGTTCCGCGACCACGGCAGCGGCGGACTCCTCACCGACTGCGAGATCTCCGACGTGGCCACCGGCGTGATCGTCACCAAGGGCGCCGACCCGGTGCTGCGCGACTGCACCGTACGGGCCAGCACGGACGCCGGGGTGTACGTCTCGGCGCAGGGGCGGGGCACCTTCGAGGACTGCCGGGTCTCCCAGGGCAAGGGCTTCGGCTTCCACATCATCGACGGCTGCCGGACCCAGCTCATCCGGTGCCGGGCCGAACACAACCAGCGGACCGGGTTCGAGTTCTCCGAACCGGGGCCGGTCACGGAGGGGTGCATCTCGGACGACGTCGCGGCCGCTCCGGTACCGGCCGCCCCCGCCGCCCCCGGTGGCGGTGCGGGACCGGGGCCCGGGCGCGGGTCCGGACCGGCCTCCGGGCGCGGGCCGGGGCTGGGCTCGTCCTTCGGGTCCCCCGACGTACCGGCGCCGCGCGCGGCCCAACTGGCCTCGGTGGCACCGGCGTTGGCACCGCCCGCAGGCGGCTCGGGGGCCATCTCGCCGATCCCGGACTGCCGGCCGGCCGAGGAAGCGCTCGCCGAGCTGGACTCCCTGGTCGGACTGGCCACCGTGAAGCAGGAGGTGCGCACGCTGATCGACCTGATCTCGGTCGGCCGTCGCCGCCGCCAGGCCGGACTCAAGGCGCCCTCGCTGCGCCGGCACCTGGTCTTCACCGGGGCCCCGGGCACCGGCAAGACCACCGTCGCCCGGCTCTACGGCGAGATCCTCGCCTCGCTCGGGGTGCTCCAGCGCGGGCACCTGGTCGAGGTGGCCCGAGTGGACCTGGTCGGCGAGCACATCGGCTCCACCGCGATCCGCACCGCGGCCGCCTTCGACCGGGCACGCGGCGGGGTGCTCTTCATCGACGAGGCGTACGCGCTCGCACCCGAGGACGGGGCACGGGACTTCGGGCGCGAGGCGATCGACACCCTGGTCAAGCTGATGGAGGACCACCGGGACGAGGTGGTCGTCATCGTGGCGGGCTACACCGCCGAGATGGAGCGCTTCCTCTCCGCCAACCCCGGCGTCTCCTCCCGCTTCTCCCGCACCATCGGCTTCCCCGACTACACAGCGGACGAACTCCTGGAGATCGCCAGAGCACAGTGCGCCGAGCACGAGTACGCGCTCTCCGAGGACACGGAGAAGTCGCTGCTGGAACACTTCGGCGGGCTGGAGCGCGGGCCCACCTTCGGCAACGGGCGCACCGCACGGCAGGTCTTCGAGACCATGGTCGAGCGGCACGCGGTGCGGATCGCCCATCTCGCGAACCCGTCCACGGAGGAACTCCAGCTGCTCGTCCCGGCCGACCTGCCGGCCGCGCCGCTGCCGTAGCGGCGGCGACTGGGAGCGGGGAGCAGGGAGCAGGCAGGCAGCGTCGCGACAGGGGAACTCGTCGGCCGTACCGGGCCGTTGAGGCGGACATGGGTGTGCTGCTGACGGGCGCGGCGGGCGGGTTGCTGCTGCCGGCCGGACTGGTCGTGGTGTTCTTCCTGGGCGCGGTGGTACGGCGGCTGCGCGCCCGCCCGACGGCGGAAGCGGGCGGCGGACGCGGTGCGGGCGCGACCGCCACGGAGGAGCTGCACGCGCTGCTCTACCCGGGCAAGCGGGTGCAGCTGGAGCAGCGGCGGGTCGAACTGGTGCTGCGGGACGACGAGCACGACGGCGCACCGAAACGTACGGGGATCGACCTCGCAGGCGGCCGGGCGGTCATCCGGCGGTGACGGCCTCGGGCCTCAGGCGGACAGCCGAGGGCGAACAGGCGAGGGCGAACAGGCGACAGACAACAGATGTCAGATAACAGATGATGAAATCTGTCAGCTGACAGTTGTCATCCGTCGGCCCTCGACTGTCCGCCCACCGGGCTCAGCCCACCCAGGCACCGCCCGCGAGGAAGGACTCCAGCGCCGCCCGGTACGGCGCGATGTCGATCCGCTCGCCCGCCAGCCAGTCGTCGGAATAGTACTTGTCCAGGTAGCGGTCCCCCGGGTCGCAGATCAGGCCGACCACACTGCCCGTCCGCCCGTCCGCCCGCATCTCGGCGACGATCCGCAGCGCACTCCACAGGCCCGTCCCGGTGGAGGCCCCCGCCTTCTTGCCGAGCACCTGCTCCAGCACCCGTACGGCGGCGATCGACGCGGCGTCCGGCACCCTCATCATCCGGTCGATCGCCCCCGGGACGAAGCTCGGCTCCATCCGCGGCCGCCCGATGCCTTCGATCCGCGAACCGCTCTCGCAGACGGCGTCCGGGTCGTGGTGCACCCAGCCGTCGAAGAAGCAGGAGTTCTCCGGGTCCGCGACGCAGATCCGGGTGTCGTACTGCATGTAGTGGACGAACCGGGCGATGGTCGCCGAGGTGCCACCGGTACCGGCGGTGGCCACGATCCAGGCCGGCTCGGGGTGCGGCTCCAGGCGCAGCTGGGCGAAGACCGACTCGGCGATGTTGTTGTTGCCGCGCCAGTCGGTGGCCCGCTCGGCATAGGTGAACTGGTCCATGTAGTGCCCACCGGTCTCCTCCGCGAGCCGGGCGGAGACCTCGTACACCTCGTCCGAACGGTCGACCAGGTGGCACTCGCCGCCGTGGAACTGAATCAGGTCGATCTTGGCCTGGCTGGTGCTCTTGGCCATCACGGCGATGAACGGCACGCCGATGAGCTGGGCGAAGTACGCCTCGGAGACGGCGGTGGAGCCGCTGGAGGCCTCGATCACCGGCTTGCCGGGCCGGATCCAGCCGTTACAGAGCCCGTAGAGGAAGAGTGAGCGGGCCAGGCGGTGCTTGAGCGAGCCGGTCGGGTGGGTGGACTCGTCCTTGAGGTAGAGGTCGATCCCCCACTGAGCGGGCAGCGGGAAGCGCAGCAGGTGGGTGTCGGCGGAGCGGTTGGCGTCGGCCTGGACCTTGCGCACCGCCTCCTTGAGCCAGGCGCGGTACTCCGGGTCGGAGCGGTCGACGTCGACGGTCGGCTCGATACCGGGCTGGGTGCCGCGCTGGGTGCTCATGGTCGCTGTCTCCCTCGTAATGGCCCCCCACTGCTCACTACGAGTGTATGAGAGTCACGATAAGTGACCGTTTTCGCAGTCCCAGCTTCCGCTTATCGCCTCCACCGCCCCGATCGCCTCATCGGCCTTTATCGCCCTCTACTGCCCTCTACTGCCCTCGATCTACCGTCAAGGCAGAACCGGCACCGACTGCGGATCCGCCAGGTACGGTCCCCAGCCCAGTTCGGCCGCGCCCGCGAGCGCGCCGTGCGCCAGCTCCGCGCCGACGATCGGCACCCGGCCGCTGCGCCCCCACAGGCTGCGCTCGGCGACCACCGACCGCAGCCGGTCGGGCGCGGCGTCCAGCAGGTGGAGGTGCAGCCCGCTGAGGACCACCCGGTCGGGGTTGAGGATGTTGGCGACGCCCGCCAGGCCGAGCCCGAGCCGGTCGATGACGTGCTCCACCGCCGCCCGCGCCCGGTCGTCCGTCGCGGCCGCCCGGCACAGCTCGCGCGCCTGGTCGAGCAGCGGGCGCCCCGGTTCCGGGGTGAGTCCGGCGGCGGCGAACAGCGCGTCGGGGTCGGTCTCGGAGTTGAGGCAGCCCCGGTTGCCGCACTTGCACGGTCGGCCCTGCGGGTCGACCGTGAGGTGGCCGACCTCCAGGGCCAGGCCGGCGCTGCCGGTGTGCAGGTGGCCGTCGATGACCAGCGCACCACCGACGCCGCGGTGGCCGGACGTGACGAAGAGCAGGTGGCGGGCGCCTCGGCCGGCACCGTGCCGGTACTCGGCGAGCGCGGCCAGGTTGGCATCGTTGGCGATCGCGGTGGGCAGCGGGCGCATCGCCCTGGGACCGTGGTCGGCGCGTCCGACCTCGACGTCGTACAGGTCGGCGACCGGGGTGCCGCTGGGCCAGGCGAAGTGCAGCGCGGCAAGGGCGGCGCCGTCCGGCTCGGTGACCGGGTTGGGCAGCGCGAGGGCTGCACCCAGACAGCGACGGTCGGTCGCGCGGGCCAGCTCGGCGCCCGCCACGGCGACGGCGCGCAGCATCCGGACCGGGTCGGTGGCGGCGGGCAGCGGCAGATGGACGGGCGGGTCGAGCAGTCCGCCGAGGCCGGCCAGGGTGACGCTCAGTCCGTCGGCGTGGATCTGCCCGGCGACCACGACCGGGCCCTGCGGGTCGATCGCGAGCCGGTGCGAGGGGCGGCCGCGGCCCCCGCCCGCCGGGCGCGAGTCGACGGTGATCAGGCCGAGCGCCTCCAGCTCGGCGGTGACCGCGCCGGCCGTGGCCCGGGTGACGTCCAGTGCTCGGGTGAGCGCCGAGCGGGTCGGCGTCTGGCCCGTGTGGATCAGGGAGAGCGCAGGACCCAGCAGCGTCCGGCCCCGGTCGGGCGCGGCGCGGCGGTGACTGTCGCGCTGCGCGTCGGAGTCGGTTCCGGTACCGGGCCTCGGGCTTGATGGTGAGAGCTGCACGCCCCTATTGTGACTTTGTGTCGCTTCGAAACAAAATCGGTCCACTCGCGCGCCCGAACCATCATCCCTCCTCCCAGTCTCGCAGCACACCCCCGGCGGCCGACAGCCCCTGGGGGGCCGCACGTGTCGCCCTCACCGCGTTCTTCGCCATCGACGGCTTCCTCTTCGCCGCCTGGGTCGTCCGCATCCCCGACATCCGCAGGCAGGTCGGCGCCTCGCACAGCGCCCTCGGGCTCGCCCTGCTCTGCCTCTCCATCGGCGCCGTCCTCACCATGCCGATGATCGGCCGGCTCTGCCTGCGGTACGGCTCGCGCCCGGTCACCGTCGGCTCGCTCGCCCTGCTCAGCCTCGCCGTCCTGCTGCCCGCCCACGCCCACTCGGTCACCGCGCTCGGCGGGGTGCTGCTGCTGTTCGGCGCGGGGTACGGCGGGGCCAACGTCGCGATGAACAGCGCCGCCGTCGACCTGGTCGCGCAGCTGCGGCGGCCCGTGATGCCCAGCTTCCACGCCGGGTACAGCTTCGGCGGGCTGGCCGGCACCGGGGTCAGCGGACTCCTCGCCGGCCCGCTGAGCACCGCGTGGGCGCTCGCCCTCAGCGCCGCGCTGGGCATGGCCGTCACGGTCGGCGCGGGAATCGTCCTGCTGCGCAGCCCGGCGGCGGCAGCCGTCGCACCGAATCATGCGGGCCGTACGGATCGTGCGGGCCGTACGGGCCGTGCCGCGGAGCCGTCCGGAATCGCGACGGCGGATGCCGGCTCGGTCCGCACCCGCACCCGACTGCTCGTCCTGCTGCTCGGCCTCACCGCGCTCTGCACCGCGTACGGCGAGGGCGCGGTCGCCGACTGGGCCACGCTCCACCTCACCGACGACGTCCGTGCGAGCTCCGCGGTGGCCGCCACAGGCTACGGCGCGTACGCATTCGCGATGGCCGGCGGGCGCGTCGGCGGCACCTGGCTGTCCATCAGGCTCGGCCAGAACCGGCTGATGCTGCTCGGTGGGCTGACGGCGGCCGTCGGCATGCTGATCGCCGCCCTGGCACCGGTGGTGCCGGTCGCGATCTGCGGGTTCGTCCTGGTCGGCCTCGGCCTGGCCAACCTCTTCCCGCTCGCCATCGCCCGGGCCGGCGAGGCCGGTGGACCGCAGGGCGTCGCGTTCGCCTCCTCGCTCGGCTACGGAGGGATGCTGATCGGCCCGGTGGTGATCGGTTTCCTCGCCGACGCCGCCGGACTGCCGCTGGCCCTCACCACCGTGACGCTCGCGGCCACGGTGGCGGCGCTCCTGCCGCTGTCGGTCGGGCGGCGGGTGACAGCCGACAGGTGACAGCCGACAACCGACGGATGACAGATGACAGATGATGAAATCTGTCATCCGTCATCCGCTGTCCGCCGTCCGCCGTGTGACAGGATGCGGGGCCATGACGAGCAGCGAAGGCTTCCAGGTACTGCGGGCGAGCGAGCGCCCGGCGACGGCGTGGCTCAACGGCGGCGGCGTGACCAGGGAGGTCGCCGGATTCCCCACCGGAGCCGGGCTGGACGCCTTCGACTGGCGGGTCAGCCTCGCGGACGTCGCCTCGGCCGGGCCGTTCTCCCCGTTTCCCGGGATCGACCGGGTGATCACCCTGGTCGAGGGCCCCGGCATGGCACTCACCGTCGACGGCACCGAGCAGCTGGTCGACGCGCCGTTCCGGCCGTTCGCCTTCTCCGGCGACGCCACCACCGACTGCCGCCTGCTGGCCGGCCCGGTGGTGGACTTCAACGTGATGACGCGCCGCGGGCGGGTCCAGGCCACGGTGGAGCTGGCCACCACGGCCACCGCGGTCGACGTCCCGGTCGCAGGCACCGGCCTCCTGGTCTGCCTTGCCGGCACGGCCTCCGTCGACGGTGTCGAACTCACCCGCTACGACGCCGCGTTGCTCCACGCCCCGGGCACGTACACGCTGCACCCGAACGGCACCACCGCCGTCGTCGGCTTCCGCACCACCCCCTGACAGCGGGCAGGCCGGCGGGCGGACGGGCCGACGCGTCGGCAGCCGCCGCCCCCGCGCACCCGCACACCCGCACACCCGCACACCCGCACGGAACGGCGCTCCCGCCTCCCGGAACACCCGGAGGCAGGAGCGCCGTCACCGGCCCGCCGTCGGACTCACCCGCAGAACACCGGCGTGGCGTGCGCCGGGTCCAGGGCGTTGGTCACCAGGTGCAGCGCCGTCGGCGAGAACGCGATCCCGACGTGTTCCACCAGCGAGACCGGGCAGTGCCCCTGCACCACCTCGTTGTCGACGCCCGGGCCGCTCAGGAACTGGGTCCGCCACGGGGTGACGACCTCGTCGAGGACCGTCGAGACCACGGTGTAGCTCACTCCCGGCACGGTGTCCGGCCGGGAGGCCATCACCTTGTTGAAGTCGGAACCCACCGCCTGGTCCCGGCAGGCCTGGCAGACGGTGAAGATCAGGTCCGCGACGCCCGGGAAGTACGGCACCAGGTTGGTGATCCCGTCGAGCGTCGTGCCGTGGTTGGACGGTGCCAGCCCGACCATCCTGCCGACCTTGGAGGCGCCGCCGAGGAACTTGAGGTAGTAGTTCGGCATCATGCCGCCCTGGGAGTGCCCGACGATGTCGACCTTGGCGGCACCGGTCGCGTTCCGCACCAGGTCCACGAACCGGGCGAGTTGGGCCGCCGACTCCGGGACCGGCCGGAGGCCGCCGATCGGCAGCAGCAGGCCGCTGCCGCTGGAGGTGATGCCGGGGATGGTCCCGTAGTCGAGGGCGAAGACGCAGTACCCGAGGCTCTTCAGCAGCGGGGAGAGCGCCAGCCAGTTCTCGTAGCGGTTGGCGAAGGTGCCGTGCACCAGGACGACCGGGTCGGGGTGCGCGGTGCTCGGCCGGCAGGTCCAGTCGTTGGCGCCGGGCGGTGAGGCCACCGTGTCACCGTCGGGCGGCAGGTCGGCGGATCCGTCAGGCGTTGCGGTCACGGCGGCGGCAGCCGGTACCGAAGGGGACGTGGCGGCGCCCGCCGGCGACGCCGTCGCCCCGACCAGCAGCGCCCCCGCCAGCAGCAGGACGCCCAGCGCGCCACCGGCTCTGCCGCGCACGGGAGTTGCGGGGAAGCGGAGAAGTGGGGTTCTCAACTGTTGCCTCCACAGCGGAAGTTTGTTACCAACAGGTAACCCGAGGGCTCCATCATGCGGTCGCCCCTCCGGCCCGGCCCTTGGGCGTTCCCCAGACCTGGACGGTGTTCTCTGTGACCGGTCACAACGCACCCCACTGCCCGCCCCCGAACACCTCCGACCGGCCGCCGGACTGGCGCGTCCCGGCCATCGGCGGGCTCCCGGCCGACCAGCGACTGCTCGGCGGCGCACGGGAGCTGGCCGAGACCGTGGTCGCCGCCCTGGTGGAGCGGGTGCCGGCCTACCGCCGGATGCCCCGCGAGCAACTCACCGGCGAGCTGACCCGGGACACCGAACGCCGCATCCGCGCCCTCGCCCACACCGTACGCACCGGGGCCCCCGCCCCCACCGAGGAGTTCACCGCTGTCCGGGAGGCCGCCGCCCGGCGCGCCGAGGAAGGCCTGCCGCTGGACGCCGTGCTGCTCGCCCACCACCTCGGCCTGGAGGTCTGCTGGGAATTCGTGACCCGGCACGCCCGGGACGGCGACGCCGGCGACCTGCTCGTTCTCAACCGGCTGCTGCTCGACCAGCTCCGCCGGGCCGCCACCGCCGCCGGGGCGGGCTACCTCGACGGACGGCACCCGACCACCGACCGGCGCGGCGCCACCCGGCACTCCCTGCTCGGCGCGCTCCTCGCGGGCACCCCCGCCGACGGGGCCGCCGGTCGCGCCGGGGTCCGGCTGCCCTCGGGGTACGCCGTGCTCTGCCTGTCCGTCGCCGACCACCCCGACGAACACTCCCCCGGCATCGACCCGGGCATCGCCGCCCGCCGCAAGCTCCGCCGCTTCGAGGCCGAACTCGACCACCGCACCCGGCAGTCGGCACTCACCGCGCTCACCCCCACGGGCGGCCTGGTGCTCGTCCCGTTCGGGCCGTCACCCGGTCCGGACGGGGACGATCCCGACGAGGCGCCCTGGCCGCTGCTCGCCGCCACCCTCGCCGCGGCGGCCCGCGCGGCCGGCGCCCCCGTACTGGCCGGGGCGGCCTCCGCGGCCCCCGCCGAGGTGCCCGGCGCGGCCGCCCTCGCCCATGAAGTCCTGGACGTGGCCCGGGCGTTCGGCCGGCCTCCGGGCCTGCACCGGCTGGACGACATCCTGCTGGAGTACCAGCTCACCCGGCCCGGCCAGGCCCGCTCCCGGCTCGCCGCACTGCTCGAACCGCTGGCCGACAGCGGGGAGTTGCTCATCACCCTGCGCACCCACCTGGCCGGGGGCCTGAACCGCCGGCACACCGCGAGCGCACTGCACCTGCACCCGAACACCGTCGACTACCGGCTGCGCCGGATCGCCGCGCTGACCGGTCTGGATCCGACGCGCCCCGCCGACGTCCCGCGGATCACCGCCGCCATCGCCGCCCGTACCGCCGAACAGGCTTCCCTCGCGGGGTAGTTCAGGCCGCTCGCGAGTTCAGGGCACTGCACCGGCGAAGAGCGCCGGCCCCTTCGCGGGTGACGTCAGCCCGACTCCCCCGGCAGTCGCAGGTCCCAGCCGACCAGGGCGCGCAGCTGCTCCGCGGTCACGCCGTCCGGCACCGGCTGCGGAGCGTCGTGGCGCAGCGGCGGCTGCCAGCCCTCGTCCTCGGTCCAGCGGCGCACCACCTTGGCCGGCGCCCCGGCGACCACGCTGTGGTCGGGCACCTCGCCGCGCACCACGGCCCCCGCCGCGACCACCACGTTGCGGCCGATCCGCGCCCCCGGCAGGATCACCGAACCGGTGCCGATCCAGCTGCCCGCGCCGATCTCCACCGGTTCGTTGCGCGGCCACTGCTTGCCGATCGGCAGCTCGGTGTCCCGGTACTCGTGCGCCTGGTCGCTGATGTACACGCCCGGCCCGGTCCACACGTCGTCGCCGATGACGATCGACTGGTGGCCGACGATGTGGCTGTCGCGGCCGATCACGCAGCCGCCGCCGATCCGCACGATCGGCTCCGGCCCGAGGTCGAGCCCGGGCAGGAACCCGGCGCTGATGGTGACCCGCTCGCCGATGATCGAGAACGGCCCGATGGTGATCCACTGCTCGTTGAACACCGCCCCGAGCGGGAAGCTGAGCGTCGTGCCGTCCCCCAGCTCGCCGAACCGGTACGGGCCGGGGTTGCGGTTGGTGACCGCGCCGGTCCGCTGCACCCAGCGCCAGCCCCGGTGGACCAGGCGTCCGGCGGCGCGGCGGCCACCGGTCCGGACGGCTGAGACGAGGGAACGGGTTATCGGCATGCGCTCACGTTACCGGCCCGTAGCGTCCGCCCGATCGCCGGGAGGCGTCCGAGGAAATGTCCGAAGTCCGCGACCGGCGGCCGATCGCGGTGGAAGACTCCGTCCCATGGAGATCACCGAGCACATCGACGCGCTGCGCCTCGAAGGCACCCGGCTCGCCGAGGCCGCAGCCCGCACCGAGCTGTCCGCCCCCGTACCGACCTGCCCGGAGTGGCGGCTGACGGACCTGCTGCGGCACATCGGCTCCGTCCACCGCTGGGCCGCCACCATTCCCTCCCAGGGCCTGCGGGCCCGGCCGGACGAGGCGGACGCGCAGGCCGCCGTCGGGCCGATGCCCTCGGACGCCGCTCTGCTCGACTGGTACCGCGAGGGCCACGCCGCCCTGGTGGACGTGCTCACCGCCGCGCCCGCCGACCTGGAGTGCTGGACCTTCCTGCCCTCGCCCCGCCCGCTGGCGTTCTGGGCCCGGCGCCAGGCGCACGAGACCTCCATCCACCGCCATGACGCCGACGCCGCCGCCGGGACGCCCGGTCCGGTCGTGGACACCGCGCTCGCCCTGGACGGCATCGACGAGCTGGTCAGCGGCTTCATGACCCGCAGCCGCTCCGCACTGCGCAGCGACCGGCCGCTCACCCTCCAGGTCCGGGCCACCGACGGGGCCGGCTCCTGGCGACTGACCATCACCCAGGAGCCGCCGGTCGTCACCACCGGCGAGAGCTCCGAGCCGGCCGACCTGACCCTCACCGGCCCTGCCCACGAGCTCTACCCGCTGCTGTGGAACCGGCTGTCCGCCGAGCGGGCCACGGAGACCAAGGCGATCGGCGACCAGGACCTGCTCGGTCTCTGGAGCGACGCGGCGGCGGTCCGCTGGTCGTGACGCCGCCGCGGCCGGGCGGCCGCGACGCCCGGGGGCGGCGCCGCCCCCGGGCGGGCCGACCCGGGCGAGCGGACCCGGGCGAGCGGACCCGCCGCCCGGGGAACCCCGCCGTCAGCGCACCCAGCGCGCGGGCCGCTTCTCCAGGAACGACCGCATCCCCTCCTGCGCCTCCTCCGAGCCGAAGAGCCGCGCCGACAGCTCCACCAGCTCGTCCGAGTCCCGCTCGAAGGAGCGCACCACCTCGGCGTTGGCCAGTCGCTTCGACTCCGCCAGGCCCTGCGGGGAGCCCAGGCGCAGCGCGTCCAGCAGGCCCTTCAGCACCACGCCGGTGGACTCGGCGGAGTCGGTGGCGCTGGTGATCAGCCCGATCCGGGCGGCCTCGGCGGCGTCGAAGACCTCGCCGGTGAGGTAGTAGCGGGAGGCGGCGCGCGGCTCCAGCTTCGGGCGCAGCGGCAGCGAGATGACGGCGGGCGCGAGGCCGAGCCGCACCTCGGTGAAGGCGAAGGTCGAGGCCGGTCCGGCGACGGCGAGGTCGGCCGCGCCGACCAGACCGAGCCCACCGGCCCGGACGTGCCCGTCGATGACGGCGATCACCGGCTTCGCGCAGTCCACGATCGCCCGCTGGAGCTCGACCAGGCCGCGCGGGCCGACCGTCGGGTCCGCGCCGGTCGCCTCGGAGAGGTCGGCACCCGCGCAGAACACCTTGCCGGTGTGTCCGAGCACCACCGCGCGGACCTCCGGGTCGGCCGCGGCGGAGGCCAGCCCGGCGTGCAGCTCGGCCATCAGCCGGGTGGAGAGCGCGTTGCGGTTGTGCGGCGAGTCGAGGGTGAGCGTGGTGACGGCGTCGGCGGTGCTGACGTGGACGAGGGGCGCTGCGCTGGTCATCGGCGGGCCTGCTTTCCGGCTGAGGGTGGGTCGGACTGCGGGTGGGTCGGACTGCGGGTGCGGTCCGGGAGGTGCCCGGACAACGCGGCACGACTCTGGCATGACCACCCGCCCCTCGGCCAGAGCCCACCCGCCCCTCGGCCGGAGCCGAGCGGCCGGGCGCTACCGGCTCCCGGCCGCTCGGCTCCGCCGAAATCCGGTGGTGGCGGGCCCAGCACCGGGGGCAGCATCGTCGCCATGACCACCGCCGATCCCGTCCTGCTGCTCGCGCCGCGCATCAACGAGACGGGCCTCCAGCTGCGCACCGCCGCCGGACGCCGCGGCCTGCGGGCGTGCACCGCGACGTCCTGGCAGGCGCCGCCCGGGCTGCGCGGCTCGGCGGTGCACGTGTACGGCGGACCGCTGTTCGGCGACGCCGTCGGACGGGAGCTCGGCCTCGGCCTGCTGGAGCCCGCCGCCGACTGGCTGACCCGGCTGCCGCTCGCGCTGACCGGACGCCGGGTCTCCTTCGGCACCCTGGCCGAGGCGCGCCGGCTGCGCCGCCCGGCCTTCGTGAAGCCGCCGGTGGACAAGCTGTTCGCCGCCCGGGTCCACCCCGACGGCGGGACGCTGCCGGGGCCCGAACTGCTGGACGGTGACACGCCGGTGCTGGTGAGCGAGGTCGTTCGGTTCGGCGTCGAGTACCGGCTGTTCGTCCTGGACGGCGCGGTGCGGGCCGGCTCCCGCTACGCCGTGGACGGTGACCTGTCCGTCGCACCGCTGGAGACCGCCGGGGCACCCGACAGGGCACCCGACGGGGGAACCGCCGAGGTGCTCGCCTTCACCGCCGACGTGCTGGCCGCGTCGGCGTCGGACGCGCCGCTGCCCAGTGCCGCCGTGGTGGACGTCGGGCGTACGGAGGACGGCCGTTGGGCCGTGGTGGAGGCCAACGCGGCGTGGGCCGGCGGTGGTTACGCCGCCGATCCGGACGCCGTCCTCGACGTGGTGCTGCGCTCGGGCGGACCGGCCGCCCAACTCCCCTCCACCGACCGCCCGTTCCTGCGCGAACTGCCCGAGGTGGTGCGCTGAGGCCGGTCGGCCGTCGGGGCCGGGGCTTGCGGCTGTGGCGGATCATGGATCAGGATCCGCGCCATGACCACCTCTCATCTCACCCACATCACCGAGCCCCCCGGAGTCGCGCCCGGTACCGGCTACACCCAGGTCGTCACCGGCAGCGGCCGGATGGTCCAGGTGTCCGGCCAGGTCGCCTTCGACGAGCAGCGGAACCTGGTCGGCGAGGGCGATCCGAAGGCGCAGGCGCGGCAGGTCTTCGAGAACCTGCGGCGTTGCCTGG
This sequence comes from Kitasatospora sp. NPDC058048, assembly GCF_042885555.1. Classification (NCBI taxonomy): domain Bacteria; kingdom Bacillati; phylum Actinomycetota; class Actinomycetes; order Kitasatosporales; family Streptomycetaceae; genus Kitasatospora; species Kitasatospora sp. NPDC058048. The sequence continues at coordinate 20,517 of NZ_JBHVRT010000041.1, read as the reverse complement.
CCGCCGCCGGGGCCGGGTTCGAGCACGTCGTGAAGCTCACCTACTTCATGACGGACATCGCCCACCTCTCGGCCGTCCGCGAGGCCCGCGACGAGCACTTCGGCTCCCTTCCGCTGCCGGCCTCCTCCGCGATGCAGGTGGCCGCCCTGTTCAAGCCCGAGGTGCTGATGGAGATCGAGGCGATGGCGATCGTCCCCGAGTAGCCGGCCCGGGGCCGTCGCGTCTCACACCGCGCCGGGGCTCGCCTCCCGCCGCCCGGCCCACCGGACGGCGGGGCGCATCGCCAGGCCCGCCGCGGCCAGCACCGCGCCCAGGACGACCCAGCCGACCATGCCGTACCCGATGACCAGGGCGCCGACCAGCGCCGGACCGGCCATCAGCGCCGCCGCCGTCCCCGCGTTGAACACGCCCTGGTAGGCGCCGTGATCGCGTTCGCCCGCGAGGTCGTAGCTGAGCGCCCAGCCGCCCGCCTGCGCGGCGACCTCGCCGAGCGACTGCAGCGCGACCCCGCCGAGCACCACCACGGCCGCGACGACCGCGGGCAGGCCGTGCGCCAGCGAGACGACCAGGCAGGAGGCGGCCAGCACCACTCCGGCGCGCCCGCAGGCCCGGGCGGCCCCCGTCCGCTCCTCGGTGCCCCGGGTGGCCCGCACCTGCAGGGTGATCACCAGCAGGGTGTTGACGATCAGGGTGCCCGCGACGGTGATCCGGGGCGCGTCGGTCTCCTGGACGATCCAGAGCGGTACGCCGACCTCAAGGACGGCGAACTGCAGGCAGAGCAGTGCGTTCAGCACCGTCACGGCCAGGAACGGACCGTCCCGCAGCGCCGGGTTCGGCCGCCGGCCCTGCTTGACGCCCCGGCCCGACGGGTCCGACGGGTTCGCGACTCCGGTCTGAGCGGACGGCTCCGACGCTGGCGCCCCGGACTCCGACGGCTCGGACGGCTCGCACACTGCCGCCCCGGACCCCGACGGCGCCGACGCTCCGGTCACCGACGGGCGCTGCGGGATGTCGAGGCGGTGGAACAGCACGGCGACGGCCACGAAGGAGGCGGCGTCGGCCAGAATCGCCGTCAGGTACACCGGCCGGGTGTCCACTTGGAGCGCGATCGCGCCGACAGCCGTTCCCAGGCAGATCCCGACATTGGTCACCACCCGCAGGTGGGCCCGGCCCGCCACCCGGCGGTCGGCGGGCAGCACCTCGGCGTAGAGCGCGTTCCGGGTGGCGGCGGAGCCGCGGTCGACCGCGGAGACCAGGCAGGCCAGCGCGACGAACGCCGGGTAGCTGTGCACCAGCGCGTACCCGGCGGTGCCGATCGCCTGCACCGACACCAGCACCACCAGCACCCGCCGCGCACCCCAGCGGTCGGCGGCCCGGCCGGCCGGCACGCTCGCGACGACCCCGCACAGGCCGGCGGCGGTCATCCCGAGGCCCAGCTGGGCGGCGCTCAGGCCGAGCACCCGGGTGAAGAACAGCACCGCGACGGAGAGGGAGAGGCCGTTGCCCACCGTGTTGACCAGGGTGATCCCCGCCAGCCGACGGACCGTCGGGTCGGGGTGCAGCCGGCGTCGCAGCGCGGCGGCGACCCCGGTGGCACGGGGGGTCGCAGGCGCAGCCCGGTCTTCGGGCACGGCAGGGGAAGGTGCGGAGGACTCCGCCGTCGAGGTGGTCATGCATGGATCCCACCGCGCGCCGGAGCGGACCAGTACTCCTTTAGGCTCTGGCTGAATCCTAAGCCGGACCGCCCGCCCCGGCCGATCCCCGCAGAAGGATGCCCCGTGCACCGGTTCACGCTCCGCCTGGCCGACCTCGCCACCACCTGGTTCGCCGTCTCCCCGATCCACGAGGCGGCACTCAGCCTGCGGATGTGGACCCACCCGGGCGTCTACCACCTCCAGACCAGGGCCTTCGAGCAGCTCAGTCCCACCTTCGAACGGCTGGACTCCCGTCTTCTGCTCTCGCTCGTCGCCGAGAACCGCTTCGTCCCCGACTTCCTGACGCCGCGCCCCACCTCCCCCTCCCCCGAGTTCCGTTCCGAGATCGCGACCGTCCGGGCGTTCCCCCCGGAGCAGTTGCGCGCCGAACTGGAGCAGACGTTCCTCTCGCACGGCCAACCGCTGCCCGCCGCACTCGCCGCCGGACTCGCCCGCCCGGAGCGGCTGTTGGCGCGGATCGCCGACACGCTGGAGGAGTACTGGGAGGTGTGCCTCGCCCCGACCTGGTGGCCGCAGGCCCGCGCCGTTCTGGAGGCCGACCTGGTCTACCGCGCCCGGCTGCTCGCCCACCACGGCGCGGCGGCCCTCTTCGCCGACCTGGACCACCGGCTCCACTGGGAGAACGGCGTCCTGTCGATCAGCCGGAACTGGACGGACGGGGACGTGGAGACGCCCGTGGACGGGCGCGGCCTGGTGCTCTGCCCGACCTTCTTCGTCCGCGGCGCGATCACGATGATCAGCAATGACCGTGCGCCGCAGATCAGTTACCCGGCACGCGGACAGGCCGGGCTGGCCGGCCGGGGCACGCCGGTGCCGCCGCAGGCCGTGGCGGCGCTGGTCGGCGCGCCGAAGGCCCGGCTGCTCGCGCTGCTCGCCGAGCCCGCCTCCACGACCGACCTCGCCTTCCGCCTCGGCGTCACTCCGGGCGCGGTCAGCCAGCACCTTTCCGTCCTCGCCGCCACCGGCCTGGTCACCCGGGCGCGGCACGGCCGCTCGGTGCTGTACCGGCGCAGCCCGCTCGGGGACGAGCTGACGGGGGCGGGAACGAACTGACGGAGGCCGGGGCGGGGTCCGGGGGCCCGTCAGTGGTACAGACCTGTTGACGCATTGGTCCAGTCCTCCTACAGTTCCCATGCCTTCGCCTCCCCACGGCACAGGCATCGATCGCACACGGATCAATGGATCAACCAAGGTTCTACGTCACCCTGTTCAACCCCCACAGCCACAGGGAGAACCATGTCCGCTCGATCCCGGGCCGGGCGCCCGCGCGTGCGCAGCAGACTGCTGGCACTGCTCTCCGTCCTGCTCCTTCCCCTCGCCGCGCTCACCGCGCTGGCCGCCCCGGCGAACGCCGCCGGAAAGCTCACCGCCACCTTCACCAGCGCCGACAACGGCTCCTGGTGGCAGGGCACCTACATCGTCCACAACGACAACGCCGCCGCGGTGAGCGGCTGGACCCTGGAGTTCGACCTCCCGGCCGGCGTCACCATCGGCAACAGCTACAACGGCACCGCCACCGTCAACGGCCGGCACGTCACCGCCACGGCGGCGTTCTACAACTCCACCGTCAACGCCCACAGCACCACCGAGCCGTACAGCTTCTGGTTCGTGGGCAACGGGCCGGTCTCCACCCCGCTCAACTGCCGCATCAACGGCGACAAGTGCGACGGCTCCGCGGACGTCCCGCCGTCCGCGCCGGGCACCCCGACGGTGACCGAGTCCACCGCGCACACCCTCGCGCTGAGCTGGCCGGCCGCCACCGGCGGGGACTTCCCGGTCGTCGGCTACGACGTGCTGAGCGGCGGCACCGTGCTCGCCTCCGGCCCGTCCACCGGCGTCCTGGTCACCGGCCTGACCCCGGCCACCTCGTACACCCTGACCGTCCGGGCCAAGGACAGCCGCGGCAACACCGGCCCGCTCAGCCCGTCCGTCACCGCGTCCACCTTCGACCCGTCCACCGACACCTCGCCGCCCACCGCGCCGACCAACCTCCGGGCGACGGCGGTCGGTTCGACGGACGTGAAGCTCGCCTGGAACGCCGCCACCGACAACGTCCGGGTCGCCGCGTACGACGTCTACCAGGGCAGCACCCTGGCGGCCACGGTCACCGGCAGCACGCTCGGCGCGACCGTCGGCAGCCTGTCGCCGTCCACCGCCTACACGTTCACCGTGAAGGCCCGGGACCCCGCCGACAACGCCTCACCCGCGTCCGCCCCGCTCTCCGTGACCACCTCGGACCTGGTCGGCGCCGGAAAGTACGCCCGGGTCGGCTACTTCGTCCAGTGGGGCATCTACGGCCGCCAGTACTTCGTCAAGAACCTGGACACCTCGGGCGCCGCCGCCAAGCTCGACGTCATCAACTACGCCTTCGAGAACATCGATCCGGTCAACCTGACCTGCATGGCGGGCGTCACCAAGGGCACCAGCGGCAACCCGGAGGACCCCGACCAGGGCACCGGCGCCGGTGACGCCGACGCGGACTACGGCCGGGCGATGAGCGCCGACCAGTCGGTGGACGGCGTGGCCGACGACGGCTGGGGCAAACTCCGCGGCAACCTCAACCAGTTGAAGAAGCTCAAGGCCAAGTACCCGAACCTGAAGGTGGTCGTCTCGCTCGGCGGCTGGACCTACTCCAAGTACTTCTCCGACGCCGCCGCCACCGACGCGTCCCGGCAGAAGTTCGTCAAGTCCTGCATCGACACCTGGATCAAGGGCAACCTGCCGGCCTACAACGGCGCCGGCGGCGACGGCGTGGCCGCCGGCATCTTCGACGGCATCGACCTCGACTGGGAGTGGCCCGGCTCCGGCGACGGCCACCCGGGCAACCACTGGAGCGCCAACGACAAGGGCAACCTGACCCTGCTGCTGGCCGAATTCCGCAAGCAGCTGGACGCGTTGGGCGGCTCGCACAAGCTGCTCACCGCCTTCACCCCGGCCGACCCGGCGAAGGTCGCCGCCGGCTGGGACCTCTCGAAGATCTTCGGCTCGCTGGATATCGCCAACGTCCAGGGCTACGACTTCCACGGCTCGGGCAGCGACAACTCCTGGGAGCCGAACCGCACCGGCCACGCCTCCAACCTCTACCAGGACCCGAACGACCCGTACACCACCCACTTCAGCGTGGACACGGCCGTCCAGACGTACCTGAACGCCGGGGTCAACCCGCGCAAGCTGACCATCGGCTTCCCGTTCTACGGGCGCGGCTGGCAGAGCGTCGCGGACGGCGGCGCGAACGGCGCCTGGCAGTCGGCGAACGGCGCCGCACCGGGCCAGTTCTCCGACGAGGCCGGTACCCGCGGGTACAACAACCTGATCACCAGCCTCTCCGGCCTCAAGGTCTACCACGACCCCAAGTCCATTGCGACGTACGGCTACACGGGAGCCGGCGGCCAGTGGTGGACCTTCGACGACGCCTGGTCGATCGCGCAGAAGACCGCCTACCTCAAGTCGAAGAACCTGCTCGGCGGCATGATCTGGGAGATGTCCGGCGACACCCCGTCCGGCACCCTGATGTCCGCGCTGGACACCGGCCTCAAGTAGTCCGCCCGAGCCCGCCCCGGGCCCACGTACACGCCCACCGCGACCCGGGCCCGCGCAGCCCGCGTCGCAGGCAGGACGGGGCCGGTGCTCCTCCCCGCACCAGGGAGGAGCACCGGCCCCGCGCCACGACGGCCGCTACCGCGCTACCGCGAGGCCATCGCCGTCAGCCGCCGCGCGGCCCGGTACTGCCGCAGCACCTGGGAGAAGGAGGTCTGCCCCTGGGTGGTCCGGGCGAAGGCCCGCCAGGCCGCCGGCACCAGGCAGACCGCCGCGTGGAACAGGTACGGCCGCCGCTCGAAGGCGCCCAGCAGCTGCTTGCCCGCGCGCATCTCCACGCCCAGCCCGGCCTTGACCGCGAACGCGTAGTTCAGCGCCTCGCGCCGCACCGCCGCCGCGTCGCCCGCCTCGGCGACCTTCACCGCCCACTCGCCGGCCAGCCGGCCCGAGCGCAGCGCGTACGAGATGCCCTCGCGGGTCCACGGCTCCAGCAGTCCGGCCGCGTCCCCGGCGACCAGCACCCGGCCGCGGGAGAGCGGCGAGTCCTCGGCCCGGCAGCGGGTCAGGTGCCCGGACTCGACCTGGGGGGTGAACCCGGACAGGCCCAGCCGGCGGATGTAGTCGGCGAGGTACTGCTTGGTCCGCTCGCCGTCGCCGCGCGCCGAGATGACACCGACGGTCAGGCTGCTGGTCTCGGTCTTCGGGAACACCCAGCCGTAACTGCCGGGCAGCGGGCCCCAGTCGAGGTGGATCCGGCCCGCCCAGTCGGCGGCGACCTGCGCCGGCACCGGGATCTCCGCCTCCAGGCCGAGGTCGATCTGGTCGAAGGTCACGCCGACGTGCCGGCCGATCCGGCTCGCGCTGCCGTCCGCGCCGACCACCGCACGGGCCTCGAAGGTCCGCCCGTCGGCGGCCGTCACCAGCGCCGTCCGGTGCTCGCCGCCGCGCTGCTCGACGCCGGTGACGGTCACTCCGGTGACCAGCACCGCCCCGGCCTGCTTGGCCGCCTGCACCAGGCGCAGGTCGAACTCGTCACGGTTGACCAGGCCGAACAGCATCCGCTTGGACCGCCGCGTGCGGGTGTACCTGCCGTCGTAGGCGAAGGTGACGGCGTGCACCCGGTCCTGCAGCGGCAGCCGGAAGTCCGGCGGCAGGCTGTCCCGGGAGGGGCCGATGATGCCTCCGCCGCAGGTCTTGTACCGGGGGTGTTCGGCCTTGTCGAGCAGCAGCACCCGGCGGCCCTGAGCCGCGGCGGCGTGCGCGGCCGAGGAGCCCGCCGGTCCGGCGCCGACCACCACGACGTCCCAGACGCCGTCCAGCGGCGCGGCCGCGTCGTCGGTCGGACCGTTCTCGGCCGGGCTGTCGAGCGGGCTGCGGGAATCGGAGCTTCCGGAGTCAGTCACGTCGAGCAATCCTATGCGTCCGGCCCCGTCCGGCGAGCGCGCCGCCCCCGCACCGGCGCCACCCGCTCACCCCGCACCCTCGGAACTCCCCGTTCCGCCCGCCTATGATCGGCACTACCGCAAACCACCTCCTCCGCCCGCTCCACCCCAGGGCGGACCGTCTCCTCGGAGCCCCGATGTCACAGCCCCTGGCCGACGCCGTCCGGTCCCTGATGGACCGTGCCCGCACCGACCTCGCCGAGCTGGTCGCCTTCCCCTCGGTCGCCGACCCGCGCCAGTTCCCGGTCGAGGAGTGCGAGAAGGCCGCGCACTGGGTCGCCGAGGCCTTCGCCGCCGAGGGTCTGACCGGCATCCGGCTGCTGGACACCCCGGACGGCACCCAGTCCGTCTACGGCGAGCTGCCCGGCCCCGAGGGCGCGCCGACCGTCCTGCTCTACTCCCACTACGACGTCCAGCCCCCGCTGGACGAGGACGCCTGGCTCAGCCCCGCCTTCGAGCTGACCGAGCGCGACGGCCGCTGGTACGGGCGCGGCGCCGCCGACTGCAAGGGCAACATCCTGATGCACCTGACCGCCCTGCGGGCGCTGCGTCAGGTCCACGGCGACGCCTACCCGGTCGGTCTGAAGATCATCGTCGAGGGCTCCGAGGAGCAGGGCACCGGCGGCCTGGAGCGCTACGCCGAGGCCCACCCCGAGCTGCTCACCGCCGACGCCATCGTCATCGGCGACACCGGCAACTTCGCCCCCGGCCTGCCCACCGTGACCGCCTCGCTGCGCGGCATGACGGTCGTCGAGGCCACGGTCACCACGCTGGCCGGCAACCTGCACTCCGGTGCCTTCGGCGGCGCCGCCCCGGACGCCCTCCAGTCCCTGGTCCGGATACTGGCCTCGCTGCACGACGAGAACGGCGACGTCGCGGTGGCCGGCCTGACCGCCGACCAGACCTGGTCCGGCGTGCAGTACCCGGAGGAGCAGTTCCGCGCCGACGCCAAGGTGCTCGACGGCGTCGCCCTGACCGGCACCGGCACCATCGCGGACCGCCTCTGGGCCCGCCCGGCCGTCACCGTCCTCGGCATCGACGCCCCGCCGGTGATCGGCGCCACCTCCTCCGTCCAGGCCACCGCCAAGGCCCTGATCAGCCTGCGCGTCGCGCCGGGCTCGGACCCGCACGCCGCCCAGGACGCACTGGTCGCCCACCTGGAGGCGCAGGTCCCGCTCGGCGCCCGGCTCACCGTCGAGCGCCAGGGCAACGGCGCGCCGTTCCGCGCCGACACCGGCGGCCTGGCGTACGAGGCAATGGGCGAGGCGATGGCCGAGGCCTTCGGCACCCCGATGGTCACCTCCGGCGAGGGCGGCTCGATCCCGCTCTGCAACACCCTGCGCTCGCTCTACCCGCAGGCCGAGATCGTGCTGATCGGCGTCGAGGAGCCGACCACCCAGATCCACGCGGTCAACGAGAGCGTCGACCCGCAGGAGCTGGAGCGGATGGCCCTCACCGAGGCGCTGTTCCTCCGCCGCTACGCCGAACTGCGCTCCGTCTGACGGACCTTCGGGGCGGCGCCTCGGGGAGCCCGCCCGACGGCGTCCGGCCGTCCGCCGCGCAGTCGGCGGGCGGCCGCCAGCACCGCCGCGTACCCGACCGCGCCCGCCGCGAGCCCGGCCCCGGCGCCGAAGCAGACCTCCGGCACCAGGTTCCGCCGCAGTGGGCTCAGCCGGTGCACCACCCCGGCGGCCGTCGCCGCGCCCAGCAGCGCGACGGCCGCGCGCCGGGTCCGGGGCGCGAGCCGCACGGCCGGCCGCACCGGCTCCACGGCCCGCACCGCACGCACCGCCCAGCCGCCCAGCGCTGCCAGGGCGAGCGCCGAACTGCCGTACTGCACCGCCTCGTACAGCGGTACCCCGGCCACCGGCCGGTCCAGTACGGGCAGCAGCCGCACCCCCAGCCGGCCCCCGTGGGTGAACGCGTCCCAGCCGACGTGGGTGGCCGCGCCGATCGCCGCCGAGGCCGCGAACCACGCCGCGCCACCGACCGCCCCGACGCCTGCGGGGCCCCGGGTGTCCCCGGAGTCCCGGGTGTCCCCGGGGTCCCGGGTGTCCGCAGCCCGGCGGGCGGTCAGTGCCTCGGCGCCGCCCGCCCAGCGCTCGGGCAGCAGCGCCACCACCGGCCCGCGCAGCAGCCCGTGCCAGCCGGCCACCAGTGCGCCGGCGACCGCCACGTCCAGCGTCGGCACCGCCCACCAGCGGTGCGTCAGCCCGCCGTGGCCGTACACCCCGGGCAGCAGGGACTCGGCGAAGAACGGCACGTCCGGCGCCATCGACCCGGCGACGAGCGCCGAGGCCACCAGGGGCCCGCGCGCGCCGGCGGCACGCAGCAGGGGCAGGACGGCGGCGGGATGGCTCAGCGTGAACGGCATGCCCCCATCCTCCCGCCCGCCACCGCGGCCCTGCGCACCGGAGGTGCACCGGATGGGGTTCCACGGGCCGCCACGCCGGCCTCCCGCCCCGCGCCGACGGATTCCGCCCCGCCCCGACGCCCCCGCCCCGACCAGCCCCGCCGCCCTACCGGCCCTACGCCGCGTCCGCCGTGCTCGCCAGCCCGACGGCCACCCGGCTCCCCGCCTCCAGGTACCGCAGCTCGCCGCTCCGCCGCGCGTCCAGCGCGGCCGCCAGCCGCCGGTAGCGCCCCGGCGGCAGCAGCTCGCCGGCCTCGTCCAGGGTGACGAATCGCCAGCTGCGCAGCTCCTCCTGCTGGAGCAGCAGGTGCTGCCGGCCCTCCTCGTCCAGCAGGCCGCCGTCGTACATCAGCCGCAGGCCGCCGCGGCGGGGGCCGGTGCGCGGCTCCCAGTCGACGGCGAGCAGGCGCAGCGTGGACGGGTCCAGGCGCAGGCCCAGCTCCTCGGCGGTCTCGCGCAGGGCGGCGTCGGTGGGGGCCTCGCCGCGCTCGACCACGCCGCCGGGGAAGTCCCAGTCGGGCTTGTAGACCGGGTCGACCAGCAGCACACGGTCCTGCTCGTCGAAGAACAGCACGGCGGAGGCCACGGTGTCCCCGGTCGGGTCCGGGGTCTGGACGATCGGACAGCGGGCGGCGCCGACCCGGACCAGCTCGGCGATCCGGTGCGCGGTCTCCCGGGGGGAGAGCTCGCTGGTGTCGATCATCCGGGCGTCCCCGACCAGCCAGCGGCGGGCGGCGCGGTAGTGGGGCAGGTGTTCGAGGCACCAGGTGCGGACCCGCTCGCTGCCCTGCGGATCGCCCGGGCACTCCTCGCGGCGGGCTATGCGGTCGCGCAGGATCGTTTCTTCAGGGTCCAGCACGACGTGGTGCACCGTGATCCCGTGCGAGGCCAGATCGCCGAAGATCTCGTCCCGGTAGTCCTCCCTGAGCAGGGTCATCGGGACCACCAGCGGACCCCCGACCTCACCGAGCAGCGCCGCCGCCGTCTCGGGGACCAGCCGGCGCCAGGCCGCCAGGTCCTGGAAGTCGGACACCGTCGCCAACCGGTCGGCCGGGAGCATCCGGCGCAGGCCGAAGCCCACCAGCTCGGGATCGAAGAGCACGCTCCCGGGCAGCAGTTCCACCAGCTCGCGGCAGGCGCTCGTCTTGCCCGCCCCGAATGTGCCATTGACCCAGACGATCACAACGTCCCCTGCCCTCGACTTCCCCCGGTGCCGTTCGCACCGGGCAGCGCCCCCGTCGGTCGAACCGGCGCCACCCGTGGTGGTACCCGCGCCATGCCGCTCCCCATACCTCTCCGGCGCGCCCGCCGCCACGCCCCGATCTGCCCCGTGACAGGGGCATGTGCCCAGGTCAGGAGCCCGTGGACGGAAATATGCAGACCGGTCTACATCAAAATTGCACCCCTTCACCACGGCGGGAGCACAGGGCGCCCGATGGGTCGACCTGCCGCGCACGCCCCGCTCGTACGCTCCGCACGCCCCAACCCGTGCACCCTCGCGCTCCCGCGTGCACGCCCCGTGCCCGCCCTGTGCTCACACCGTGCCCGCCCCGCGCTCGCCCGTCACCGCCCGCCTCCTTGCGCCACCCGCGCCCTGCCGCGTACAGAGGAACGATGAAGCTGCTTCCCGCCGGTCGGGTCGTCGTCATCGGCTCGGTCAACACCGACCGCATCCTCCGCTGCCCCGTACTCCCGTCTCCCGGCGAGACCGTCCTCGCCACCGGCGCCGCCCGGGGCTTCGGCGGCAAGGGGGCCAACCAGGCGGTGGCCGCGGCCCGGCTGGGGGCGGCGACGCACCTGGTCGCCAAGGTCGGGCGGGACGCCGAGGGCGAGGCGGCGCTCGCCGATCTGCGGGGCGCGCAGGTCGAGACGGGCGCCGTGCTCACCCACCCGGACGCACCCACCGGTCAGGCGATCGTCATGGTCGACCCGTCCGGCGAGAACAGCATCGTCGTCGTGCCCGGCGCCAATGCCCACCTCACCCCGGAGGAGGTCACCGCCGCGCTCACCCGCCTGCGCCTGCTCCCCGTCGACGTCGTCCTGACCAGCAACGAGGTCCCCGCGGAATGCATCCGGGCGGCCGCCGCCGCCCTCCCCGCCGCGGGCCCCTCGGGCGGCACCCGCTGGCTGCACAACACCGCCCCCGCCGGGGCCCTGCCGGAGGCCGGCCCCTCCGGACGCCGCCCGCTGGTCGTCGCGAACGCCGTCGAGGCCCGCCAGCTCACCGGCGCCGTCGACGTCGCCGAGGCCGCCCGGGTCCTGGCCGAACGCGCCGAGGGCGCCGTGGTCACCCTCGGCGGCGAGGGTGCGCTGGTCGCCGTGGACGGAACGTCCGCCCGGCTGCCCGCCCCCGCCGTCCGGGTGGTCGACACCACCGGCGCCGGCGACGCCTTCTGCGGCGCCCTGGCCGCCGCGCTCGCCCGCGGCGCCACGCTGTCCGAGGCGGCCGCCACCGCCGTCGCCGCCGGGGCCTTCGCCGTCACCGGCCTCGGCGCCCGCGGAGCCCTGCCCCGCCCGACGGACCTCCGACCACGCGTCGGCGAGCACCGGGACCCGCCCGCGCAGCGCCCGTCGGGGGCACCGGGCGGACCCGGCACCCCCGACGGGCCGGCGTCCGGCCCCGCTACGGGCGCCCCATGAACGCTGGGTAGTAGCCGCTGCTGATCCCCGAGACCCGGATGTTGGTCCCGGGCCGCGCGGCCTCGACGTACCTGTTGTCGCCCAGGTAGATCGCCACGTGCTGGATGCCCCGGGCGGTCCCGTCCGGCGCCCAGAACAGCAGGTCACCGCGGCGCAACTGGCTCGCCCCGATCGGCGTGGTCGCCGCGTACTGGTCGTTGGCCACGCGCGGCAGGTCGATGCCGCCGCGTCGGAAGGACTGCTGCACCAGGCCCGAGCAGTCGTAGCCGTCCGGCCCGTTGCCGGCCGTGCGGAACGGTACGCCCAGCTGGGCGAGAGCGAACTGCACCGCGGTCTCGACGTCCCGGTCCTCGGCGACCGAGTCGTTGTAGTGGCCCGAGCCCGCGGAGTCCGACGAGGAGCCGCCGCCGGTGCGGTCCAGGTAGATGTCGTAGTGCGAGGTCCAACGCCACTCGCCCTTGCTGTTGCGGAACCAGTAGCGGGAGCCGTCCCAGCCCTCCCGGATCCCACCGGAGGGCCTGCTCGTGGCCTTGGCGGCGGACGCGGAGCCACCCCCGGTGCGGGCCGCGTACACGCTGTAGTGCGAGGTCCAGCGCCACTGCCCCTGGCTGTTCTTGAACCAGTACCTGGAGCCGTCCCACCCGGCGTGCGCCGGGGCGGGCTCGGCGGCCGCGGTGCCGGCGCCGGTGCCGAGGCCGATCACGCCCGCCCCGGTCGCGACCACGGCCACCATGGCTATCCCCCGACGGAGTCGCGCGGTGCGGGACGGGCGGGAGGTACGGACGGTGGCGGCGGGCTGCTGCCCGGTCGGTTCGCCGGCGGCCGCCGGCGCGCCGGTGTTGACGGTGGTCATCGTGCTGACTTCCTTCACTGCTGCGGATCGCTGCGGACTGCAGCGGATTGCTGTGACCGGCCAGGACTGGCCGTGCTTGTCGGCAGGGTCCCCGCCCGACACGCCGCGGCTTCCGGTCCAGCGACCGGAAGCCGCGGCGTGTCGCCCGGGGATTCGGTTCTGCCTGCGTGTCACGTTAGGCACGCGTCCGCTCACTGCGCGCAGTGGAGTGCGCCAATGGAAGGGTCACCGGTGGTGAGCACCGACGGCGCATCAGGGTGAACGGCCGTCATCCGAGAGGGCGTCCGCCACCCCCCTCGTCAGCTGCCGCCGGCCTCCGCCAGCAGCTGCTTCTTCAGCACCTTTCCCAGCGCGTTCCTGGGCAGTTCGGGCACCAGGACGACCCGGCGCGGCCGCTTGTGCACCGAGAGCCGCTCCGCCACGAAGGCCGTCAGCTGGTCCCCCGTCACGGCGCCGTCCGGAATGACGTACGCGACGATCGCCTGTCCGAGGTCCTCGTCCGGCACGCCGACCACCGCCGCGTCGGCGACCGCAGGGTGGTCGCGCAGCGCGGCCTCCACCTCGCCGGCGCCGATCCGGTAGCCACCGCTCTTGATCAGGTCCACCGAGGCGCGGCCGACGATCCGGTGGAAGCCGTCCGCCCCGATCACCGCGACGTCACCGGTGCGGAACCAGCCGTCCGCCGTCCACGCCTCGGCGTCCGCGTCCGGCCGGTTGAGGTAACCGCTGAACAGCGTCGGGCCGCTGATCTGGAGTTCGCCGACGCTCTCCCCGTCCCGGGGCACCGGCGCGCCGTCCTCGCCGACCAGCCGGGTGCGGACCCCGTCCACCGGCAGCCCGACGCTGCCGGGGCGCCGCTCGCCGTCCGCCCGGGTGCTGACGGTGATCAGCGACTCGGTCATCCCGTACCGCTCGATCGGGGCGTGCCCGGTGAGCGCCGCCAGCTTCTCGAACACCGGGACGGGCAGCGGCGCGCTGCCGGAGACCAGCAGCCGGGCGGCGGCGAGCCGGCCCGCCGCGTCCGGATCGGCCGCCACCCGGGACCAGACGGTGGGCACGCCGAAGTACAGGCTGCCGCCGGCCGCCGCGTACCCCGCCGGGGTGGGCCGCCCGGTGTGCACCAGGCCGCTTCCGGTGCGCAGGGCGCCGAGCACGCCGAGCAGCAGCCCGTGCACGTGGAACAGCGGCAGGCCGTGCACGAGGGTGTCCTCGGCGGTCCACTGCCAGGCGGCGGCGAGGGCGTCCAGGTCGGCGGCGATCGCCTCGCGCCGGATCACCGCGCCCTTGGGCGCGCCGGTGGTGCCCGAGGTGTAGAGCACGAAACCGGTCGACGCGGCGTCCGGCTCGGCGTAGGTGGTGGCGGAGCGCTGCTCGGGGTCGACCGGCAGCCCCGCTACCGAGGTGCCCTGCGGCAGCGTCTCCCCGACGGCGTGCGCGAGCAGCGCCGCGCCGGAGTCCCGCAGGATGTGCTCGCGCTCCTTGGGTCCCGAGTCGGGCGGCAGCGGCACCACCGGGACGCCCGCCAGCAGGCCGCCGACCACGGCGGTGACGGTCTCGACGGTGGGCCTGGCGAGCACCGCGAGCGCCGGGGCGCCGGCCACCCGGTCGGCGACGGCGGTCGCCGCGCCCAGCAGGTCCTCCCGGGAGAGTGCCCGGCCGTCGATCCGCAGCGCCTCCGCCCCGTCGCCGAAACCGCCCTGAAGTGCCGTCAGCAGTGCCATGCCACCGTCCTCGCCTCGTCCCGCGCCACCGCGCCGCGCCCGTGCGCCACGCGCTCGACCGGCGCGTCCGCCTCCGCGTCACGCGCCGGCGCCGACTCTACGGGCCGCCGCCCCGCGCGCCGCGCTCCGGGGACGACGGGCGGGGCCAGCATTCAGGCGCGGTGGGGCTGGGCCGAGGGAGCGGCGGGCGGGGCGGCGGCGCGCCCGGGGTGCTGCCGGAGAACGAGGGAGAACGACGGAGGGCGTGGCACCGAGTACCACTCGGCGCCACGCCCTCCGCTGTCGTCCGGGGATCAGGCCTTGCGGGCCTTCACCTCGGCGGTGAGCTGCGGCAGCACCTGGAAGAGGTCGCCGACCACGCCGTAGTCGACCAGTTCGAAGATCGGGGCCTCGGGGTCCTTGTTGACGGCCACGATGGTCTTCGAGGTCTGCATGCCGGCCCGGTGCTGGATCGCGCCGGAGATGCCCGCCGCGATGTAGAGCTGCGGGGAGACCTGCTTGCCGGTCTGGCCGACCTGGCTGCTGTGCGGGTACCAGCCGGCGTCCACGGCCGCGCGCGAGGCGCCGACGGCCGCGCCCAGCGCGTCCGCGAGCTCCTCGACCACGCCGAAGCCCTCGGCGGCACCGACGCCGCGGCCGCCGGAGACCACGATGGCGGCCTCGGTCAGCTCCGGGCGGCCGGAGGACACGCGCGGGGTGCGCGAGGTCACCTTGGCGGCGTTGCCGGTGAACGCGACGGCGACGTTCTCCACCGCGCCGGCGGCCGGGGCGGCCTCCGGGGCGACGGCGTTCGGCTTGACGGTGATGACCGGCGCGCCCTTGGTGACCTTCGACTTCACCTGGAAGGACGCGGCGAACACCGACTGGGTGGCGACCGGGCCGCCGTCGCCGGCCTCCAGGTCGACGGCGTCGGTGATGATGCCGGAGCCGATCCGCAGCGCGACACGCGCGGCGATCTCCTTGCCCTCGCCGGAGGACGTCACCAGCACGGCGGCGACGTCGCCGGCCCCGGCGATCTGGGCCAGGGCGTCCACCTTCGGGACGACCAGCTGGTCGGCGAACTCGGCGCCGTCGGCGACGTACACCTTCACCGCGCCGTACTCGCCGGCCTTCGCCGCGATGCCGGCCGCGGCCGCACCGGCGCCGAGGACGACCGCGGACGGCTCGCCGATGCGGCGGGCCAGGGTCAGCAGCTCCAGGGCCGGCTTGCGGACCGCACCGTCGGCGTGGTCCACCAGAACCAGGATCTCAGCCATGATTCGTTGCTCCTGATCGATCGTTGGATGCGCGAACGGGTGGGACTAGATGAACTTCTGGTCGGCGAGGAAGGCGGCGAGCGACTTGCCGCCCTCGCCCTCGTCCTTGACGACCGTGCCCGCGGTCCGCGCCGGACGCGCCGCCACCGACTCGACCTCCGTCCACGAACCCGCCAGACCGACCTCGTCCGCCTCGATACCCAGGTCGTCCAGGTCCAGCGACAGCACCGGCTTCTTCTTCGCCGCCATGATCCCCTTGAACGACGGGTACCGGGCCTCGCCCGACTGGTCCGTCACCGAGACCACCGCCGGCAGCGCCGCCTCGACCAGCTCGGTCGCCGCGTCACCGTCACGACGACCCCGCACCACACCGCCCTCGACCGACACCTCCGACAGCAGCGTCACCTGCGGCACACCCAGACGCTCCGCCAGCAGCGCCGGCAGCACACCCATCGTGCCGTCCGTCGACGCCATACCACCGATCACCAGGTCGAACCCGGTCTTCTCCAGCGCCTTCGCCAGGACCGCCGACGTCCCGATCACGTCCGTGCCGTGAATGTCGTCGTCGTTCACGTGCACGGCCTTGTCCGCACCCATCGACAGCGCCTTGCGCAACGCGTCCTTCGCGTCGTCCGGCCCCACCGTCAGCACCGTCACCTCGGCGCCCTCGTTCGCCTCCGCGATCCGCAGCGCCTGCTCCACGCCGTACTCGTCCAGCTCCGACAGGAGGCCGTCCACACCCTCCCGGTCGGTGGTGTGGTCGTCCGCGAAACGACGGTCACCCGTCGCGTCCGGCACGTGCTTCACACAGACAACGATCCTCAAGCTCACGGCCTTGTCTCCTGTACTGGTCTCGTCCGGCGGCTGCGGCGGTGCAAGCGGGCGCGAACACGGCACGCACCCGCTCCGGGCAGCGAATTCCCGTGCCGGTCCGGAACTTCCTGGCAGCATACTCGCCGGTAGTGCAGCGGTCACTACTGGCCAGTAGCTTATGCCGTTCGGCCGCTCCCGCCGCCTGCGCCCATCCTGCCCCAGCCCGGAGCCGACTCCACCCGACGGGGCGGAACAACTGCCGCCGGATTGCTCACACCACGCTCACACCACGCGCCCGAGCGCCGCGATCACGTCCGCCCTGCGCGGCTGCCCCGCCGCCCGCCGCACCACCCGGCCCTCCCCGTCCAGCACCAGGACGGTCGGCGTCCGCCGGACCTCCAGCCGGCGGACCAGCTCCAGCCGCTCCTCCGCGTCCACCTCGACGTGCTCGACCCCGTCGACCATCCCGGCCACCTCGGAGAGCACCCTCCGGGTGGCCCGGCACGGCTGGCAGAAGGCCGTCGAGAACTGCACCAGCGTCGCCCGCGTGCCGAGCGGCCCGCCCAACTCGGCCTCCGACAGCCGTACCGCCCCGTCCTCGGTGCTCAACCCTCGGCCTCCCGTCACTCCCGATCCCGCGCCCGGCCCACGGCGGGCCGGTCCCGGCCACCGTCGAGGCACCACAACACGCACCGGCGGCCAGGTCATCCCCCCAGTCTGCGGCAGGGCCCTCCGCGCCCGAAACACGGTCGACCGCCAGGGCCCGGCCACGTACGATCGGCCGGTGGATTCCGACTGTCGCCCAACGCCGCCGCCGGCCTGCCGCCGCGTCACCGCCACGGCCCGGGCCGTCCTCCACCGACGACGCTGACGCCCGCCGCCGACGCCCCGCCGCTGCCGCCGCCCGTCGCGACCCCCGGAGCCACCGTTGCAGACCGATCCCCGCGGCTCCCGCCTCGCCGCAGCGCTCACCTCCATCGTCCTGGCCGTCGTCCTGCGCACCGGCAACTGCCCCCTCCTGGCCGCCCAGACGCTCGTCCTGGCCCTCGGTGCCTTCGGCGGCCTGCGCATGGCCCCGTACGTCCGGCTGTTCCAGGCGCTCGTGCTCCCCCGGCTCGCACCGCCCTCCGAGACCGAGGACGAGCGGCCGCTCCGCTTCGACCAGGGCATCCTCATGGTGTTCACCGCGGTCGGCGCCCTCGGCTACTGCGCCGAGGTGACCTGGCTCGGTGCGCTGGCCTGCTCGGCCGCCCTCACCGCCGCCTTCGCCAACGCCGCGTTCGGCTACTGCGTGGGCAGCGAGCTCTACCCCCTGGTCCGGCGCGCCCAGGGCCGACTCACCGCCGGCGCGTGATGTGCGCGGCGGAAAAGTTCCCGTTCGAATTCATCACGGAGATCACACCGCCAAAATTCGCTTGACCGCACGCCTCAGGTGACAGCGGGCACTCGTTCGGGGGATCATCTCCGTGAATCACCCGTGACCGCCGCGGAGTGCCGTGCTCCGGTCGGCGCCGCCCGCACAACGGAGCGGGTACCCGCCGAACCGGGCTCCGGCCCGTGGAAGTCAGGACTGACCGTGGCAGAGTTCGTGTACCCGCCGGTGATCGGCGCCGCACTCACCGCCTTCCGCGCGCTCGACGTGCGGATCAAGATCGTGGGCGCCGAACACATCCCCGCCAGGGGGGGAGCGGTACTGGTCAGCAACCACATCAGCTACCTGGACTTCCTCTTCGCAGGCCTCGGCGCGTACCGCGGCGGCAAGCGCAAGACCCGCTTCATGGCCAAGGACGACGTCTTCAAGCACCGGATCTCCGGCCCGCTGATGCGCGGCATGAAGCACATCCCGGTGGACCGCACCGACGGGCAGCCCGCGTACGAGGCCGCCGTGCGCGCCCTCAAGGCCGGCGAGGTGGTCGGGGTGTTCCCCGAGGCGACCATCAGCCGCTCCTTCATGCTGAAGAAGTTCAAGACCGGCGCCGCCCGGATGGCCGCCGACTCCGGCACCCCGCTGCTGCCCGTCGTGCTCTGGGGCACCCAGCAGCTCTGGACCAAGGGCCGCCCGAAGACCCTCACCAAGCGGCACGTCCCGGTCACCATCATGATCGGCGAACCGATCCACCTCGGACCGAACGACAAGCCCGTGATGGTCACCCGACGGCTGCGCGCCGCCATGAGCGAGATGCTCGACCAGGCCCAGCGCGAGTACCCCGCCAAGCCCTCCGGCCAGGACGACACCTGGTGGCTGCCCGCCCACCTCGGTGGCACCGCCCCCACCCTGGAGGTCGCCGAGGCCGAGGACGAGGCGGAGGCCCTCGCCCGGGCCGAGCGCCGCGCCGCCCGGGACTGACAGCTCTTTCTCCCCCCTCTCTCTCCTTTCTCCTCTCTTCTCCGCCCCACCTGCCGGCCTCCCCGCCTCCCCCGCCCTCCGTCTACTCCGTGCGACCGAGCGGGAACTCTCCGTCGCGTGTCGCCCGACCGCCGACGCCACCCGTCTGACACAGTGACAGCTCCTTCCAGGGGCCTTCGTCCTGAATCCGCGGCGGGGGCACACGTCGGAACGGTCGAAAGGCTCGGAGGCGGAGATGGCACGGATCACCACCGGCACACGGCAGTCACCCACGGGCAGGGCCCGCACCCGCGCGAGCGCCGGTGCGGGCCTCCTGCTTCTGGGCACCCTGCTCACCGGCTGCGGAGCCGAACCCGGGGAGATCCCGCTCTCCGAGATCCGGCCGGAGACTCCCACCAGCACCCCCGAGGCGAGACCGGCCGAGACCCCCGGCGTGGTCGGTGCGGCCGTCGGAGCGCCCGCGGCCACCGCGCACAACGGACTGATCGTCAGCCGCGCCTACACCGACTCCGCCCGCACCAGCAGCGCCATCGTCACCCTCTCCCCCGACGGCACCGGCCAGCACCAGGTCACCAAGCCGCCGGCCCGCGCCCTCGACGACCGCCCGGACTGGTCCCCCGACGGCACCACCATCGCCTTCGACCGCACCGACCCGCAGAGCGGCACCGCCCGGCTCTGGACCGTCCCCACCAACGGCGGCCCCGAACACCAGATCAACCAGCTCTGCGACAGCGGCACCGCCGACTGCGCCAACGAGGACGAACGAGCCCCCGCCTTCTCCCCGGACGGCAAGCAGGTCGCCTTCAGCCGATCCTGGGGCGCCCAGGACTCGACCGGCAGCCGCCAGATCCAGTACTCGGACCTCTACCTGATGAGCCCCGAGGGCACCGAAGTCCAGCGGCTCACCTTCCTCACCAACGACAAGCCCTACTCCGGCATCGTCAGCAACCCCAGCTGGTCCCCCGACGGGAAGCAGCTCACCTTCGAGTACCGCACCAGCGCCACGGGGCAGCCCGCCGGCAGCCGCGCCATCTACGTCGTCAGCGCGGACGGCACCGGGCTGCGCCAGCTCACCCCCTGGGAACTGCGCGCGGGCGACCGTGCGGACTGGTCCCCCGACGGCACCCAGATCCTCTTCACCACCTACCCGGCCGGCCCCGACAACGCCCCCGGCGGAGGCATCTACACCGTGCACCCCGACGGCAGCGCCATCGGCGCCCTCACCCCCGCACCCTCGGACACCTACTACGGCACCGCCGCCTACGCGCCCGACGGCAAGTCCATCGTCTTCGCCCAGGCCCCCTCGGGTGCCGGCGCCGACCTCTACAGCATGCGGCCGGACGGTACAGGCGTCGCCCGTCTCACCAACAGCGCGGACAAGTGGCTCGGCCGCCCGGCCTGGGGGACCGCGGAGAGCTCGGTGGCTCCCGCCGAACCGGCTCAGACAACGGATCAGCCGTCGGTTCCGGCGACGGACCAACCGTCGGGTCAGGGGTCGAGTCAGCCTTCGCCGGCAGCACAGGCTTCCCGGACGCCGCGTCCGGATGACCAGCAGCAGGCCCAGGCCCAGGCCCAAGGGCAGGAGCCCACCGAGAAGGCGCGACCCGGGACGGGACCGGAGCCCGATTCCGGCTCCGGCTCCGGCTCCGGCTCCGACGAATAGATCGCACAGTTCTGGAAATGCAAAGAACCCCCATCCGGATCCCGGATGGGGGTTCTTCTGAATAATTGTTCGGCGGCGTCCTACTCTCCCACAGGGTCCCCCCTGCAGTACCATCGG